>JAJEHI010000042.1 GCA_022823775.1 Defluviicoccus sp. | reverse complement strand
GCCAACGAGATCGCGCCCCGGGTGCACAATTCGGGCCACTGGACGCTCGATGCCTGCGCCGCGAGCCAGTTCGAGCAGGCGGTGCGCGCGGCCTGCGGGTTGCCGCTCGCCGACCCGGCGCGCCACAGCGACGCCGCGACGGCCAACATCCTCGGCGCCGAGATCGGGGACTGGCCCGAGATCGCCGCCGAGCCCGGCGCCTGCCTCCACCTCTACGGCAAGGCCGAAGCCCGGCCGGGCCGCAAGATGGGCCACGTCACGAGGCTGACGCCGCGGGGGTCGGAGACGGCCTAATGTTTCACGTGAAACATTGGGGGCTTATGCAGACAACGCGACGGGCGGGATACCAGCGACATTTTTCCGTCATGCCCGTGACTTGTTCCGGGCATAACGACGTGGGGGGCGGTGGCGGAGGCCGCCCCGCCTACGGATCGTTCCAGTAGTTCCACATGCGCTCGCCGATGTCGCAACCCCTGGGATAGACGTAGCCGGTCGGCGAGGATGCCCGGATGAGGCGGGGGGCCGGCGCGCCCGCGATCTCGAGGATCAGCTTCCGCCTGATGGCGCGCGCGAAGTCCTCGAAGCTGTTGGCGACCACGAGGAACGCCCCGGGCCCGCCGATCACGCAGCCGAGATAGTACTTGTCGAGATCGGGCAGGTAGAACCTGCGGCTGAACGCGCCGCGCTCGTTGACGATCGGAAGCCCGTTGATGGTGATCCGCCGGGCGACGGTCGCGTCGCGGACCGCGTCCACGAGGCGCCCGTGATTGTTCGGCCCGTCCCCCGAGACGTCGATCACGCGCCGCGTCCCTTCGAGGGCGTTGGATTCGATCATCTCGCGCGCCAGCTCGATGGCATCGCTGATCGAGGTGCGTCGGCCGAAGGTCAGCGGCGCTTCCAGCAGGCGGGCGGCGAAGGACTCGGCGCTCTCGCGGTCGTGGACGATCGTCCAGTCGATGACGATCCTGTTGTAGGCGCGGCTCGAATAATCGACATAGGCGACGCCGATCCGGCCGATGAACCCGGACCCGATGGCGCGGACGACCGCCGGGTTGCGAAACGCCTTGGCGACCCCCTCGCGCTGCAGCAGCGCCTCGGCGTGATCGATGCTGCGCGAAACGTCGGTCGCGATGACGAGCTCGAGATCGACCGGCTCTCCGGCCCGCGACGCGGCGGGGAGAACCGACGCGGCCAGCGCGCCCAGGACGAGCGCCAGACCGGCGCCATGCCGAAGAATTCCTGCCCTCGCGCGCCTTGCCATCCGACCGCTCCCCGGCATGTCGTCCCCGCCCGCCGCAACCTTACTCCGGGTTGCCGCGCGAGGGTGCACCGAAACGCCGTCCGGGTCAGAAGAGCGGAGACCTCCGGCGTCTCAGCCCCGCGGGCGGGCGGAGCGGTTCGGAGAGCCGCCGCGACAGCCGCTCCGCGCCGGCGCGCAGCTTCTGGATCCGCAGCACGTCGGCGAGCCGGCGCCGCAGGAAGGCGCGGGTGACATCGCCGCCTTCGGAGCGGTCGTCGAGCCAGACCAGCGCCGTCGCGGCGAGCACGCCGGCGAGCAGGGCGCGCTTGGTATAGAAGCTGAAATCGTGCGAGCGGTCCCCCGCGGCGCGCCAGATGCGGTCGACCGTGCGGCAGTGGCAGGCAAGTCCGAGCGCCGCGTTCTGCGGCAGCCCGGCGAAGGCGACGCCGCGCCGGACGGACTCGCGATAGGGCTCCAGCGCGTCGAGCCGCGCCAGCACCGCGCTCTCGACCCGCCCGCTGAGCCGCGGATCGCGGGCGCCGCCGGCTTCATGGGCCTCGGCCATGCGGGCGTCCGCCCAGTCGCTGAAGGCCCGGAACAACTCGCGCGGACCGCCGCGCAACAGCCGCCGCGCCTCGGCCTCGTCGATGCCGATTTCCGCCGCGCCGGCCCGGATCGCCGCCGGAACCCATCCTTCGGCCGCCGCGTGCCGCGCCGCGGCGAGAACCAGCCGGTCGCGGAGGTCGTCGCTGTCGGCGGCCATCGGACGGCTCACCCGCCGGCCCGCGCCGCCTCGGCGAAATGGCGCATCTCGTCGGAGAAGGCCAGCATGCGCAGATCGTCCATCCGCATCGTGTAGAGAATGCCGTCGAGATGGTCGATCTCGTGCTGGACGACGCGGGCATGGAAGCCCCGCGCCTCGCGCTCCACCGCCCGGCCGTCGGGCGCGGTGCCGCGATAGCGGATGCGGGCGTGGCGCGGCACGGCGCCGGTAAGGCCGGGGATCGAAAGACACCCCTCCCAGCCCAGCTCGACCTCGTCGCCGACCGGCTCGAAGACCGGGTTGACCAGGGCGGTCAGCGGCGTCTCGGCGTCCTCGTCCCCGTCCGGGCCGGCCCGTTCGGCGGGCGCCTTGAACACGATCACCCGGCGGCTCACATGGACCTGCGGCGCGGCGAGGCCGACGCCGTTGGCGTCCTCCATGGTCTCCACCATGTCGTCGACCAGCCGGCGGACCTCGCGCGAGGTCGGATCGGCGACCGGCTCGGCCTCCCGGAGCAGGACCGGATGGCCCATGCGGGCGATCTTCAGCAGCGTCATGCGCCTAATATCGTTCGGTTGCGCGGCAAGGCAAACGGGCGCGGGCTCCGGGGAGAGGCCCGCCCGGCTCGGTTGACGGGGCGGGGCGGGCGGGCTAAAAGCGCTTCCCCAATCGAACCAGGCAACGGGTACGACCGATGGCAAACATCAAATCGGCCAAGAAGCGGACGCGCCGCAACGCCCGCCGCGCCGACGTGAACGGCGCCCGCCGCGGCCGTGTCCGGACCCATGTGAAGAAGGTCGAGGCCGCGCTCGACGCCGGCGACCGGGAAGCGGCGGCGGCCGCCCTGAAGGCGGCTCAGCCGGAGCTGATGCGAGGCGTCGCCCGGGGCGTCGTACATCGCAACACGGCCGCCCGGAAGGTCGCGCGGCTGAACGCACGGGTCAAGGCGCTCGGCTAGAGCCGGTTCGCCGCCGGGGAACCGGCGCCCTTCGAACTATCCCCGATATCCACAGGCCGCGCCGGCAGAGGCCGGCGCCGGGCCGCCGTTTTCCGCCGTCCGGACGCTCCGGGCGGCGACTTTTTTCCGCAATAATCCGTTTTGCCCGCCAAGACGGCATTGCGCGACCCGTCCGGGGAAGCTACTGTTTTGAGGCAGGACGGCGTGGGGGTGTCCGCGGAACAATAATAATCAGGCAGGACATTCCCTATACTTGCGAATTCTAGGCAATACTATCGCAATGCGGGACTAATACCTGGCGGCGAATGTCGTTTTATTTCCTCGATTGAGGAAGGGTTGGCTGTGGGGCCGAGGTGAGCGGGTTGGGAACGCCGATACGAAACGGGCCTCGAACGAGCCCGGCGCACACCGGAACGACGCCCGGGCGGGGACTTCCGGGCAGGCATGACAGACCGCCGGTCGACGGCGCGGACCTTCCCGCGAAGGCGCTCGCGTTCTTCGTAAATCACTCGAACGAATCCTGAATCCGGCGGGGACGAAGATGGACTCGCGGACTTCTGCGCAATGGGCACGGGTAAGGGGATTGCTTCGCGCGGAGGTCGGCGATTCCTCCTACCGCAGCTGGCTCAAGCCGCTGACCCTGCTCGGCGTCGACGGAAACGCGGTGCGCATCGCGACGCCGACCCGCTTCATGCGCGACTATGTGAACGAGAACTTCGCCAGGCGCATCCTCGAGCTCTGGACCGACGAGAACGGCACGATCGAGAAGCTCGACATCGAGATCCAGGCCGAGCCGGCGAAGCGCGAGCGCAAACGGATGGCCGCGGCGCCCGCCGAACCGCCGCCGCGGGCGCCCGAACCCGCCGACAAGGCGCCCGCCGCCGCGCCCTCCGGCCGCGCCGCGACCGAACGCAACGGAGGGGATATCGGGGGTCCGCTCGATCCGCGTTTCGTCTTCGGGAACTTCGTCGTGGGCAAGCCCAACGAGCTCGCCTACGCGGCGGCCCGCCGGGTGGCGGAGTCGCCGACCGCCACCTACAACCCCCTCTTCCTCTACGGAGGGGTCGGGCTCGGCAAGACGCACCTGATGCATGCCATCGGCTGGCACATCCGCGAGCGGCATTCCAACCGCCGCGTGGTGTACCTGTCGGCCGAGAAGTTCATGTACCAGTTCATCCGGGCGCTGCGTTTCCAGGACACGATGGCGTTCAAGGAGCAGTTCCGGTCGGTCGACGTGCTGATGATCGACGATGTCCAGTTCATCAACGGCAAGGAAAACACCCAGGAAGAATTCTTCCATACTTTCAACGATCTGGTCGGCAACAACCGGCAGGTCGTGGTGTCGGCGGACAAGTCGCCGTCCGATCTGGAAGGCATGGAGGAGCGGCTTCGTTCGCGGCTCGGCTGGGGGCTGGTGGCCGACATCCACGGGACCACCACCGAGCTCAGGGTGGGCATCCTGCAATCGAAGGCGGAACATCTCGGCGTCGCGGTCCCGCCCAAGGTGCTCGAATTCCTCGCCCACAAGATCACCGCCTCGGTGCGCGAGCTGGAAGGCGCGCTCAACCGCATCGTCGCCCATTCGACCCTGGTGGGACGCGACATCACGCTGGAGACCTGCCAGGAAGTGCTGCAGGACCTTCTGCGCGCGCACGAGCGGCGCGTGACGATCGAGGAGATCCAGAAGCGGGTGGCGGAGCATTTCAACATCCGCTTCGCCGACATGCACTCCGCCCGGCGGTCGCGCGCGGTCGCGCGGCCCCGCCAGGTGGCGATGTACCTCGCCAAGCATCTCACCTCGCGGTCCCTGCCGGAGATCGGCCGCAAGTTCGGCGGACGGGACCACACGACCGTCATGTACGCCGTCCAGAAGGTCGAGGATCTGCGGCAGGCCGACCCCAGCTTCGACGAGGACGTGGAGCTTCTCCGCCGGATGCTGGAAGCCTAGCCCTCTCCCCCGGCGGGGGAGAGGGGGATTCGCGCGGCGCCGAACGCTTGATTCTTCCCATTGCAGCAACAGGTTGTGCTATAGTGGCGACGGTGCGCGCGGCGCTTCGTTCGGGGCGCAATCGGGGTGCCGGACGCCACCCGCCGGTTCGGCGCGACACGCCTTATCCGGAAGGAAATATTCCTCAGACGGGGATCCCGGAACGATGAAGCTCACGATCGAACGCGGGGCGTTGTTGCGGTCGCTGCAGCACGCCCAGGGCGTAATCGAACGGCGCACGACGATACCGATCCTGTCGAACGTGCTGCTCAACGCCGACGGGGCGACGCTGTCGCTGACGGCCACCGACATGGACATCGCCATCGTCGAGCGGGTGCCCTGCACGGTCGCCCAGCCGGGCGCGACGACGGTGCCCGCGCAGACCCTGTTCGACGTGGTCCGCAAGCTGCCCGAGGGCGCCGAGCTGGAGATCGCGAGCGGCGGCGAGCAGAACCAGCTCATGGTGCGCTGCGGCCGGTCGCGGATATCGCTCGCCACCCTGCCGAGCGAGGATTTCCCGGTGATGAGCGAGGGCTCCCTGCCCCACGAGTTCGTCATCGACGCCAGGGCGCTGCGCGAGATCATCGACCGGACGCGCTTCGCGATGTCGTCGGAGGAGACCCGCTATTACCTCAACGGCGTCTACATGCATCCGGCGGAGGGCGAGGACGGGGCGAAGCTCCGCATCGTCGCCACCGACGGCCACCGCCTCGCGCGGGTCGAGCTGGCGCTGCCGGAAGGGGCCGCGGGCATGCCGGGCGTGATCGTCCCGCGCAAGACGGTCGGCGAGGTCCGCAAGCTCATCGACGACGGCGAGGAGGAGGTCGCGATCACGCTGTCGGACACCAAGATCCGAGTCGCGGTCGAGTCGACGGTCCTCACCTCGAAGCTGATCGACGGCACGTTCCCGGATTACGACCGCGTCATCCCGTTCGCCAACGACAAGACGCTGCAGGTCGACCCGAGGAACTTCGCCAAGGCGGTCGACCTGGTCTCGACCATCGCGACGGAGAAGACCCGGGCGATCAAGCTCAGCCTCGACAACGGGTCGCTCGTCCTGTCGGCGTCCAGTCCCGAGGCGGGCAGCGCCGAGGAACAGCTCGAGGTGGAGTATGCCGACGGGCCGCTCGAGATCGGCTTCAACTCGCGCTACCTGCTCGACATCGCCCAGCTCATCGGAGAGGACGGCGCCAGGTTCATGCTCTCGGACGGGACCTCGCCGACGCTGGTCCGCGACAACGCGGACCCCGGCGCGCTCTACGTCCTGATGCCGATGCGCGTTTGACCTTTCACGCGCCGGAAACGCGGGAGAACGAATACGCGGGGGCGGCGGCCATGCGCCCCAGGCTCGCCGTCAGGCGCCTGACGATGACGAATTTTCGCAACTACGAGGCCGCGCGGGTGACGGTGGACGAGCGCCCGGTCCTGCTGACCGGCGCGAACGGCGCGGGAAAGACCAACTTGCTGGAAGCGCTTTCATTTCTGGCGCCCGGACGCGGGCTGCGCGGCGCGGCGCTGGCGGCGGTCGCACGCCGCGGAGGGCCTCCGGGAACCTGGTCGGTCGCCGCGACCCTGAACGGCGTCGGAGGGCCGGTCGAGGTCGGGACCGGGATCGCGGCCGCCGGCGAGGAGCCGCCGCGGCGGCGCGCGGTCCGTATCGACGGCGCCGATGCCGCCTCGCAGGCCGATCTCGCGCATTACGCGACGATCAACTGGCTGACGCCCGAGATGGACCGGCTGTTCGATTCCGGCGCGTCGGAGCGGCGACGCTTTCTCGACAGGCTGGTTGGCGGCTTCGACCGGGACCACGCGGCGCGCGTCGGCCGCTACGAACGGGCGATGCGCGAGCGCAACCGGATTCTCAAGGAATCGGGGCCGCGCGGCGACGCGGCGTGGCTCGGCGCGCTGGAAACCGCGATGGCGGAGACCGGCGTGGCGGTGGCGGCCGCGCGCCGCGGCCTGGTCGCGCGGCTCTCGGTCTATTGCGCCCGGACCATGGGCGGCTTCCCCGCCGCCGGCCTCGCGATCGAGGGCGCGGTCGAGGAGATGCTGGACGAGATGCCGGCGCTCGCCGTCGAGGAAGCGGTGCGCGAGCGGACCGCGAGCCTGCGAAGCGTCGACGCGGAGGCCGGGCGCGCGACCTTCGGCGTCCACCGCAGCGATCTCCTCTGCACCCACATCGCCCGCGATCGTCCCGCCGCGATCTGCTCGACGGGGGAGCAGAAGGCGCTCCTGATCCGGATCGTGCTGGCCGGCGCGGCGCTTCACGCGGACGACAAGGGCAGCGCGCCGATCCTGCTGCTCGACGAGGTCGGCGCGCATCTCGACCGCGACCGCCGCGCCGCCCTGTTCGATGCCGTTCTCGCGCTGGGCGCCCAGGCGTGGATCACCGGGACCGAGCCCGAGGCGTTCGCCGGGATGGGCGACCGCGCCCAGCGGTTCGCCGTCGCCGACGGCGCGCTCGCGCCGCTCGCATGACCCGTCAGGAGGCCCGATGACAGAGCCAGCCCAGGAACCCCGGCCGGAGCTTGCCGACGACGCGTACGACGCGGCGTCGATCAAGGTCCTCAAGGGGCTGGAGGCGGTCCGCAAGCGGCCGGGGATGTATATCGGCGACACCGACGACGGCTCGGGCCTGCACCACATGGTCTACGAGGTGGTCGACAACGCCATCGACGAGGCGCTGGCGGGCCATTGCTCTGAAATCGCGGTGACGCTGAACGGCGACGGCACGGTCACCGTGACCGACGACGGGCGGGGAATCCCGGTCGAGATGCACGAGGAGGGCATCTCGGCGGCCGAGGTGATCATGACCCAGCTCCATGCCGGCGGGAAGTTCGACCAGAACTCCTACAAGGTTTCGGGCGGGCTGCACGGCGTGGGCGTTTCGGTGGTCAACGCGCTCTCGGAATGGCTGGAGCTCCGCATCTGGCGGTCGGGCAAGGAGCACGCGATCCGCTTCGAGAACGGCGAGGCGACGGGCCCGCTCGAGGCGGTGGGCGACGCGGGGGAACGGACCGGCACCGAGATCACCTTCCGCCCCTCCCCGGCGACCTTCAGCAACACCGCGTTCAGCCTGTCCACCCTGGAGCACCGGCTGCGCGAGCTCGCCTTCCTCAATTCCGGCGTCCGGCTTGTGCTCACCGACGCCCGCGGGGTCGAGCCGAAAATCGTCGAGATGGCGTACGAGGGCGGCATCCAGGCTTTCGTCGAGTATCTCGACCGGGGCAAGACGCCGCTGTTCGATCCGCCGATCGCGATCCGCAGGGAGGCGGACGGGATCGCGGTCGAGGCGGCGCTGCAATGGTCGGACAGCTATCACGAGACCATGCTCTGCTTCACCAACACCATCCCGCAGAGCGACGGCGGCACCCATCTCGCCGGGTTCCGGGGGGCGCTGACGCGGACCGTCAACAACTACGCCAGCGCCAACGGCATCGCGAAGAAGGAAAAGGTCGCGCTGAGCGGCGAGGACGCGCGCGAGGGGCTGAGCTGCGTGCTCTCGGTCAAGGTGCCGGATCCCAAATTCTCCTCCCAGACCAAGGACAAGCTGGTCTCCTCGGAGGTTCGGCCGGTGGTCGAGGGGATCGTGGGCAAGGAGCTCGGCACCTGGTTCGAGGAGCATCCGCGCGAGGCCAAGCGGATCGTCGCCAAGGTGGTGGAGGCCGCGGCCGCCCGCGAGGCGGCGCGCAAGGCGCGCGAGCTGACCCGGCGCAAGGGCGCGCTCGACATCGCGTCGCTGCCCGGCAAGCTGGCGGACTGCCAGGAGCGCGATCCGGCGCGCTCGGAGCTCTTCATCGTCGAGGGCGATTCCGCCGGGGGCTCGGCCAAGCAGGCGCGCGACCGGGCGTTCCAGGCGATCCTGCCGCTGCGCGGCAAGATCCTCAACGTGGAACGCGCGCGCTTCGACAAGATGCTGGGTTCCGCCGAGCTCGGCACCCTGATCGCCGCGCTCGGCACCGGGATCGGCGACGAGGATTTCGATATCGAGAAGCTGCGTTACCACAAGGTCATCGTGATGACCGACGCGGACGTGGACGGAAGCCACATCCGGACGCTCCTGCTGACCTTCTTCTTCCGCCAGATGCCGGCGCTGATCGAGCGCGGCCATCTCTATATCGCGCAGCCGCCGCTCTACCGCGCGCGCAAGGGCTCGGGAGGGGTCTATCTCAAGGACGACGGCGAGCTCGATTCCTATCTGGTCGAGGCGGGACTGCGGGATTGCGTGCTCCGCCTGCACACGGGCGCGCAGGTCGCGGGCGAGGACCTGCGGGCGCGCGTGGACCAGGCGCTGAGGGCGCGGCGGCTGATGACGCCGATATTGCAGCGGCTCGCGAATGTCGACGTCGCGGAGCAGGCGGCGATCCTGGGCGCCTTCCACCCGGAATTGCTGGAGGACGGCCAGGCGGAGGAGGTCGGCGCGGCGATCGCCCGGCGCCTCGACGGGCTGAGCGCGGCGGAAGAGCGGGGCTGGCGCTCCGAGCCCGTCGAGGAGGGCGGCTTCGCCTTCGTCCGCACGCTGCGCGGGGTGACCGAACGCCATACGATCGACGGCGCGCTGATGCGCTCGAGCGACGCCCGCAGGCTGGACGAGATGGCGGGCGATTTACAGGCGGTCTACGGCCGGCCGGCGATGCTGGTCTCGGGCGAGCGCGAATCCCCGATCAAGGGGCCGATCGGGCTGGTCGACGCGGTGCTCGAGCTCGGCCGCAAGGGCCTCAGCATCCAGCGCTACAAGGGCCTCGGCGAAATGAACCCCGACCAGCTGTGGGAAACCACCCTCGATCCCAACGCCCGGTCGCTGCTCCACGTCAAGGTCAGCCAGGCCCAGCAGGCGGGCAACGTCTTCTCGACCCTGATGGGCGACGTGGTCGAGCCGCGCCGCGAATTCATCCAGTCGAGGGCGCTCGAAGTGGTCAATCTGGACGTCTGACGATGTCGCGCCCGGCGTCGGCGAGGCGCTGGAAATGCGGGCCGAAGGCGGCGCACAGCAGCACCTCCCGGAGCTCCGGGGCGAGCGCGCGGTAGAACCGCCGCGCGCGGCGGTTGCGCTTGCGGACCGACCAGAACATCCAGCGCGCGCCGCGCGACCGGCCGTGGGCGGCCAGCCCCCGGACCAGCGCCCGGCCGACGCCCAGGCGACGGAACCCCTCCCGGACGTAGAGATCGGCGAGGTAGATGCCGCGCGACGCGCTGTCGGTGTCGTAGCCGGGATAGTAGATGGCGTAGCCGAGCAGCCCGTCGTTCGATTCCGCGACGAGCGTCTCGAAGGCGCGGTGCTCGCCGAACCCGTCGATCCGGAAACGCTCGGCGGTGAAATCGCTCGCCCGGCCGCTGTCCGCGCGCCCGAACGCCCGCGCCATCGCGGCAACCTCGTCGCCGTCCCCCGGCAGCGCCGGCCTGACGATGAGCCCCGCGACGGAGCCCGCCGGTTCGGTTCTTCCCTTGCGCCGCCAAAGCATGGGCTCAGCCTACCCCGGCCCGGCGCGTTCGAGCGCCTCGGAGGCGGCGAACCAGTCGCCCTCGGCCGCCGCCTCCGCCCGTCTGGCGTCGGCCAGCTCCCTGCCCAGGGCGGCGATTCTCTCGGCGTCGTCCTCCCGCGCCGCCGAGGCGAGCGCTTCGTGGAGAGACCGCTGGGCTTCCTGGGCGCGCGCGATCCGGCTCTCCGCCGCGGCCACGGCATCCTTCAGCGGCTTTCGCCGGTCCCGGTCGGCCGCCGCCGCCCGCCGGGCTTCCTTGCGGCTGGAGACGGCGCGGCCGGGACCGTCCGCCCGCCCCGCGCCGGTGCCGTCGAGGATTTCGGCCCGGTAGTCGTCGAGGTCGCCGTCATAGGGCCGGACCGTGCCGTCCCGGACGAGCCACAACCGGTCGGCGACGAGCTGGACGAGGTGCATGTCGTGCGCGATCAGCACCACCGCGCCGCCGAAGCCCTGGAGCGCGTCGACCAGCGCGCGACGGCTCTCGATGTCGAGATGGTTGGTCGGCTCGTCGAGCACCAGCAATTGCGGCGACCGGCTGGTGATCAGCGCGAGGTTGAGCCGCGCCTTCTCGCCGCCGGAAAGCGCGGCGACCGGCACGTCCGCCCTCTCGCCGCCGAAGTCGAAGGCGCCGAGCCGGGCGCGTACGCGCTCGGGCAGGGCATCGGGCATGAGGGGCGCGAGATGATCGAACGCCGTGGCGTCGGGGCGCAGCGTGTCGATCTGGTGTTGCGCGAAATAGCCGACCGCAAGGTTGCGGGCCCGCCTCACCGTCCCCCGCTCCGGCGGCAGCAGATCGGCGAGGAGCCGCGCGAAGGTGGACTTGCCGTTGCCGTTGGCGCCTAGAAGCGCAATCCGTTCGTCCGGGTCGATGCGGAGATTCAGGTTGCGCAGCACGGGACGGCCGGACTCGTAACCGACGGCCGCGTCTTGGAAGGTCATGAGGGGCGGCCTGAGCCCGGCGGGCTCGGGAAACGTCAGCTCGGCGGTGCGCTCGTCCGCGACGATGGGCAGATCGGCGAGCTTCTCGAGCGCCTTCACGCGGCTCTGCGCCTGACGCGCCTTGCGCGCGTTGTAGCGGAAGCGGTCGACGAATCCCTGGAGCCGGCGCCGTCTGTCGTCGATGCGGGCCTGCTGCGCCCTGGTGGCCGCGAGGCGCTCGGCGTGGGTCCTGGCGAAGCGGGTGTAGTTGCCGGGATAGAAGGTCAGGGCGCCGCCCGCCATGTGGAGAATGCCGTCCGGCACCGCGTCCAGCAGATCCCGGTCGTGGCTCACCACCACGAGCGCCCGGGGATAGCGCTTGAGATGTGTTTCCAGCCACATGGCGGCTTCGAGGTCGAGATGGTTCGTCGGCTCGTCGAGCAGCAACAGGTCCGGCTCGGCGAAGAGCGCGGCGGCGAGCGCAACCCGCATACGCCAGCCGCCCGAGAGGCTCGAGAGCGGCGTTTCCTGCATCGCTTCGTCGACACCGAGCCCGGCGAGCAGCCGCGCGGCGCGCGCCGGCGCCGCGTGCGCGCCGATCTCCGCGAGCCGGACCTCGATCCCGGCCCGGCGCGCGGCCCCCGCGCTTTCCGCTTCGGCGATCAGGGCCGCGCGCTCCCCGTCCGCGGCCAGCACCGCGTCGCGCGGCGTTCCGGGACCTCCCGGCACCTCCTGATCGACAAGCCGGACAGACAGCCCGCGCGCGCGGACGATCCGGCCCTCGTCGGGCTCCAGCCGGCCGGCGACGAGACGGAGCAGGGTCGTCTTGCCGCACCCGTTGCGCCCGACCAGCCCGAGCCTGCGGCGCGCGCCGATCTGCGCGTTCACGCCCCCGAAAAGGAGGCACCCCTCGACGCGGCAGGCGATGTTCTCAAGGGTCAGCATGGGCGGACGGGCGGACGGCTGCGAACGGTATGGAGGAGTCCCGGCCCGTCATAATCGCTGGACGGTGAGCGAACAAGCTGTCGGGCGGAGCGAGGATTCGACATCGACCGGCACGCCGGCCCATCCATGCCCTATGTTTCGCGCGGGTCGGTTTCCCGCGCTGCGCGACATTACGGAATACGGTTGGAATGGCACGACGCCGAACCGCGCGACGGACGGAGAAGAGCGAAGCGGGCCGCAAGACCGGCGGCAAGGCGAAGCCGCGCGCCCGTCGTCCCGCGAAGCGCGGGTGGCTGGCGAGGCTCGCCCGGTGGGCCCTCGTGCTCGGCATCTGGGTCGGAGTCGCCGGGGCCGGCGCGGTCGCGTGGTACGCCTGGGACCTGCCCGACCTGTCGCGGCTGGAAACGCCGACCCGCCGCCCGGCGGTGCTGCTGAGGACCGCCGACGGAGCGACGCTCGCGCGTTACGGCCAGCTCTACGGCGGCGCGGTCCGGTTCGACGAGCTGCCCGGCTATTTCGTCGAGGCGGTCAGCTCGATCGAGGACCGGCGCTTCTTCGACCATCCGGGGATCGATGTCTGGGGCATCCTCCGCGCGGCGGTGGCCAATATCCGCGCCGGGAAAATCCGCCAGGGCGGCAGCACGCTCACCCAGCAGCTCGCCAAGAACCTGTTCCTTACCCCGGAGCGGACGGTCAGGCGAAAGATCCAGGAGGCGATCGTCGCGCTCTGGCTGGAGGCCCGGTTTTCCAAGCGCCAGATCTTCGAGATTTACGTCAACCGGGTCTATTTCGGCTCCGGTGCCTACGGCGTGGCGGCGGCCGCCCGGCGCTATTTCGGCGGAACGGTGCGGGACCTCTCGCTTTTCGAGGCCGCCGTGCTGGCGGGGCTGCTCAAGGCGCCGTCGCGCTATTCGCCGGTGCGGAGCGCGGAAGCGGCGAGGACGCGCGGGCTCCGCGTGCTGCGGGCGATGGTCGATGCCGGCAAGCTTACCGAAGCCGAGGCCAAGGCGGCGGAGCGGACGCCGCTTCGCCTGCGCGAGGAGACCGGTGCCGGCGCGCGCTACTTCGCCGACTGGGCGCTCGAGCGGGCGGGCGGGTATATCGGTCCGCGGTCGCAGGATGTCGAGATCCGCACCACGCTGGATTCCCGGCTGCAGCGCATCGCCGAACGCCACGCCCGCGCCCTGCTCGCGAAGGCGGAAAAGACCCGCCGGGTCTCGCAGGTGGCGCTGGTGGCGATGTCGCTCGACGGGGCGGTCCGGGCGATGGTGGGCGGGAAGGTCTATTCGGCGAGCCAGTTCAACCGCGCCACCCAGGCGCGGCGCCAGCCGGGTTCCGCGTTCAAGCTGTTCGTCTATCTCGCCGGTCTCGAAGCCGGGCTCGCGCCGGACAGCGTCTTCGTCGACAAGCCGGTCAGTGTCGCCGGTTGGCGCCCGCGCAACTATGACGGCCGCTTCCACGGCGCGATGCCGCTCACCCGCGCCTTCGCCAGATCGATCAACACCGTCGCGGTGCAGGTCAGCGAGCGCGCGGGCCGCCGCCGGGTGATCGACGCGGCGCGGCGCCTCGGCATCACCACCCCGATCACGCCGCACCCCTCGCTCGCGCTGGGCGCCAGCGAAGTCACGCTGATCGAGCTCACCGCGGCCTATGCCGCCGTCGCCAACGGAGGGGTCGCGGTGTGGCCCTACGGCATCGCTTCGGTCGATGCGGTCGGGGGAAAGCGGCTCTTCCGGCGGACCGGCGGACCGCAGGCCCGGGTGATCGGGAAGGACCGTGCGCGGGCGCTGGCGCGCATGCTGAGGGAGACCGTCCGCGTCGGCACCGGCCGCGCGGCGCGGCTCGGCCGGGGGGAAGCCGGCAAGACCGGCACCAGCCAGAGCTTCCGGGACGCCTGGTTCGTCGGCTTCGCGGGCGACCTGGTCGCCGGGGTCTGGGTCGGCAACGACGACGACCGGCCGATGGCGAAGGTGACGGGGGGCGGCTTGCCGGCGCGCATCTGGCGTGCCTTCATGCGGGACGCCGCGCCCTGGGACGGGAACCCGGGACGTCGGGGTTGACCCCGGACCGCCTTCCCATAGCCGGAAAAGCACCCCATCTTATCGGCGAACCGCAGGGTCCGGCGGCGGTGCCGTCCGGGAAGAGCTTCATGGAACTCGCGCAAGTCACGCTCGACGACAAATACACGCTGGAATCCGGCCGGGTGTACCTGACCGGGACGCAAGCGCTGGTCCGTCTCCCGTTGATGCAGCGGAAGCGCGACGAGGCGGCCGGATTGAACACGGCGGGCTTCATATCGGGCTATCGAGGCTCGCCGCTCGCCGGCTACGACACCGCGCTGTGGCGCGCCAGCGGGTTCCTCAAGGAGAACCGCATCCATTTCGAGCCCGGCCTCAACGAGGACCTGGCGGCGACCTCGGTCTGGGGCTCGCAGCAGGTCAATTTGTTCCAGGGCGGGCGCTACGACGGGGTGTTCGCGATCTGGTACGGCAAGGGGCCGGGCCTCGACCGTTCGATGGACGCGATGCGCCATGCGAGCGCCGCCGGCACCTCGCTCCACGGCGGCGTCCTCGCCCTGGTGGGCGACGATCATGGCGCCGTTTCCTCGACCCTGCCGACCCAGTCCGAGCACAATTTCGCGGCCCTGATGATGCCGGTCCTGCACCCGGCGTCGGTGCAGGAATATCTCGATTTCGGGCTGCTCGGCTGGGCGATGTCACGCTATTGCGGCACCTGGGTCGGCTTCAAGTGCCTGACCGAGACGGTGGAGAGCTCGGCCAGCGTGACCGTCGACCCCGACCGCCTGCGGATCGTCGTCCCGGAAGACGACGAGCCGACCGACGCCTCGATCCGGCTGGGCGAGGACCGGCTCCAGATCGAGGCGCGGCTGCAGGAGGACAAGATCTACGCCGCGCTTCGCTTCGCGCGCGAGAATCGCATCGACCGCACGATCTGGGACAGCCCCAACCCCCGCCTCGGCATCCTGACCGCCGGGAAGTCCTATCTAGACGTGCGCCAGGCGCTCGACGATCTCGGCATCGACGAGGCCGGCGCGGCGGAGCTCGGCATCCGGATCTACAAGGCGGGGATGGTGTGGCCGCTCGAGCGGCGCGGTACCCGCGCCTTCGCCGACGGGCTGGAGGAGATCCTGGTCGTCGAGGAAAAGCGGGCGGTGATGGAGAACCAGCTCCGGGCCGAGCTCTACAACTGGAAGGAAAGCGCGCGGCCCCGGATCGTCGGCAAGTTCGACGAGGACCGTAACTGGCTGCTGCCGGCCGCCGGAGAGCTCACCCCCGCCGCGATCGCCCGGGTCATCGCCGGGCGCATCGGGCGTTACCGTTCGAACGCCCGGATCGCCGACCGGCTGGACGAGATCGAGGCCAAGGAGCGCGCTCTCTCCGGCTACGTGCCGGAGCTCCAGCGCACCCCCTATTTCTGCTCCGGCTGCCCGCACAACAGCTCGACCAGGGTGCCGGAGGGGAGCCGCGCCGAGGCGGGTATCGGCTGCCACTGGATGGCGCTCCTGATGAACCGGGGGGCCGCGACCTACTCCCACATGGGGGGCGAAGGGGCCAACTGGATCGGCCAGGCGCCGTTCACCGAGCAAAACCACGTCTTCGTCAATCTGGGCGACGGCACCTATCACCATTCCGGCATCCTCGCGATCCGCGCCGCGGTGCTGGCCGGCGTCAACGTCACCTACAAGGTGCTCTACAACGACGCCGTCGCGATGACCGGCGGCCAGCCCCAGACCGTCACGCCGCAGCAGATCGCGGCCCAGGTGCTGGCCGAGGGCGTCTCCCGGGTCGTCGTCGTCGCGGATCACCCCGGCAAGTACACCGGCCGGGCACCCTTCCCCGGCAGGCTGAAGATCCACCACCGCGACGAGCTCGACTCCCTGCAGCGCTCGCTGCGCGAGACCGAAGGCGTCAGCGTCCTGATCTACGACCAGACCTGCGCGGCCGAGCTGCGGCGGCGGCGCAAGCGCGGAACGGCGCCGGACCCCGACGTGCGGGTCTTCATCAACGAGGCGGTGTGCGAGGGCTGCGGCGACTGCTCGGTCAAGTCGAACTGCGTCTCGATCGAGCCGCTGGAGACGAAATACGGCCGCAAGCGGCGGATCAACCAGTCCTCCTGCAACAAGGATCTGTCCTGCGTCAACGGCTTCTGCCCGAGCTTCGTGACGCTGACCGGCGCCGGCATCCGCCGAGCGAAGGCGGGCGGCGATGCGCTCCCCGGGCTGCTCGACGATCTTCCCGAGCCCGACCGGCCCGATCTCGAAGAACCGTGGGACATCCTGGTGACCGGGATCGGCGGCACCGGGGTGGTGACCATCGGCGCGATAATCGGCATGGCGGCCCATCTGGAGAACAAGGGCGTCACCGTGCTCGACCAGTCGGGGCTCGCGCAGAAGAACGGCGCGGTGGTGAGCCATGTCCGCATCGCCGCCGCGCCGGAGAACCTGCACGCGGTGCGTATCGCGGCGGGGAAGGCACGGCTGCTGCTGGCCTGCGACGCGGTGACCGCGGGAAGCTTCGACTCGCTCGCCAAGCTCGGGCGCGGGCGGACCCGGGCGGTTGTCAACCGGGACGTCGCGCCGACAGCGGCCTTCACCCTCGACGGCGACATGGCGTTCGACCGCGCCGCTCTGTTCGATACGATCCGCGAAGCGGCGGGGCACAATTTGACCGAGCTGGTCGACGCGACCCGGACCGCGACGGCGCTGCTGGGCGATGCCATCGCGACCAACATGTTCATGGTGGGCTACGCCGCGCAGCGCGGGCTGATCCCGGTCTCTATCGGCGCGCTCGAACGCGCGATCGAGCTCAACGGGGTCGCGGTCGAGGCCAACAAGCAGGCGCTCGGCTGGGGCCGGGTCCAGGCGGCCCGGCCGGAGGAGGTGCGGGCCGTGCTCGACCGCGCCGGCGCGGCGCCGAGGCCGGAGCCCGTCGCGGAAACCTTCGAAGAAATCGTCGAGGACCGGACCGCGCTGCTGACCGCCTGGCAGGACGCGGCCTATGCCGAACGTTACCGCGCCCTCGTCGCGCGCGCCGAGGCGGCCGACCGCGCGCTGGGCGATGCCTCGCTCGACTTCGCGGGCGCGGTGGCGCGCAACGCGGCGAAGCTGATGGCGTACAAGGACGAGTACGAGGTCGCCAGACTCTACACCGACCGCGCCTTCATGGAGCGTCTGGAAGCGCAGTTCGAGGGCGATTTCCGGCTCTCCTTCCACCTCGCGATTCCGCTGCTGCGCCGCCCCGACCCGACCACGGGAGAGCCGAGGAAGCGCGACTTCGGGCCGTGGACGATGGCGGTCTTCCGCGTGCTCGCGCGGATGAAGCGTCTGCGCGGCGGGCCGCTGGATCCGTTCGCGCGAAGCCCGGACCGGCGTCTCGAACGGCGCCTGATCGACTGGTACGCCGCGCTCGTCGAAGAGCTCGCGGACGGGCTGACCGAGGCCAATTACGAAACGGCGGTGGCGCTGGCGAGCTTGCCGGAGAAAATCCGGGGCTACGGGCCGGTCAAGGCACGGAGCGCGGACGAAGCGCGCCGCGAGGAGGAGAGGCTGCGCCGGTCCTGGCCGGTGCCGCCGGCGCGCGAGGCGGCGCCGCAACCGGCGGAAGAGCTCATTCCGGCCAGGTGACGATGCGCTCCTCGGGGTCGTCGCCCCGGCGCTCCGGCACCACGCGCCCCCGCACCGAGATGCCGGCCCTGTGCACGGTCTCGGGGTCGCCGGAGACCAGCGGGTGCCACCAGGCGAGATCCCGTCCCTCGGCGACCAGCCGGTAGGCGCAGGTGGACGGCAGCCAGCCGAGCCTCCGCACCTGCCGGGGCGTCAGATCGACGCATTCCGGCACCAGCCGCAGCCGCTGGCGGTACCGCGTGCACCGGCAGGTTCCCGTATCGAGCAGGCGGCAGGCGATGTCGGTATATGCGATCTCTCCGGTGTCCTCGTCCTCCAGCTTCAGGAGGCAGCAGCGCGCGCAGCCGTCGCAGAGCGCCTCCCATTCGGCGCGCGTCATCTCCTCGAGCGTCTTGGTCCGCCAGTAGGGCGCGTCCGCCATCGCGGGCCTCAGGACACCAGCTCGCGCAGGCGTTTGGCCATGGTTTCCGGCCCGGTGCCGTGGCTGAAATGGGTGAGATAGCGCCCGTCGGGGTCCATCAGATAGATCACCGAGGAGTGGTCCATCAGGTAGTTGTCGCCCGCATTCGGGTCGTCGACCTTGGCGTAGTAGACCCGGTAGGCGCGCGCCGCCCGGCTCACCTGGGCGGCGCTGCCCGAGAGCCCGATCAGCCGGGGGTGGAAGTTGGGGATGTAGTCCTTGAGCACCGCCGGGGTGTCGCGGTCGGGGTCGATGGTGATGAAGACCGGCTGCACCCGCTCCGCGTCGGGGCCGAGCTCGTCGAGCGCGATCAGCATGTCGGCGAGCGCCGTCGGGCACACGTCGGGGCAGAAGCTGTAGCCGAAATAGATCAGCGCGTGCCGCCCCTTGAGGTCGGCCTCGGTGCGTTCCTGCCCGGTGTGGTCGACGAGCACGAACGGCCCGCCGATCCTCGCGATCCCGCCGCCGTCCTCGCGCCAGACATAGACCGCGAGGATCGCGGCCACGGCGATGGCCATGAACACGGTGGCGAGGATGATCGTGACCTTGCGATCGGACATGCGGCGCTCGCGGCGGGTGGGGGCGAATGCTACGGGGTGAATTTAGGATGTGGGGGGCGAGTTGGCTACGGGGCGGCCAGGGTTCGCAAGAGCGAGTTCAGGGATCTCGGCCGACCAGTCTGGTTCTGCGCTCGCCGGCCAGCGCCGCCAGTCGATCGCGGACGGCACGGAACAGATTCGCCGGGAGCAGCCCGTAGGCCCACTTTCCCGGTGCGACCGGTCGAATATCGGGACCGGGCCACTCGAAGCGGTTCATCTCCGAAAGGACGATCCACGACCGGTCCGGATCGAGCCCGAGGCGGCGCTTGGTCGCCACGGGGATCTCGATTGCTGTCTCACGGTTCTTGGGAGAACTGCGCGTGATCGGCGCGGCCCAGACGGTCTTGGTCTCGTCGTCGGCCCCCTCCACCGCCACGACGATGACGGCGGGCCGATCCTTGGTTCCCTCGTCCCGACCCTGCGCTGCCTCGCGAAGCCAGAGATAACCGTAGTTGATGACGAGGCCCGGCTCCGGATCAGGTATCCGCGCCATGCCCGGGCGCGAATTCGTGGTCATAGAGCTCGGCTTCGGGCGGCGGTTCGGCCCGTCGTATCGCGTCGAGCTCGGCGTCGGTCAGATCCTCGACGGCGAGAGCCTGGCGGTCCCGGCGTTTCAGACGCTCGTATTCCTCGACGGAAAGGATCACGAGGCGATCCCTTCCGTTGCGGGTTATCGAGAGGGGCGACTTCAAGGCTTCGTCCTGGAAGCGCCCGAAATTCCGCTGGAACTCACGCGACGTGACCCGCTGCATGAGAATCCCTCAAGCTGTCTTTTGTGGATAATACGTACTGTCAGACAAGGTTTCAAGGACAGCGCCTTGACGAGGCCACCCCCTCAAAACGCCCGGTGAATCAGCGGCTCGCCGGCGAGGAAGCGCTTGAGGTTCTCCAGCCAGATCTCGCCGACGCGCACCGTGTAGAGCGGCGTCATGCAGGCGGCATGGGGGGAGATGAACAGGTTGGGGACGTCCCAGAGGTCGCTGTCGGAGGGCCAGGGCTCGGTGGGCAGCACGTCGACGAAGGCCTGGGCGATGCCGCCGGAGCCGAGCGCGTCGCGGAGCGCCCCGATGTCGACCAGCGCGCCGCGCCCGACATTGACCAGGGTCGCGGTCGGCTTCATGCGGGCGAGCGCGTCGGCCCCGATCATGCCGGCGGTCTCGCCGGTGTTGGGGACGGCGAGGACGACGAAATCGGCTCGCGGAAGGAAGTCGGCGAGGTCGTCGAGCGTCCCCTGCCGGTCGAGGCCGGGCACCGGAGCGGCGGAGCGGCGGATGCCGTGCACCGTCATCCCGAACGCGCGCGCGTAAGTTACGACGCGGCTGCCGATGGCGCCGAGCCCGACCACCAGGATCGTGGACGCGCCGAGCGCCGCCTGCTCGAGCTGGTTCCATTCGTGCGCGCGCTGCTGGTCGCGAAACTCAGCCAGCCGCTTCGCCCCCCACATCACGCCCGCGAAGGCGAACTCGGCCACCTCGGGCGCGTTGGCGCCGGGGCTGTGGGTGACCGCCACCCCCTTGGCCCGCATGTCGTCATAGAACCGCCCGTCGATCCCGGCATCCTCGGTATGCGCCCATTTCGGCGGCGGCGCCATGGCGATCGCGGTGTCGACGAAGGCCTCGGTATAGGCATCGCCCGCGTAGATCGCGACGTCCGAGCCCTCCGGCGGCGCGGTCCAGGCGCCGGCGCGATCGGTCAGCGCCCACTCGATGCCGGGGCAGATCGCCGCCGCCTCCGCCGCCACCTCGTCGTGGAAATCGTGCGCCGCCGCGATTTTCATGGTCTTTTCTCCAAGATTTGGTACCGAGCAGCGCGATAACGTCAGACTTGCGCCCCAACCATTCAGTGGTTCATTTTGGCAATGGGTTCAAGTGCGCACGAGATGGATTCGTTAAGGCAGCGGAAGAATCTCTGTCGATGCATACAGTCCCATTCTGTTCGCCTAAAATATTGAGAATCGGTTATCAGAAGCGACCTCATGGCTCGAGTTCACTATAGTGTAGCTATGGCCAGATTCTTGGAGTGAGCTTGACACGCCTTGAATGGTGCTTATAGGCGTTCGTTTGAGATGGCCAGAAGCGGTAAAGGTTACCGATAGTAGCTGCGGTCTACGATGGATCAAATCACTTGTCATGTAATCAAGCCCAATGCCTCCCTCGCCTTCGACCTTCAGGTTCTGGAGTTGATCCCCAGTGAGGTCGGCAAGGTGGCAACAAAATACAGCCGGACAATCTCCGCTGAATTGGGTTCGGGCCGCGTCTTTAAGCTGCCGATGAATACCCTTTAATACTTCATCCTGCTGGGAGCTTTCGACCACAACGATAATAGCGCTCCGACGCGGTCGAAAAGCGAGAAGACAATTTCTATTAACAATACCAAATTCATTTTGCAGGAATAATTCAACATCTTCATAAAATACTTGTTCGGGTGGAGAATCTGCGAAAGGACCTGCTTCCAAGCCAAACTCGGAGATTGATACTTTTGCGTCATTCGGTTCCATAAACGAATTTCTGTTCTTTACGGACTCTTGGACCAGTTCACACAAAGTAATGTGTTGTTCCAGATCACCATGCAGCCTAGTTGGGATCGTCAATCGAATAAGTAGACCAGTTTCAAATGTGTCCAGGAGAGCATTAAGTCTTGGAATAAGCGACTCGCCAAATTGATGGAGTCGCCTTAAATGAATTTTTCTACCTATGTCACCTGAGACAAACTTGCACTCGACTTCAATTTTCACAGTATTTTTTGTGGCCAAATAATCAAATTGCCGTCCGTTCTCCATGTCATTGAAAGTAACGTCGAATCCGATGTTCATGAGATGCGCAGCCATTCTCATTTCGTGAGCCAATGGTCCTAGGCCATAGTCGCTCTTCAGCCCATCCAGCAACATTCCCTTTAAACGAGACTTGCCCATCTCCGTTAACCTAGAATAACACATCGTTATCATCGCCACGAAGGAGATGATACGTTGTTGTTGTTCGTCTATATCCTTCCTTACGTGCTTCCCCGTAGTACGATAGTGTCGTTGCATGTCGAAAAACGCCAGCTCGAGCGGAAAACGCTCTCTTAAGAAATAAGGCATTACAGGTGTACGGTCAGCTTGATCAATCAACCAATCGAAGCGCTTTCTCCATGGTGTCCAACCCGTAATGTGGACAAACTGCTTTAGGAGTTCTGGAAAGTCGCGGTCAGTCACTTGTGGCTTGAAATACATGTTATTGACTACCTATCGAACAAATCCAGCTTGCTAAAGAGGATAGGATGTGGGCCAATCGATCATACCGAAATCGTTGTGTCGTTCCCGCTCCCCCTACCTCTCCACCCCCGCCAACTGCTCCAACACCCCGCACACCGACGCCGTATCCTCCGCCACACGCCCCTGGGCGAGCGCCGCGTTGTAGATCTGCCCCGACGCCGCGAAGCAGGGGGCGGCACAGCCTGTCTCCGCGAGGAAGTCGCCGATGACCTTCATGTCCTTGAGCTGCATGTCGATCGACGCGGACGCGTTGGAGTAATCGCCCGCGACCATTTGCGGGCCGCGCACCTCGAAGATGCGGGAGGTGGCGGCGCTGTTGGAGATCACCTCGTAGATCGTCTCGGGGTCGAGCCCGGCCTTGATGCCGAGCGCGAAGGCCTCGCCGGTGGCAACGTTGTGGATCGCGACCAGCAGGTTGGCGACGAACTTCATCCGGCTGCCGTTGCCGAACGCGCCGAGGTCGTAATGGGCGCGCGAGAAGCCTTCGAATACGCCGGTCAGGCTCTCGATGGCCGCCGTGTCGCCGCTCGCGTAGACCACGAGGTCCCTTGTCATGGCCTGCGCGCCGGTGCCGCTCAGCGGCGTGTCCAGCAGGATCCCGCCGGTCTCCGCCAGTGCGGCCCGCCCCGCCTCCTTGACCGCGATGGGGAGCGTCGAGGTGTCGAAGGCGACGAGGCCGGGCTTGTTCGCCGCCGCGAGCCCGTCCGCGCCCGCGGTCACCGCCTCGAAGGCGGCGACGCTGGGGAGCGAGGTCATCACGCAGTCCGCCGCCTCGGCCATCGCGCGCGGGCTCTCGACCGGACGCCCGCCCATCGCCGCGAATGCGTCGACGCGCGCCTTGTCGGTATCCCGCCCGATCACCTCGAATCCGGCCTCGATCAGGTTCTTCGCCATCGCCGAGCCCATCCGGCCCAGCCCCACGATTCCGACCGTCTTCGCCATCGCCCCTCTCCCGCGCCGCCAGGCGCCCTGTGCTATAAGAACCGCCGCGCACCATAGCGGCTCGGGGAAGGCGGGGCATGGCAAATCAGGGGGTTGGCGCGTCGATCGCCCGCAAGGAGGACGACCGGCTGATGCGCGGCCGCGGCCGCTTCGTCGGCGATTTCGGCCTCGCGGGCCAGTTGGAAGCCGCCTTCGTCCGGAGCCCCGTCGCGCACGCCCTCATCCGGGGCATCGACATCCCCGACGACATCCGCGCGCGGGTCTTCACCCATGCCGACATGGAGGGCGTCAAGCCGATCCGCGCGGTCTCGGCGCTCCCCGGGTTCAAGCCCTCCTCCCAGCCGGTGCTGGCGTCGGAAAAGGTGCGCCAGGTGGGCGAAATGGTGGCGATCTGCGTCGCCGGGACCCGGGCCGAGGCCGAGGACATGGCGGACCGCGTCGCGGTCGATTTCGATATCCTGCCGGCGGTCTCCGACATGCTGACCGCCCGCGATCCGGACGCGCCGCTGATCCACGAGCACTGGGGCGACAACGTCTTTCTCGAGACCAGCGTGGAGGACGACATCGAGGCGGTCGCCGCGCGCGCCGCGGTCAGGGTGACGCGCGAGGTCCGCACCGCACGCCAGTGCATGGCGCCGATCGAGGGCAAGGGCGTGCTCGCCGAGTGGGACCCCCGGCTGCGCCAGCTCACCGTGACCTCGGCGGCCCAGCTTCCCCATATCGTGCGCAACGGGCTCGCCGAATGTCTGGGCATGGACCTCGCCAGCGTCCGCGTGATCGCGCCCGACGTGGGCGGCGGGTTCGGCTACAAGGGGATCCTCTCGCCGGAAGAGGTCTGCATCGCCTGGCTCGCCAGACGGCTGGAGCGCCCGGTGCGCTGGCTGGAGGACCGGCGCGAGCATCTGACCGCCAACGCCAACTGCCGCGAGCACCATTACGTCGTGACGGGCTATGCCGACGCGGCGGGAAAGCTGCTCGGAATCGAGGCCGAGGCGACGGTCGATGCGGGCGCCTATTCCGCCTACCCGTTCTCGGCCTGCCTCGAGGCCGCCCAGGTCGCCTCGATCCTGCCCGGGCCCTACACGATGGACGCCTTCCAGTGCAGGACCTGGTCGATCGCCTCCAACAAGCCGCCGATCCTCCCCTTCCGGGGCGTCGCGCGGCCGGGCGTCTGCTTCGCGCTCGAGCTGGTGATCGACGCCATCGCCCGCGAGGTCGGGCGCGAGCCGCACGAGGTCCGGCTCGACAGCCTGGTGAAGCCGGAGCAGATGCCGTTCGACAACATCACGGCCAAGCATTACGACAGCGGCAACTATCCGGAGAGCATCCGCCGCGCCGCCGGGGCGATCGACGTGGCCGGCGTGCGGCGGCGCCAGCAACGCGGCGAGCCCGACGGGCGCCGCGTGGGCGTCGGCTTCTCCATCTTCTGCGAGCAGGCCGGGCACGGCACGGCGGTCTATTCGGGCTGGGGGATCCCGATGATCCCGGGCTTCGAGCAGGCGGGTGCGCGGCTCACGCCGGACGGCGCGCTGGAGCTCCGAGTCGGCGTCCACAGCCACGGCCAGGGGCTCGAGACCAGCCTCGCCCAGGTGGCGCACGAGGTGCTCGGGATCGACACCGACGATGTGCGGGTGGTGCTGGGCGATACCGCCTACACCCCGTACTCGACCGGCACCTGGGGCTCGCGCTGCATGATCATGGCGGGCGGCGCGACGGCCGAGGCCTGCAGGCTGCTCGCCGAGCGTATCCGGCAGATCGGCGCCGGGCTGCTCCAGGTCGATCCCGACTCGGTGCGGCTGGAAAACGGCAGGGTCGCCGGCCCATCGGGCAGCGTGACGCTGCAGGAGGTCGGCCGCACCTGGTACCTGCGCCCGCAGGACCTCACCGACGACGTGGACCCGCAGGGGCTGGAGGCGGTCGGCGGCTACAAGCCGGAGCGCGATTCCGGCACCTTCAGCTATGCCTGCCACGCCGCCGTCGTCGCCGTCGACACCGCGACCGGCGAGGTCGAGATCCTGGATTACGTCGTGGTCGAGGACGGCGGGGTGCTGGTCAACCCGATGATCGTCGACGGTCAGGTCCATGGCGGCACCGGGCAGGGCATCGGCACCGCGCTCTACGAGGAGATGCCCTACGCCGAGGACGGCCAACCGCTCGCCCCCACGCTCGCCGATTACCTGCTGCCGGGGCCGACCGAGATCCCGGCGATCCGGGTCGACCACATGGAGAGCCCCTCGCCCTACACCACCTTCGGCCAGAAGGGGATCGGCGAGGGCGGCGCGATCGGCCCGCCGGCGGCCATCGCCAACGCGATCAACGACGCGCTCGCCCAGCTCGGCGTCGAGATTTCCGAATGCCCGGTCACGCCGCGCCGGCTGCTCGCCGCGATCGCCGCAGCGGGAGACGCCGGCAGGTGACGGCCCCGCTTCGTTCCGGCGTGGAAGTCCGGCGCGACACCGACGCGTTCGTCCTGCCGGAGCCCACCGCGACCCTCGACCTCGCGATGGACGACGGGGCGCCGATCCGCGTCGTCCGCCACGGCAACCCGTCGGGCCCGCGCGTCGTGCTGAGCCACGGCAACGGCTTCGCGAGCGACAGCTACTTCCCGTTCTGGCGGCTGATGCTGGACCGGTTCGACCTCGCCTTGTTCGATTTCCGGAACTGCGGGCGCAACCCGTTCCACGCGGCCGATCCGCA
This sequence comes from Defluviicoccus sp., assembly GCA_022823775.1. Classification (GTDB taxonomy): domain Bacteria; phylum Pseudomonadota; class Alphaproteobacteria; order MPNO01; family MPNO01; genus MPNO01. The sequence continues at coordinate 13,149 of JAJEHI010000042.1, read as the reverse complement.
CCATTATCGCCGTTTCGCGCGCGACAACGTCGCGGTGCATGACGCCATCGCGGACGCGTGGGGCGGGAAGACCACGGTCGGCGTCTTCCATTCGATGTCGGCAATCGCGGCGCTGCTCGCGGTCACGGACGGCATCTGGCACTGGGACGCGCTGGTGCTGTTCGACCCGCCCATCGCCCCTCCAAAGAATCACCCGCTGCACGGCGAGCTTCTGGCCGACGGCGGGGTGCTGCGCGACGCCGCCATGATCCGCAAGAACCGGTTTCCCGACCCGGACGAACTCGCCGACGTGTTCCGGTACCTGCACCGTTTCCGCCGCCTGCGGAAAGGGGTGCCGGAGCTCAACGCGCGCTCGACGCTCCGCTTCGACCCGGCTTCCGGGGAGTGGCTGCTCTCCTGCCCGGGCCCGGTCGAGGCCGGTCTCTATGTCGAAGTCGGGGAGCTGCCGATCTGGCGGAAGCCGGTCGGCCGGGGGCGCTCGCTCATGGTCGTGGGCGCCGACCCGGAGTTCGACGGCGCGTCGAAGACGGCGCCCTGCTGCAAGCTGTTCTGCGAGACGTTCGGCATCCAATATGCCTGCGTGCCCGACACCAGCCACCTGTTGCAGCTTGAGGAGCCCGAGCAGTGCTTCGCCCTGGTGGAGCGTTTCCTGAACGAGAACGGGATCCCGGCATGAGTGCACCGCCCGACATTTTCCGCGTCCCCGAGGCTTCCGAGAGCTTCGACGCCGAGATGGAGGACGGCGCCATCGTCCGGGTGCGCCGCCACGGCAACCCGGAGGGGCCCAGGCTGGTGATGGCGCACGGCAACGGCTTCGCCATCGACGCCTATTATCCGTTCTGGCGGCTGCTGACCGACCGCTACGACCTCGCGATCTACGACCAGCGCAACCACGGACGCAATCCGCGCCACGACGTCGACCGTCACGACGTTCCCGCCTTCGTCGCCGACATGGACCGGCTGATCGACCTGATCCCGGAGCGTTTCGGCCCGAAGCCGACCGTCGGCGTATTCCACTCGATCTCGGCGGTGACGGCCATATGGCATGCGCTGGAACGCGGCCGGCGCTGGGACGCGATGGCGCTGTTCGACCCGCCGCTGATCCCCTCACCGGGCCACCGCGCGCACGAGGTCGCGCGCACGTTCGAGCTCGGCCTCGCCGACTGGGCGGCGACGAGGCCGGACCGTTTCCCGGATGCCATGGCGCTCGCCGCCCGCTTCGCCCGGTCCAAGAGCCTCGCGCGCTGGGTCGAGGGGGGGCACGCGCTGATGGCGCGCTCGATCACCCGCGAGGACCCGGAGACGGGCGAATACGTTCTGTGCTGCCCGCGCGAGGGAGAGTCGCGCGTCTACCGTACCAATGCCGGGCTCGACCTCTGCCCGCGCCTCGGCGAAATCGAGGGGCCGCTGGTCTTCATCTCCTCCGATCCCGACGCGCCGGGGGCGCTCGCGCCGGGCAAGGTCGGTCGCGCGATGCGGGAAGACCACGGCATCGAATGGACGCCGATCGAGAACACCAGCCACCTGCTCCAGATCGAGCGCCCGGACGCCTGCCACGCGGCGCTCGAAGCGTTCCTCGCGCGGCAGGATCTCGGCTAGGCTCAGCGGCCCTCGACGCGCATGTCGTCCGGCACGATGCGGCCGCCGTCCACGATCGTCTCGCCGTCGAGGGTCAGCGTGCAGCCCTTGAGCGGGATGTCGATATGGCACAGCGTGTCGTTATCGCCGCCGACCTCCGTATTGGGGCCGGTCGAGAACAGGACGTTCCCGTAGAACGCGCGGCCGTCCTGGCCCGTCGAATCCGCCGCCGCCGGGTCGGTGCCCATGAAGTCCCAGCGCGCCCTCGGGTCGAGCCCCCAGCCGATATGCGAGACCGCGTAGGCGCGCGGATCGTCATAGCCCGCCATGAAGCTCCTGAGCAGCGCCGCATCGAGCCCCTCGCCGCCGATGTCGGTGATCATGCCGCTCTCGACGGTGAGCGTGATCGGGTCGGTGACGTAGCGCATGTTGGGCAGCAGCAGCTGGTCGCCGGTGTCGATCACCACCGTCCCGTCGACGCCGTCCTCGACCGCCGCGGTGTAGAGGAACACGCCCGGCCAGTGGTCCCAGCGCCCGGGCTCGTCGGTGTAGCCGTACTGCTCGCCGATCCGGTAGCCGCCGAAACGGTAGGTCACGTCGGTGCCGCCGGGCGAGGTGATGCGCATCTCCTTCGCCTTCGCCAGCCGGGCCGAGGCGGCCTCGATGCGCTTGCGGTCGCCGGGGTTCGACACCATCCGCTTGAGCACGTCGATGGGCTCGATGACCAGCAGCATGCGCGGCCCGGCGTCGGTGATCTCGGTCTGCTCCCTGGACCACAGAAGGCCGACCAGATCGACCACCATGTCGACGCTCTTCAGAACGGCCTTCGCCGGCTCGTTGCCCTGGAGCGAATTGCCCGGGCCGAAGAAGCTGCCGGGCTTCTTCCTGATATTGACCTGGAACGCGTCCGCCTCGAGCTCGGAAGCGGCGGCGAGGAACGCCGTCGCGTGCTCGGCCCGCACGTCGTCTTCCGAGAGCACGGCGAGGCTGGTTCCCGGGCCCACGTCGCAAAGCTCAAGCTGTTTCCTGAACAACGCGACCGTTTCGGCATCCGCAGCCATCTTTCCCTCCGCCTTTTGCCGCCCGTTCCCGGGCGCGTTGCGAAAACGCTATCACCCGCCGTTCCGGGCGGCAAGAAAAGCGCGCCTCAGACCGGCTTGGCGAGCAGCGTGGGAATCGAGAAGGTGTCGAGCACCACGACACGCTCGACCAATTTGAGCGCGCCGCCGAAGAAACCCATCCCGTCGCGGTAGCAGCCGACCGCGAACAGGCGCGAAACGCCCTCCACGTCGGTCTGGTAGAGCGCGTAATTCGTCTCGACCTCGATCCGGTCGCCGCGCTCGACGGTAATCCGGGGCGGGCCGGTGATGTGGCGCGTCGTGTGCGGGTTGAAGGTATTGGCCCGCAAGAGCGAGACGATGCGGTCGCTCAGCGCCTTCTTGGTCTCGCACAGCATCACGCTGCCGGGCAGGCCCTGCTGGAGGTTTTCCAGCGGCACGATGCGGTAGGCGCACGCGTCGTGGAACAGGTCGAGCCAGGCCTGCCAGTCCTCGTTGTCGAGCGCGGCGGAGGATTCGGCGATCAGGGCTTCGACCCGGCTCCGGAGCTCGAGGTCCATCACTCAACCCTCGTTCGGGTCGAGGCCCATGATGTCGCAATAGTAGGACCAGAAACCGCGGATCATCACATCGTCGAGCTTCTCGTCGCCGTCCCGGATCGGCCCGCGCCCGCCCATCTCGACCACCGATGCGTCGCTTCCGCCGGCGCGGTGGCCGGTCTGGCAGGATTCGAGCGCCTCAGCGTCCTCCAGCGAGACGTATCCGGCGGGGCCCGCCATGTTGGCCTGGCGCAACCGGTGCGCGGTCATCTCCTCGCTGTCGTCCTCGTAGCCGAAGATCGTGAAGACAAGGTCGAAGGCGCCGGGCCCTCTGGGGCGGATCTGGCGCGCGGCGAGGGCGTTCCGGATCTGCTGGAAGGTGCTGTTGGGAAAGATCGAGCACATCGTGGTCGAGCGGTCGTCGTCGAACTCGCGCTCGAAACGGAGCAGCGTAGGGTCCTGGAGCGAAAGCCTCGTTCCCTCGGCCGCCTCGTCGAGAGGGCGGAGCGGCCCGGGATCGGTCTCCGGCGGCGGCGCGTTCTCGTATTCCTCGCGCGGCTGGCGGACGAAGAGCAGGCTGTGCCGGCCTTCCGGATCCATGCGCGAGCCGCAATCGTGGGTCGAGCGGTTGATGCCGAACGTGCTCTGGAAGCCGTGCAGCAGCGCCCCGTGATAGTGATCCCGCACGTTCTCCAGATAGGCCTTCCAGTTGCTGCGGACCGCCTGGCGCTGATAGCCGAGAATCCGCACGGGTCCGCGGAACAGGCGCTCCAGGTGGGCGACGTGGGTCGGGCCGAGATAGTCGCGCAGCGGCTCGACGGTCTCCGAGAAGGTCGCGAACAGGACGCCGTTGACGCCGTCCACCCGGAGCTTGCGGAGCCCGTGGCATTCCATGTCGAAATCGTCCGGCATCCCGGGGCTGCCGCCGACGCCGTGCCGGTGGGGCACCGCGACCAGATCGCCCGCGAGATCGTAGGTCCAGCTGTGATAGAGGCAGACATGGGCGGAGACGTTGCCGAAATTCTCGCGCTGGATCAGCGCGCCGCGATGCGAGCAGCGGTTGACGAAGGCGTGCACCCGCCCGTCCTCCGCGCGGTTGTAGACGATCGGCGCCTCGCCGACGAAGGTGCGGCGGAAATCGCCCGGGTTCGGGATCTCGGCTTCGAGCCCGAGGAACGACCAGGTCTCGCCCTCGAAGATACGCTCGATCTCAAGCCGGTAGAGCGCCTCGTCGTGATACCAGGCGTAAGGGATGCGATCGAAGCCGGAACGACCCATCTTCGGCCTCCGGATAGTGCGGCGGGGGGAGTCTAGGGCGTATCGGGTTTCAACGGAACCGCTCTCGCCGCCCGCCCGCTCAGCCGCACTCCGCCACCGCGTCCTCGGTGAGCACCTTGATCAGGTGCGCGCGGTAGGCGGCGCTGCCGTGGAGGTCGTCGGTGAGGCCGTCCGGCGGCACCGAGAGGCCGGCGAGCGCTTCCGGGTGGAACGAGGCGGAAAGCGCTCGTTCGAATTCCTCGATCCTGAAGACTGAGGGGCCGGCGCCGGTAACCGCCACCCGGACGGCGCCGTCGGCGAAGCGCGCGAGGAAGACGCCGACGATGGAGAACCGCGACGCCGGGTTGGGAAACTTGCGGTAGCTGGCGGCGGCGGGGATCGGAAAGCGCACCTCGACGATCAGTTCGCCGGGTTCCAGCGCGGTCTCGAACATGCCCGTGAAGAAATCGCCCGCCGCGATGCTCCGCCGGGCGGTGACGACCTCCGCGCCGAGCGCCAGCACCGCCGACGGGTAGCAGGCGGCGGGGTCGTTGTTGGCGAGCGAGCCGCCGATGGTCCCCCGGTTGCGCACCAGCGGATCGCCGATCCCGCCGGCCAGCGCGGCGAGCGCCGGAAGGGTGTCCCGCACCGTCTCCGAGGCAGCCACCGTCGCGTGCCGTGTCATCGCCCCGATCGCGAGCGTGCCAGACCCGACGGAGATGCCGACGAGCTCGCCGAGCGCCGCCAGGTCGACGAGGTCGGACGGCGCCGCCAGGCGGTGCTTCATTACCGGAATCAGGCTCATCCCGCCGGCGAGCGGGCGCGCGTCCCCGCCGGCCGACAGAAGGTTCTCTGCATCGCCGACCGTGCCCGGCCGGTGGTAGCGGTACGGATACATCAGCCTTCCGCCATCGCCTGGGCGCCGGCGAGGATCGCGGCAACGATGTTTCGGTAGCCGGTGCAGCGGCAGAGATTGCCCTCCAGCCCGGCGCGCACCGTTTCCCGGTCCGCCGCCTCGCCGCGCCGGATCATGTCGAGCGCGCTCATGATCATGCCGGGCGTGCAGAAACCGCATTGCAGCGCGTGGTGCTCCTTGAAGGCGGCCTGGAGCGGGCTGAGCCCCTCCTCCGGCGAGACCCCCTCGATGGTGGTCACCGCGCACCCCTCGGCCTGGGCGGCGAAGACGGTGCAGGACTTCACCGCGATCCCGTCGAGATGGACGGTGCAGGCGCCGCACTGGCTGGTATCGCACCCGACATGGGTGCCGGTGAGCCCGGCGCGGCGGCGGATGAACTCGACGAGCAGCATCCTCGGATCGATCTCGGCCCTGTGCTCGCGGCCGTTGATGTCAAGCGCGACGGTTATCATTGCGCCGCGTCCTCGAGCGCCCGCCAGACCGCGTCGGGCGTGTAGGGCTGGCGCACGTGGCGAACCCCGAGATCCCAGAGCGCATCGACGATCGCATTGCCGATCGCCGCCGGCGCGCCGATGGTGCCGGTCTCGCTGCCGCCTTTGACGCCGAGCGGGTTGGACGGCGCCGGCGTCTCCTGGAAGGTCATGCCGACTTCCGGCATGTCGGAGGCGCGGGGCAGCGCGTAGTCCATCAGCGTGCCGGAGAAAAGCTGTCCCGCGCCGCCGCCGTCATAGACCACGCGCTCCATCAGCGCCTGGCCCAGCCCCTGCGCGAGCCCGCCGACGACCTGGCCCTCGACGATCAGCGGGTTGACGATGTTGCCGCAATCGTCGGCGGTGAAATAGTCGCGCACCGTCACCTTGCCCGAACGCGGCTCGACCAGGACCACGGCGAGATGCATTGCCTGCGGGTCGTTGGTGTCGGGCGGTTCGTAGAAGACGGTTTCCTCCAGCCCGGGCTCCATCGACCCGTCGGTCGGCAACACCGCGCCGTGATACGCGGCGTCGGCCACCTCCTCGAAACTCAGCCGGCGGTCGGTGCCGCGCACCGAGAAGACGGCATCCTCGTAGAGCAGATCCTCCTCGGCGCATTCGAGCATGTGGGAGGCCAGGCGCTTCGCCTTGTCGATCACCCGGTCGGCGGCCTTCATGATCGCGACCCCGCCGACCGACAGCGAGCGCGAGCCCCAGGTGCCGTTGCCGAACGGCACGCTCCCGGTATCGCCCTCGACCAGAGCGATGTCCTCGATCGGGAGGCCGAGCCGGTCGGCGGCGATCTGGCAGAACGTCGTGTCGTGGCCCTGGCCGTGGCTGTGCGAGCCGACGAAGACGGTCGCCTTGCCGTCCGAATGGACACGCACGATGGCGCTCTCGTAGCCGCCGTGGAGTCCGCCGCGGCTCGCGAGGTTGCGGCTCGACCCGGTGCCCGACTTGTCGAGGAAGCAGGCGATCCCGATCCCCATCCGGACGCCGTCTTGCCGGAGCCGCTTCTGCTCGGCCCGCAGCGCTTCGTAATCGGCGACCTCCAGCAGCTTGTCGAACAGCGCCGGCGGATCGCCGCAATCGTACGGCCGTCCGACCGGCGTGGTGTAGGGGAACGCTTCGGCCGGGATCAGGTTGCGGCGGCGGATCTCGGCCACGTCGATGCCAAGCTCGCGCGCGCCGTTCTCCAGAAGCCGCTCGTTGACGAAGGTGGCCTCGGGCCGGCCCGAGCCGCGATAGGCGTCGATGGGGACCGTGTTGGTGTAGGCGCCGCGCACCCGCAAATTCAGGTTGGGCGTGGTGTAGAGCCCGGTGACGGTCTGCGGGTAGGAGTTGCCCGGAATGCTCGGCGCGAAGTTGGAGAGATAGGCGCCGAGCGCGGCGATGGTGTCGATCTCGAGGGCGAGGATTTTGCCGTCACCGTCGAAGGCCATCCGCGCCTTCGTGTGGTGGTCGCGCGCCTGGGCATCCGACATCAGCGCCTCGGCCCGGGTCGAGGTCCACTTGACCGGCCGCTTCAGGAGCATCGAGGCCCACACCACCGTCGAGACCTCAACCGCGAAATGGCATTTGAGCCCGAACCCGCCGCCGACATCGGGCGAGATCACGCGGAGCTTGTGCTCGGGAACGTGCAGCGCGTACTTGGCGAGCCAGCGCTTGAGGTAATGCGGCGTCTGGCTGGTCGCCCAGAGCGTGATGTCGCCGGTCGCCTCGTCGAACTCGGAGAGATAGGCGCGGGGCTCCAGCGGGCAGCCGGCGACGCGGTGGGTGTCCAGCGTCAGCGAGACGGTGCGATACGCGGAGGCGAACGCCGCCTCCGTCGCCGCGCGGTCGCCGCGCTCGATCTCGAAGATCAGGTTGGAGCCGAACCGCTCGTGCAGCACGGGCGCGTCCGCGTCCAGGCTGCGCGCGATGTCGGTGACGGCGGGCAGCGGCGCGTAGTCGACCTCGACCGCCTCGGCGCCGTCGAGCGCGGCATAGCGGTCCTCGGCGACCACGGCGGCCACCGTGTCGCCCACATGGTGCACTTTCCCGGCGGCGAGCGCCGGCCGCAGCACCTCGTTCATCGGCCGCCCGTCGGAGAACGGCATGGGGTGGACGCAGGTAAGCTCGCCGAGCCCAGCCGCCCGCCAGTCCTCGGCGGTGAGCACCTTGAGCACGCCGGGAAGCGCCGTCGCGGCGCTGGGATCGATCCCGTTTACGCGCGCGTGGGCATGGGGCGAACGCACGAAGACGACATGGGCGGTGCCGGCCGGCTCGATATCGTCGACAAATCGCCCCCGCCCCTTGAGGAACTTGTCGTCCTCGCGGCGTCTCAACCTCTGTCCGACATACACGTCCCGCACCTCTGTCGCGGGATCAATAACGGGCCGGGCCCCGCCAGGTGTCAACCCGCCCTTGGCCGCGGTGGCGGCGTTGCGCTATCGTGCGCCGGAGCAGGAAGGGAACCCGGATGGGCGAACTGTTTGTCATCCTCGGCTTCATGATCGTCGGCGCCGTCGTCGCCTTCATCTGCGCCGAGATCGAGTGGCGGCTCGCGGGGAAACCGCGAATGTTGGACCGGTAGGGACGCCCGCCGCTTCCATCACCCCAGCCGCGTCGACGCGTTCTCGTGCCCCGCCCATTTGGGCAGGGCGTCGTCGATGTCGAGCACACGGGCGCCGTAGAAAATGTGGCAGCGCGGCCTGAACGACTCCGGAACCGAAGCCGGGTCGCCGAAATCGAACAGCGGCGGGAACGCGAGCCACATCCGCCTTCCCTCGTCCGCCACGGGGGTTCCGCAGCGGCCGCAATCGATCCGGCAGGGCAGAATCCGCTCCGGCGTGTCCGTCTTGCTGCTGTAGAAGCGGAGGGAATCGATGCCGGAGGTCACGCGAACGTCGCGCTTGCGGAAGATCGCCGCCCACTGCATCGGTGCGCCGTGCCGGTGCCGGCAATGGGCACAGTGGCAGATCTTGGCGTTGAGCGGGTCGCCGGAGACCTCGTAGCGAACGGCGCCGCATTTGCACCGGGCCCGGTACCGGGCCTCGAACCCCGCGTCGTCCGGACGCAGGTAGAGCCGCGAGAAATCGTCCATGACGGTACCCGACAAGATTCGCGCGAGCCTATCGCGCGGGGCCGGCGGCGCAAGGCGCGGGCGCGAGTTTCTGGACTCCGGCGATTTCGGCACGATATTACGCCCGCCATGGAGCGACCCGAATTCATCAAGATGCACGGACTCGGCAACGACTTCGTGATCCTCGACGCACGGCGGCGGGAGATCGCGCTCGGTGCCGAACGGGTGCGCGCGATCGCGAACCGGCGAACCGGCATCGGATGCGACCAGCTGATCGTGCTCCGCGAGCCGGCGGACGGCGCGGCGGATGCGGCGTTCTCCATCCACAACGCCGACGGCGGGGAGGCCGAGGCCTGCGGCAACGCGGCCCGCTGCGTCGCATGGATGGCGATGGAGGAATCGGGGCGCGAGACGGCGCGGCTGGAAACCGGGGCGGGGACGCTCGCGGCGCGGCGTGCCGGCCCGCTTGCGGTGACGGTGGACATGGGCGAGCCGCGCTTCGACTGGCGCGACATCCCGCTCGCCTCGGCGGCGGACACGCTGCACCTGCCGCTCGCGCGCGGGCCGCTAGAGGACCCGGTCGCGGTCAGCATGGGCAACCCGCACGCCGTCTTTTTCGTCAACGACGCCGATGCGGTCGATCTCGCCGCGCTGGGGCCGTCGCTGGAGCACGACCCGATGTTTCCCGAGCGCGCCAATATCGGCGTCGCCGAGCCGCGCGGCCCGGACCGGATGCGCCTCAGGGTGTGGGAACGGGGCGCGGGGCTGACCATGGCCTGCGGCACCGGCGCCTGCGCGGCGTTGGCCGCGGCGCACCGGCGCGGGCTGGCGGGCCGCCGCGCGACGATGGAGCTCGACGGCGGGCCGCTCGAAATCGTCTGGGGCGAGGACGGCCGCGTCGCCATGACAGGCCCGGTGGCGATCGCCTTCCGGGGCACCCTCGACGGGGCGTTGCTGGCATGAGCGCGCCGGAGGTCATCACTTTCGGCTGCCGGCTGAATACGGTCGAATCGGAAATCATCCGCCGCCGGGCAGAGGACGCCGGTCTCACCGACGCGGTGATCGTCAACACCTGCGCGGTAACGGCGGAGGCCGAACGACAGGCGCGACAGGCGATCCGCCGGGCGCGCCGGACATCGCCGCTGAAGCGCATCGTCGTGACGGGATGCGCGGCCCAGCTCGAGCCCGACCGTTACGCCGCCATGCCGGAGGTCGACCGGGTCATCGGCAACCGGGAGAAGCTGTCGGCGCGGGGCTATCGCGGCACCGCGCCGGACCGCCAGGTCGGCGACATCATGGCCGCGCGCGAAGGCGCGACCCATCTGATCGAGGGAATCGAGGGCCGCGCCCGCGCATTCGTCCAGATACAACAGGGCTGCGACCATCGCTGCACGTTCTGCATCATCCCTTTCGCGCGCGGCCCCAACCGCTCGGTGCCGCCGGCCGAGGTCGTCGCCCAGATCCGCCGCCTGACGGGAAACGGATACCGCGAGGTGGTGCTGACCGGCGTCGACATCACCGACTACGGCAGCGACCTCGACGGCGAAGTCGGGTTGGGCGTACTGGTCCAGCGCATTCTCACGGAGGTGCCGGACCTGCCGCGGCTCAGGCTCTCCTCGCTCGATCCGGCGGAAATCGACGACGCATTGCTGTGCGCCATCGCGGAGCACGACCGGCTGATGCCGCATTTCCATCTGAGCGTCCAGGCCGGATCGGACCTGATCCTCAAGCGCATGCGTCGCCGCCACGGCCGCTCCGACGTGATCCGGTTCTGCGAGCGGGTGCGCGGCCTGCGTCCGGACGCGGTCTTCGGCGCCGACCTGATCGCGGGCTTCCCGACCGAGAGCGATGGCATGTTCGGAGAGACCGAATCCCTGGTCGAGGATGCCGGACTCACCTGGCTCCACGTGTTTCCCTATTCGGAGCGGCCGGGCACGCCGGCGGCACGCATGCCGCAGGTTCCGCGTCCGATCCGAAAGGCGCGGGCGGCGGCGCTGCGCCGGCTGGCCGCCGACAGGCTGGCCCGGCACCTCGATACACGGCGCGGCCGGCGCGAGCGCGTGCTGGTCGAGACCCCGGACCGTGGCCGCACCGAGCAGTTCGCCCGGATCGCGCTCGACCGCAAGGCGGAGCCGGGCAGTATCGTTGCCGCGCGGGTGGCGGGACACGCGGACGGCGTGCTCCGGGGCGTTCTCGAAGGATGAGCGAGGGAGGCTGGCTCGGGCGGCTGAGCGCCGGGCTGGCGCGCAGCTCGGCACGGCTCACCGGCGGGATCGGCGGCATCTTCGCCGGCCGCAGGCTCGACGAAACGACGCTGGGCGAGCTGGAAGACCTGCTGATAAGCGCCGATCTGGGCGTCGAGACCGCGGCTAAGCTGACCGCCTCCCTGTCGCGCCAGCGCGTCGACAAGGGGCTGGACGGCGAAGAGGTGCGCGCGCTGCTGGCCGCCGACATCGCGCGCATACTGGAGCCGGTCGCGGTGCCGTTCGCGGTGGATCCCGGTCGCAGGCCGCACGTGGCGCTGGTCGTCGGCGTCAACGGGACCGGCAAGACGACCACCGTCGGCAAGCTCGCGAAACGGCTCGGGGACGAGGGCAGACGCGTGATGATGGCGGCCGGCGACACTTTCCGGGCGGCGGGCGTCAGCCAGCTCGAGCTCTGGGGCGAGCGGGTGGGGTGCCCGGTGGTGTCGCGCCCGACCGGGGCGGACGCGGCGGGGCTGGCGTTCGACGCGCTCGAACGGGCGCGCGACGAAGGCGCGGACGTGCTGCTGGTCGACACGGCGGGACGGCTGCAGAACCGCGCCGACCTGATGGCGGAGTTGCAGAAGATCATCCGGGTGATGAGGAAGATCGACCCCTCGGCGCCGCACAGCTGCCTGCTGGTGCTCGACGCCACGACCGGCCAGAACACCCACTCCCAGGTCGGCGTGTTCCGGGAGATGACCGAGGTGACCGGGCTGATCGTCACCAAGCTCGACGGCACGGCCAAGGGTGGCGTGCTGGTGGCCCTCGCCGAGCGGTTCGGGCTCCCCGTGCACGCGATCGGGGTCGGCGAGTCCGAAGACGACCTCCAGCCGTTCGAGGCGGGAGCCTTCGCCGACCGGCTGATGGGGCTCGCCAACTAGGGCAAATTCATGGGCCTGCGCTTCGCGAAATCGACCCGGAACCGCTGATGTGACACGGGTGGCCAGAATAGCCGTCATCGGCGGCGGGCTCGGCGGGGCAGCGGCGGCGCTGGCTCTTCATCGACGCGGTTTCGAGGTCGCGGTCTACGAGAAATCCGCCGAACTGGGCGAAATCGGCGCGGGGCTCAATCTCAGCCCCAACGCGCTGAAAGCGTTCCGGTATCTCGGCATCGAAGACGCCGCGCTGAAAATCGGGTTTCAGGCGGAGGAACAGCTTATCCGAAGTTTCCGCAGCGGCCGCGTGATCGCCAGACCGAAGCGGTCCGGCGATGTCGCCGCGCGCTACGGTGCGCCGTTTCTCACCATGCACCGCGCCGATCTGCTGGCTCTGCTGATCAGGGAGCTGCCCGACAGCGCGTTTCGCCTGGGTGCCGAATGTACCGGCGCCGAGACCCGCGCCCGCCATGCGGTCGCGCATTTCGCCGACGGTACATCCGTCGAAGCCGATATCGCGATCGGCGCGGACGGGATTCATTCGGCGGTCCGCGACAGTCTTTTCGGTCATGTCGAACCGCGGTTCACGGGCTGCATTTGCTGGCGCGGTCTGGTCCCCGGCGAGGCGCTCCCCGACCCGGCCTTCGCGCGCCAGATGGTCGCGTGGTGGGGACCGCACGGCCATGTCGTGCATTATCCGGTCCGCAGCGGAGGCAGCCTGGTCAATTTCGTCGCCCATCGCGACAGCGACGGCTGGACCGAAGAATCGTGGACTCACGAATGCGACCGGTCCGAGCTGATGGAGACCTATGCCAGGTGGAACGCCGACCTGCTGGGACTGATCGAAGCCAGCGACAAATACTACAAGTGGGCGCTCTACGACCGCGATCCGCTCGACAGATGGACCGAGGGGCGCGTGACGCTGCTCGGCGATTCCGCTCACCCGATGTTGCCTTATCTGGGTCAGGGTGCCTGCATGGCCATCGAGGACGGCTGCATTCTCGCGGAAGCCGTCTCATGGGCGTCCGGCGATCCCGATGCGGCGCTCGCCGAATACGAGCGGATTCGCAGGCCACGAACGGCCCGTGCGCAGCTCGGATCGCGTTTTCGGGCGAAACAGAACCATCTGGCCTCTCCGTTCGCCCG
>JAJEHI010000056.1 GCA_022823775.1 Defluviicoccus sp. | reverse complement strand
GCTCGCCAACGCGCTCAAGGGCCTCGGCGTCGGCCCTTCCGACCGGGTCGGGACGCTCGCCTGGAATACCTGGCGGCATCTCGAAATCTACTACGCGGCCTCCGGCTCAGGGGCGGTCTGCCACACCATAAATCCGCGTCTTTTCCCGGCGCAGATCGCCTATATCGTCAACCACGGCGAGGACAGGGTGTTGTTCCTCGACCTCACCTTCGTCCCGCTGGTCGAGGATCTCGCGGACAAGTTCGAGACGGTCGAGGCCTACGTCGTCATGACCGACGAGGCCCACATGCCGGAGACGGCCCTGCCGGGCGCGCTCTGCTTCGAGACGCTGATGGAAGGCGCCTCGGAGGACTTCGAGTGGCCCTCCTTCGACGAGAACACCGCGTCGTCGCTCTGCTATTCCTCCGGCACCACCGGGAATCCCAAGGGCGTGCTGTACAGCCACCGTTCGACGGTTCTGCACGCGATGTCGGCGGCGCTGCCCGACGTCATCGACGTGTCCGCCGCCGACACCACCATGCCGGTGGTCCCGATGTTCCACGTCAACGCCTGGGGGTTCCCCTATTTCACGCCGATGATGGGCGCGAAGCTGGTGCTGCCCGGCCCGCTCGCCGACGGCGCCTCCATTCATGAGCTGCTGGAGAACGAGAGGGTCACGATCTCGGCCGGCGTTCCGACCGTGTGGCTGGGACTGCTCCAGTACCTGGAGGAATCCGGCAAGACGCTTTCCACCGTCAAGCGGCTGGTCATCGGAGGGTCGGCCGTGCCGAGGGCGATGACGGAGGCGTTCCTCGACCGCTACGGCATCGAGGTGCGGCACGCCTGGGGCATGACCGAGATGTCTCCCCTCGGGACGATCAACACGCCGCCGCACGGGATGCAGGACGAGACGCCGGAGCGGTTCTGCGACCGCCAGGTCAAGCAGGGGCGGGTGTTCTTCGGCGTCGAGATGAAGATCGTCGACGACGACGACAACACGCTCCCCGAGGACGGCGTCGCCTTCGGCATGCTCAAGGTGCGCGGGCCGTGGGTGTGCCGCGCCTATTACAAGGAAAGCGGGTCCGACACCCACGACGACAATGGCTGGTTCGCGACCGGCGACGTCGCCACCATCGACGAAACGCGCAACATGCAGGTCACCGACCGGTCGAAGGACGTCATCAAGTCGGGCGGCGAGTGGATCTCCTCGATCGATCTCGAAAACATCGCCGTCGGACATCCCGACGTCGCCGAAGCCGCCTCCATCGGCGTCAGCCACCCCAAATGGGACGAACGCCCCCTGCTCGTGGTGGTCCGCCGCGAGGGCGCGGAACTCTCCCGCGAGGACATGCTCGCCTATTTCGAGGGCAAGGTGGCGCGCTGGTGGGTGCCCGACGACGTGGTCTTCGTCGACGAGCTGCCGCACACCGCGACCGGCAAGCTGCTCAAGATGCAGCTCCGCGAGGACTACAAGGACTACGTCCTGCCGACGGCGTAGCGGGCTACGCCTCCCCGAAACCGGCCATCGCCCGGACCTCCCGGGCGGTGAGGCCGCGCTCCCGAAGGGAACGGAGCGAGAGACTGTCGTGCCGCTTGGCGAGACGCTGTCCGGCGTCGTCGGTGAGCAGACGGTGGTGCCGGTATTCCGGCGTGTCGAGCCCCAGCAGAGCCTGCAGCAGCCGGTGGACGTGGGTTGCCGGCAGCAAATCCTCCCCCCGGGTCACGACGGTTATCCCCTGCAGGTGGTCGTCGACCGTGACCGCGAGGTGGTAGCCGGTCGGCGTGTCCTTCCGGGCAAGCACCACGTCGCCGAAGAGTTCCGGGCGGGCTTCGGCGCGTCCCCGTTCGCGGTCGTGCCAGACCAGCGGGCCCGCGGCCGCCTTGGCGCGCGCCATGTCGAGGCGGAGCCCATGGGCTTCTCCCGCCGCGATCCGATCCCGCGTTTCCGCTCGGGGGAGCTCGCGGCAGATGCCGGGATAGACCGGGCCGTCGGGCCCGTGCGGCGCGGCGCCGGAGCGTTCGATCTCGGCCCTGATCGCGGCGCGGGTGCAGAAGCACGGATAAAGCAGCCCCGTCCCGTGGAGAATTTCCAGCGCCCGGGCGTAATCGTCCATATGGTCGGACTGGCGCCGGACTCCCGCCTCCCAGCCGAGGCCCAGCCATTCGAGGTCCTCGCGGATCGCCGCCTCGTATTCCGGTCGGCAGCGGCCGGGATCGATGTTCTCCATGCGGAGCAGGAACCGGCCGTTCTCCCCGGCGGTCGCCTGCGCGAACAGGGCCGAATAGGCGTGCCCCAAATGGAGGAACCCGCTCGGGCTGGGTGCGAACCGGGTAACCGCGCCGCGTTGTCCGCCTTTTGCCATGGCCACCGTTCTATGCCATAGAGCGGCGGTCGAAAATATCGCCGACACGCTGCTTCGATCCGCCCATGCGCCGCGCCCTGACCAACGCTTCCTATGCCGAGGCGGTTGCCGAACTGTCGGACCGCGATCCCGCGCTCGGCGATGTCGTCGCTGCCTGGGGCGCTCCGCCGAGGTGGAAGCGCCCCCAGGGGTTCGCGACCCTGGTGCTGCTCATCCTGGAGCAGCAGGTGTCTCTCGCGTCGGCCAAGGCGACCTTCGCCCGGCTGGAGGAACGCGCCGGCGCGGTCGAGCCCGGCGCCATCCTCGCGCTCGGCGAGGCGCGGATGAAGGAGGCCGGGCTGTCGCGCCAGAAGGCCCGCTACGTGCAGGGGCTGGCGGAGGCGGTCACGGCCGGGACGGTGGATTTCCGCAAGCTGGGCCGCGCGGACGACGACGCGGTGCGCGCGGCCCTCATCCCGGTCAAGGGCATCGGCGACTGGACCGTCGACATCTACCTCCTGAGCGCGCTCCAGCGGCCCGACGTGTGGCCGGCCCGCGACCTCGCGCTACAGGAGGCGGCGCGGGCGGTGAGGGGGCTCGACGCGCGTCCGGACGAGGCGGCGATGCACGAGATCGGCGAGGCGTGGCGCCCGTGGCGCTCGGTCGCCGCGCGTATCCTCTGGCACCATTACCTCAACACGAGGCGGCGCGGCGGAGGGAGTTGAACAGGCGGACGGTTCGCCACCTGTCGTTTCGGCGGCTTCCATGGACACACGCCCGGCCCGAGTCTAGGTTCCGGCCCTGCGCGTCATTCCGGTGTCTCGCGCCGGCTTTCCGCCACCGATCCACGTTCGTTCGGCATGCTCCTCCTTCAGCAACTCATCAACGGCCTGATGCTCGGCGGTCTCTACGTGATGGTCGCCGTCGCCTTCACGTTGATCATCGGGATGCTGAACTTTCTCAACTTCACGATCCCCGCCCTGTTCATGTTCGCGGCCATGATGATGTGGGCCACGATGACGGGGAACCTTCCCTTCGGTAACGATTTCCTGTTCTCGGTCTTCGGCGAGCATCATATCTGGATCGCCGGGGCGATCGTTTCGATCGTCAGCATTTGTCTCGTCTCGCTGATAATCGAGCGCTTCACCTACCGCTACATGAAGGCCAAGTACGGCGACGCCACCGAGCATGCGCTTCCTTTGGTCAGCTCCCTCGGATTTCTGATCATCTTCGAGCATCTGGTGATCAGCCAGTGGGGATCCGACCCGTTGCAGATCGAATCGCCGTTCGGAAACGCGACCTTCACCGTCGGCAGCCTGATTTTCAGCTACCCCCAGATCATCAGCCTCGGCCTGTCGCTCGGGATTGTCTTCCTGCTGAGCCACGTCATCCGTCGAACCAAGCTCGGCCGCGCGCTGCGCTCGATCGCCGAAAGGCCCGATACCGCGACACTGATGGGCGTCGACGTGCTCAGGATCGTCCCGGTGGTCTACGTGATCACCGGACTCCTGTGCGCAATCTCGGGGATCCTTTTCACCATCAACTACACCAGCATCGACGCCTATATCGGCGATACCGTCGCGACCGTGGCGATCGCCGGGATGGTGCTCGGAGGCCTCGGAAACGTCTGGGGCGCGGTCGTCGGCGGCCTTTTCGTCGGGATCCTCGAGGTCTTCTCGATCTACATCGTCGGCGCCGATTTCGTGAAGGTGCCGATCTGGGGGCTTCTCCTCCTGATCCTGGTCGTCAAACCCACCGGGCTGTTCGGCCATACCGCGATCGGCAAGGGCAAGTTCTGACATGAGCGGCTATATCGAGGCGCAGCTCATCATCCTCTGCCTGAGCGTCATCTACGCCTATGCCATATTCCTCCCGGCCGCGTCCGGACAGCTCAATCTCGGCGCCGCCGGATTCATCACGCTCGGCGCCTATACCAGCGGCTGGCTGAACGGGTCCGACGGGCTCGGCCTGCCCATGGCGCTCAGCATCGTCCTGTCGATGGCGTTCGTCGGGGCCATCGGCTTCGCGATTTCATTGCCCATTCTGCGCACCCGCGGCGTCTACATGGTGCTGGCGACTTTCGCCTTCGCCGAGGTCGTGTCGGGCATCGCGATCAACATGGAATTTCTCGGCGGGGCGGCCGGCATGCCGGTCGACGCCCACGCGCCGGTGGAAGTCGTCGTGGGCGTCGCCATCGCCGTCGTCCTTTTCTGCTTCTACTTCATGTCGACCCGGCTCGGGCTCGCGCTCCGGTCCATTCACGACGACGAAAGCGTCTCCCTGCTGTTCGGAGTGAATGTCCGGACCGCCAGGGTCGTCGCGTTTACCGTCGGCGGGATGCTCGCCGGTCTCGGCGGCGCGATCTACGGACACCATTACAATTACGTCGAGGCGCAGACCTTCAACGTGCTGCTCAGCATCTACATTCTTCTCTACGTGCTTCTCGGCGGCACCCAGACGGCCTGGGGACCGCTCGTGGGGGCGGCATTCTTTACCGTGCTTCCCGAAATCTTCCGGCAGTTCGCCGTCGAGATGGGATCCGACTGGCTCGCCGACAGCCGCTTCATCTTCTTCGGCATGTTCATCGTCCTGATGATGGTGGTCCGCCCCGAGGGCGTGGTGACCAGAACGATGCAGGACCGGTGCGCGGGCTACCTGTCGGGCCGCCGCGCCCGCACCGTGGCGGCGGGCGAGTGAGGCCGATGGCCGAGAACGTCCTCGCCGTCGCCGGCCTCCACAAGAGCTTCGGCGGGCTGAAGGTCATCGACGATGTCTCCTTCGACGTCGAGCGCGGCAGCCGGACCGCGCTGATCGGTCCCAACGGCGCCGGAAAGACGACGATTTTCAATCTCCTGAGCGGCGTTTATCCGGCGGATGCCGGCACGGTCGTTCTGGCCGGCTCCGATATCACCGAAATACCGTCGAAAGACCGCGTGCTCCACGGCATGTCGCGGAGCTTCCAGAACATTCGCCTGATGCCTCATCTGTCGACGGTCGAGAACGTGATGCTGGGACAGCACGCCCGCGCGCATTCGCTCCGCGACCTCCTGTTCCCTCTCGGTCTGATCTCCCGGAACCGGTGGCGCGCGGAGGCGGAAGCCGCCTTGGAGAATGCCGGTCTCGGCACCCATCCCGGCGAAGTCGTCGCCAACCTTCCCTATGGAGTCCAGAAACGGATCGAAGTGGTCCGGGCAATGGTTTCGCGGCCCGAACTCCTGCTGCTCGACGAGCCGGCCGCGGGTCTGAACGACGTCGAGACCCGGCAGTTGCAGGAGCTGCTGGAACAGGTGTCGGAATCCGGGGTCACCATTCTGGTCGTCGAACACGACATGCATTTCGTCCGCAACCTCTGCAACCACGTCGTCGTCCTCAATTTCGGACGGAAGATATTCGAGGGATCGCCGGAGGAGGTTCACCGCTCTCCGGTGGTGCTCGAGGCCTATCTGGGGACCGAGGAAACCGCCCCCGGGGAAAATGTCGCCGATGCTTCTTGACGCCAGGGAGGTCAACGTCCGCTACGGGCGCAACCATGCCGTCAAGACGGCCAGCGTGAGCCTCGATCACGGCGAGATCGTCACCGTGCTGGGCGCGAACGGCGCCGGCAAGAGTTCCCTGCTCAAGGCTCTGCTCGGCACGGTGCGCGCGGACGGAACGATAGCGTTCGACGGGACCGACATCTCCGGCTGGTCCGCGCCCAGGCGCGTCAAGGCCGGACTCGTCATGGTTCCCGAGGGGCGGCAGATCTTCGTCAGCCTGACCGTGCACGAAAATCTGCTGATGGGCGCATGGTGCCGCAACGACGATCCGGAGCGCGAGACCGAGGCGATTTACGAGCGTTTTCCGAACCTCGCGGAACGCCGACACATGCCGGCGTCGGTACTGTCCGGCGGCGAGCAACAGATGCTGGCGATAAGCCGCGCCCTGCTGGCCAAGCCCAAGCTGATGATGCTCGACGAGCCTTCTCTCGGGCTCAGCCCCATTCTGGTAAAACAGCTGTTCGACCTGATACGGGACCTCAACCGCGAAGGCTTGGCGATCATGCTGGTCGAACAGAACACCCGCATGGCCCTGGCGACGGCACGGCGCGGCTACGTGCTCGAACTCGGAGCGATCGTGTTGAAAGGACGCGCGAAGGATCTCTCGAGCGATTCCCGACTCGAAGAAGCGTATCTCGGCGGACAATCCGACCGGGCAAGTTCGTAACCAGTCCCACGAAAGGAAATCGAATGAAGTCTCTTGTGAGAAACGCGTTGCTGGGCGTCGGGGCGGTCCTCGCCGCCATGACGGCCGGCCAGGCGCCGGCGTTCGCGCAGAACGAGATCGTGATCGGCCTGAGCTTCGGCAGAACCGGTCTCTACTCGACGATCAACAAAACGACCGAGGTCGCGGTCGATATCGCCACCGCGGAGATCAATGCCGCCGGCGGGATCAACGGCAAGAAGGTCCGGATCGTCAAGTTCGACACCGCGGGGGATCCCAAGCAGGCCGTCGTGGCCGTGCGCAAGTTCGCGCGCGACGACAAGGCGCTTGCCGTCATCGGGCCGTTTTCCTCGAGCGAGGCCCGCATTGCGTTCGCGGCCGGCGAACGGGAGAAAATCGTCCAGATTCCCAACGCGTCGTCGGCGCCGGGCCTGGCCGACAAGTTCTCCTATGCGTTCCGCCTGACGGAGAGCGAATACCTCCAGTTCCTCCGGGTCGTGAAGACTCTCAAGAAGCGCAACGCCCTGAAGAAGTCGGTGGCGATCATGTACGGCACCGACGACGTGGTCTCGAAAGCGGTCGGCCTGGCGATCATGAAGCCGATCTTCGAGAAGGAAGGGGTGAAGATCACGGGGCCGCTCGGCTTCCCGTCCAAGGCCTTCGATGTCGCGCCGCAGGTCTCCGAGCTCAAGGGCAAGAAACTCGACTATATCGGCGTCGCGACGATCACCCCCGTCGCCATCCGGGTTCTCAAGGAAATCCGCCGCCAGGGCATCCAGACGCCCCTGATCGGTTCCCAGATCTGGGCGGATCCCGAGATCATCGAGAAGTTCGGCAAGGCCGGCGACGGCTCGGTATTCATCACCTATTTCTTCTATGACAGGGACGAGCGCTCCCGCGCCTTCTCCAGGAAGTTCGTCGAGGCCGCGGCGAAGCTCGGCATCGAGAAGCCGTTCCCGCATCATGTCGACGTCAGCGCTTACGACACGATGTATGTCCTGAAGTCGGTGATGGAGGCTGCCAAGATCACCGGCGATCCGTCGAAACTCGCGGCGGAGCGGACGGCGATCCGCGATACGCTCGGCAAGCTGACCTATGACGGGCTCATCGGGAAAATCTGCTTCGAGAGCAACGGCGACGCCCAGCTCCCGGGCTATGTCCTCACGATGAAGGACGGGAAGTGGGTCCTGCTCGAGGAGCACCCGTCTCTGCCCTGCAAGAAGTGACTCGGGTCCCAGCCACGAAGCGGCCGGGCGGGCTTCCGCCTGCCCGGCCGCGATAACCGATCCGGGAGCAGGATGGCGGAACTTATCGAACTTGCCGGGCCCGAGGCCGGGCCCGCGTCGGGCGGGGCTCCCGACTCGCTGGTCGTGCTGGTGCACGGCTACGGCGCCGACGGCAACGACCTGATCGGTCTCGCGCCCTATTTCGCCGAGGTGCTGCCGGGCGCCGCCTTCGTCTCGCCGCACGCGCCCTATCCATGCGAGATGGCGCCGTTCGGGCGCCAGTGGTTCAACGTCTGGAACGAGGATCCGGTCTCGCGGCTGGAGGAGATTCGACACGCCGCCGCGATCCTCGACGCGTTCATCGACGACCGATGCGCCGCGCTCGGCATCGCCGACGACCGTCTCGCGCTGCTGGGTTTCAGCCAGGGGACGATGATGTCCCTATTCGTCGCGCCGAGGCGGCCCGCGCCCTGCGCCGGCGTGCTCGGCTATTCCGGACGCCTCGAAGGGGCGGACCTGCTGGCGGCGGAAACGGTCTCCCGCCCGCCGGTCGTGCTCGTGCATGGCGATTCCGACGAGCTGTTGCCGCTCCATCGTCTGCAGCACGCCCAGGCCGCGCTCGAGGAGAACGGGTTTTCGGTTGCCGCCCATGTCAGGCCCGGTCTCGGCCACGGCATCGACGATGCCGGCATCGAAATCGGCCGCGGATTCCTGTCGTCCCGGCTCGCGCCCGCTTCCTGACCCCGCCGGGCGCCGTTGACACCCCGGCGGGGGTCCCACGATGATTCCGCGCCGTTCGGAGACCTGACCATGCCGATCGATCCCGAAGACCGGAAAGGTCCGCTAAGCGACTTGCGGGTGCTGGAGATGGGCCAGCTCATCGCCGGGCCGTTCTGCGGCCAGCTGCTGGCCGATTTCGGCGCCGAGGTGATCAAGCTGGAGCAGCCCGGCCGGGGCGATCCGATGCGCGAATGGGGAGCGGAGAAGCCGCACGGCAAGGCGCTCTGGTTCCCGGTGCTGGCCCGCAACAAGAAATCGGTGACCGTCAACGCGCGCGAGGAGGAAGGCCAGGACATCGTCCACCGTCTGGTCGCGCGGTCCGACATCCTGATCGAGAATTTCCGCCCCGGCACGATGGAGCGGTGGAACCTGGGCTATGACCGGCTGGCCGAAATCAACCCCGGCATCGTCATGGTGCGCGTCTCGGGCTACGGCCAGACCGGGCCCTATTCCCAGCGCGCGGGCTATGGCGCGATCGGCGAGGCGATGGGCGGCCTGCGTTATGTCGTGGGCGATCCGGCGACCCCGCCGAGCCGGACGGGGATCTCGATCGGCGACACGCTGGCCGCGACCTTCGCGGCGCTGGGCGCGGTGATGGCGATCCACAACCGGCAACGCAGCGGGCGCGGCCAGATGGTCGACAGCGCGATCTACGAGGCGGTGCTGGCGGTGATGGAATGCCTAGTCACCGAGTACGACATCGGCGGCTATGTGCGCGAGCGCACGGGCTCGATCCTGCCGATGATCGCGCCGTCCAACGTCTACCCCACCAGGGAAGGCAAGATGGTGCTGATCGGCGCCAACCAGGACAGCGTGTTCGGCCGCCTCGCCGAGGCCATGGGCGAGCCGGAGCTGGCGGCCGACGAGCGCTACGCCACCCACACCGCGCGGGGCAACAACCAGAAGGAGCTCGACGAGCGCATCGCTGCCTGGACCGCCACGCTGGATGCGCCGGCGCTGATCGAGCGGCTGAACGAGCACGGCATTCCCAACGGCGACATTTACCGCGCGCCCGACATGCTGGCCGACGCCCATTTCAAGGCGCGCGAGGCGATCGTGCGCATCGCCGATCCGGTGTTCGGCCCGATGCGGATGCAGAACGTCGCACCGAAGCTCTCCGACACGCCCGGCGCCGTGCGGAGGACCGGTCCGGCGCTCGGCGAGCACAACGCGGAGATCCTCGGGGGCCTCCTCGGCATCGAGAAAGAAGAGCGCACCCGCCTCGCCGAGGCGGGGATCGTCTAGGACGTCCAACTCCTTGAAGACCGGTAGCGGTTCCACCTTGGTCAAGCGCGCATGGAACTACAATTTCCGATAGAATTTCTTGTGGCCGGAACACCGGTTTCGTTCCAGTCGAGGCATGCAAGATCGCGCGACGACTGGAAACGGCGCGTAAGGGAAGCGAGCTTCAACGCGTTGCCGGAGGATCATTGGGCAACGGGCGGTCGAATCGCGGCGACATCGTTCTTTTTTCCCGACCGTCCGATGCAGGGGGATGTGGACAATATCGTGAAGCTGGTTCTGGACGCCCTGGCCCGGCATATCTATCTCGACGACCGGCAGGTGGAGCGCGTGGTCGTTCAGAAATTCGAACCCGAGCGCGTGTTTCCCTTCGCCTCTCCGAGCGCCCGGCTGAAAGAGGCGCTCGGCGGAGACAGGCCGATACTCTATGTGCGAATATCCGACGATCCGTTCGAGGAACTGTCATGATTCACTCCCATGGCGAGTCTCGGTTGCTCTTGCTTGGGATCCTCCGCGATCTGGAGGCGGCGGATTATGAAGTCCATACCGAGTCGCTAGCCGATCACCTTCCCCGCTTCGTGGGCGAATATCGTCCAGACGCGATCGCACTCGGGAAGCCAATGAACTTGGCGATCGAGGTGAATCTGGAGGGCATGTCCGCCAAATCCGCACCCGACGAAATACAGCGCCGGTTCGACGAGGACTCCGGTTGGGATTTACGGGTCTATTACGCCCGGCCGAAGAGAGCGGCGGAACCGGTCGAGCCTGTAGCCGTGTCGAGCATCGATGCCTCGATCCGCGAGGTCGAAGAGCTGAGCGGGAAGGGGCTGGACCAACTCGCCCTGCTCAGGGCGTGGGCGACGCTGGAGGCGTTGGGTCGGAAGTTGCTGCCGGGGAAATTCGAACGCGCCCAGACGCCCGGCCGCCTTGTGGAAGTCCTGGCCTTCGAAGGCAATTTGACGCCGACCGAAGCGGACCTTCTCCGGAACCTCGTGACCGATCGAAATCGTTTCATCCATGGATCGCTGGATGTGGAGGTCGATCCGTCCGATCTCGCCCGTTTCACCGAAACGCTGAAGGAACTCCGCGGCCAATTGTTGTCGCAGTGAGGACTAACCCGCCTTAGCCGCGCGCGTCTCGATCCGCACCAGGGCGTAGGAGCTTGCGAAGATGATCGCGGCGCCGAGCGGCATCCAGAAGTCGCTGGTCTCGCCGAAGAGCAGGAAGGCCGCGCCCGCCGACAACGGCAGGCGGAGGAAGTCGTAGGGGACGACCGCGCTCGCATCGGCCGCCGCGTAGGCGCGCGAGACGAAGTAAATCCCGCCCATCCCGCCGAGTCCCACGCCGATCATCGCGATCGCGTCCCAGAACCCCGGGGTCACCCAGACGAAGGCCGCGGGCAGCGCCGAGAGCGGCAGCATCAGGAGATTGCCGTAGAGCGTGCTCTGGACCGGAGTATCCGTGGTCATGAGCCGCTTGATGCAGATATTGGAGACCCCGTAAGCGGCTGCCGAGGCGAGCACCGCGAGCGTCGCGAACCCGATCTCCTCGAAACCGGGGCGCAGGATGACGAGAACGCCCGCGAAGCCGATAGCGACCGCCCGCCAGCGCGCGATCCCCACGGCCTCGCCCAGCAGGACCGCGGCAAGAACGGCGATGAAGAGCGGCTGGGTGAAGCTCAGCGCCACCACGTCGGCGACCGGGATATGGATCAGGCCGTAGAACAGCCCCAGGATCCCGATATAGGCGAAGACGACGCGGGTGCAGTGAAGCGGCATCCGCCTCGTGCGGAACGCCGCGCCGCGATTGCCGACCAGCAAGGGGACGATGAAGGCCACCGTCACCAGATTGCGGACGAACAGAACCTCGAAGGTCGAATACGCATCGCCCAGGGCGCGGACCAGGATCAGCATTACGGTCCAGCTCGCTGCCGCGAGCATCATGTAGACGGCGCCCTGGAGCGCCGGCGGAAACCGCGTCATCGGCGCCGGGCCGGGATCAGGCGAGAGGCCTCATGATGTGCTGGCGATAGGCCGGGCGTTCGGTCAGGCGCCGGTACCAGCGCTCTAGATTGCGGAAGTCCTCGCGCTCGATGTCGAGGCGGTACCAGCGATAGGCCGCGATGCCGACCGGGATGTCGCCGACGGTGAATTCGTCGCCCGCGACATAGTCCGATCCGGCGAGCGCGGCATCGAGCATGGAGAACAGCCGGGCGGTGCCGTCCCGCGCTGCCACGATCGCCGCCATGTCGCGTTCCGCGGGCGGGGTCCGCACGAGGCCGCGGAACACCGTCACCATGATCGGGCTCAGCGTCGCGATCTGCCAGTCCATCCAGCGCTCCGCCGAGCCCCGGACGCGCGGATCGGCCGGCCACAGCGTGCCCGCGCCGTGCGTGGCGGCGAGGTAGCGGACGATCGAGTTCGACTCCCAGAGAGTGTAGTCGCCGTCGATCAGGGTCGGCACGTAGCCGTTCGGGTTGAGCGCGAGATAGTCCGGTTGGTCGTTGCCGCCGAACGGGCCGCCGATGTCCTCGCGCTCGAATTCGAGCCCCAGCTCGCCTGCCGCCCACAGCACCTTCTGGACGTTGGACGAGGTGTCGCGTCCGAGAATCCTGAGCATCAGGCGAGTCCGATGTCGACGACATGCCGGGCGAAGGCGGGCCGCGCCGCGATGCTCTCGTACCAGCGCTTTGCGTTGGGATAGTCCTCGCGCTCGAAGTCGAGGTTGAACCAGCGGAAGGAAATCACCGCCGGCGGCATGTCGCCCATGGTGATGGAATCTCCGGTGATATAGGCGCGATCGGCGAGGCGGGCATCCAGCATCGCCATCAGCTTGGACCAGGCATCGCGGCCGCGGGCGATCGCCTCCGGGTCGCGCTGCTCCGGCGGCGTTCGAATCAGGCCCTGGAAGGCCGGCACATGGGTCGGCGCGAGCGAGCCCAGCGACCAGTCCATCCACTGCACCGCCCGCGCGCGGGTTTGCAGGTCGTCCGGATACCAGCTGCCCGTCGCGTGCCGGGAGGCGAGATACTGGACACAGGCGTTCGATTCCCAGATCACGAAATCGCCGTCGATCAGGGTCGGCACCCGGCCGTTCGGGTTGAGCGCCAGATAGTCGGGCCGGTCGTTGCCGCCGAACGGGCCGCCGATGTCCTCGCGCTCGTAAGGGATGCCCACCTCCTCGCACAGCCAGACGACTTTCTGGACGTTGGACGAGGTCGCGCGGCCGAGAATCCTGAGCATGTTTTCCTCCGTTTCAGTCGAGTTGCAGGAGCATCGCCTTCAGGTAGGCGCTCTCCGGCAAATAGGGGTGGATCGGGTGGTCGGGCCCGGCGCCGCCGCGATGGAGCACGCGCCCGCCGCGCCTCAGGCTCCGCAGAGCTCCGCGCACGGCCTCCGCAAACTGTCCCGCGTCGACATGGTGCGAGCACGAGGCGGCGAACAGAAAGCCGCCCGGCCGTACGCACCCCGCCGCGAGGCGGATCAGCTTGCGGTAACCCTTGAGCCCGCTCGCCAGGTCCTTCTTAGACTTGACGAATGCCGGCGGGTCGCAGACGACGATGTCGAAGCTTCGCCCGTCGCGCAGGAATTCCTCAAGCGTCCGGAAGACGTCGCCCCGAAGGAATTCGCAGACGCCGGCGACGCCGTTGCGTTTCGCGGAATCGGCGGCGAGTTCGAGAGCCGGCTGCGACCGGTCGAGGCAAAGCACCGAACGCGCGCCCGCGCCGGCGGCCTGGATTCCGAAGCCGCCCACATAGCTGTAGGCATCGAGCACATCCATGTCGCGCGCGAGCGCCGCCACCCGTGCGCGGTTTTCGCGATGGTCGTAGAACCAGCCGGTTTTCTGCCCGGCGGCGGGGTCGACCGCGAACCGTGCCCCGTTCTCGACGATCTCCACCGGCGCCCCGACGGGCGCGCCGGCATGGGAAATCTCGGACGGCAGCCCTTCCAGCGCGCGCGCCACGGTGTCGTTGCGGAAAACGATGGAGCGCAGCCCCGCCGTCTCGAACAGCGCCTCCGCCAGCTCTTCGGCGAGACGGTCCATGCCGGCGGTGTTGAGCTGCGCCGCCGCGACGTCGCCGTAGCGGTCGAGCACGAGGCCCGGCAGACCGTCCGCCTCCGACCAGGCGAGGCGGTAACAGGGGGCCTCGAACAGGCGTTCGCGCAATGCCAGCGCCGTGGCGATCCGGCGGGAGAGAAACCGGCGGTCGATCGCGGCATCGGGGTCAGAGGTCAGGATTCGCGCGCTGATCAGCGGCCGCGGATTGAACGTCGCCGCGCCGAGCGCTCCGCCGGCGCTGTCCTCGAGGCGGACGATCGCGCCCGGCGGCAGCGCTTTCGCCTCCGGCGTCATCGCGATCTCGTTGGAATAGGCCCAGGGATGGCCCGCGCGCACCCGCTTGTGGCGGCCGGGGGCCAGCCGGACCGTTGGCCGGTCGGCGGCATCGTCGATCGCGGGGGCCGGGTCGAGGCTTGCCATGGTCCGGACAATAGAACATTTCCCCGCCCGTCGCCGAACGCCTCGATCGCGGACGGCATTTCGCGCGGCGCGAAAAAGGTCTACAACTAACCGTCGCGGCCCGCCGGCTATTGCACGCGGCGGCACAGGCGAAACAAGGGGCTGAGATGAGCGTGGCGAGCAGAGGACGGCGCGTGACCGTGCCCGAGCTCCGGGACCGGAAGGGCGGCGAGCCCATCGTGGTGCTGACCGCCTATACGGCGCCGCAAGCGCAGATCCTCGACCCCCATGTCGACATGCTGCTGGTCGGCGATTCGCTCGGCATGGTGGTTTACGGGCTCGAGTCCACCCTCGGCGTGACGCTCGACATGATGATCGCCCATGGCGCGGCGGTGCGCCGGGGTTCCGAGCATGCCTGCGTGATCGTCGACATGCCGTTCGCGACCTACCAGGAATCGCCCTCCCAGGCCTATCGCAACGCGGCCCGGGCGATGGCCGAGACCGGCTGCGCCGGCGTCAAGCTCGAAGGCGGGGTCGAGATGGCGCCGACGATCGAGTTCCTCGTCAAGCGTTCGATCCCGGTCATGGGCCATGTCGGGCTGATGCCGCAATCGGTCCATGCCTATGGCGGGTTCCGGGTGCAGGGGCGCGGAGAGGAAGACGGCCGCGCAATCGTCGAGGACGCCAGGGCGGTGGCCGATGCCGGCGCGTTCTCGATGGTGATCGAGGGCGTGATCGAGCCGGTCGGCGGAGAGATCACCGACCTGGTCCCGGTGCCGACCATCGGTATCGGCGCGTCGCCCCGATGCGACGGGCAGGTGCTGGTGACCGAGGATCTGGCCGGGCTTTTCTCCGACTTCACACCGCGCTTCGTCCGCCGCTACGCCGAGCTGGGCGACGCGCTCGGCGAGGCGGCGGCGGCCTACGCGCGGGATGTCCGGACGCGCCGCTTTCCGGGTCCCGAGCACTGTTTCGGCGTGCCCAAGCGCGCCAAGCTCGCCTGACCCCCGCCGAAACCGTCTCGGGCATCGGCGAGAGCGGACGACATGTCTGCATCCGGCAATATCGAGATCGTCCGCGCGGCCGGGGAGATCGGCCGCCGCGTCGCCGGCTGGCGCGCCGAAGGGATCTCGGTCGGGCTGGTACCCACGATGGGCGCGATCCATGACGGCCATCTCGCGCTGGTTCGGGCCGCCGCCGCCGGATCCGACCGGGTGGTCGCCAGCCTGTTCGTCAACCCGAAGCAGTTTGCGCCCGGCGAGGATTTTTCGGCCTATCCCCGCGACGAGGCGCGGGACGCCCGGCTGATCGCGGAAGCGGGCGGAGACCTCCTGTTCGCCCCGCCCGGCGACGGCGTCTACCCCGAAGGCTTCTCCACGACGGTTACGGTCGGAGACCTGACCGAAGGGCTGTGCGGCGCGTTCCGGCCGGGGCATTTCGAGGGCGTGGCGACGGTGGTCTGCAAGCTGTTCAACATGGTGCGGCCCGACGCGGCATGGTTCGGCGAAAAGGATTTCCAGCAGCTTCAGGTCATCCGCCGGCTCGCCAGGGATCTCGATCTCGGCGTGGAAGTTCATGGCGTGCCGACGGTTCGGGAGCCCGACGGGCTCGCGCTGTCCTCGCGCAACGTCTATCTGAGCGCCGCGGAACGCGCCGCCGCGCCGACCCTCAACCGCGCGCTGCTCGCGCTCGCCGAACGGGCGGCGGAGCCTGATGCCGATATCGCCCGGGCGATCCGCGAGGCCGGGCGGACGATCGTCGAGGCGGGCTTCCGAACGGTCGACTATGTCGCGGTGGTCGACCGGGAGACGCTGCGGCCCGTGGAAGCCCCGATAACGGCGGAAGCGCGCGCACTCGCCGCCGCGTGGCTCGGCAAGGCGCGGCTGATCGACAACGTGCCGGTAGTGGCGCGAGGGACCTGAGCTGCCGCGGCGTCCGGCACACGAGGAAATGGCGTTCGCGGACGCGGACAGCTTCTTTGGTAGGAGAAAGACAGATGTTCTACGAGCCCGGCAAGACCGATCACGGCCTGCCCTTCAATCCCTACAAGTCGATCGTCGTGCCGCGGCCGATCGGCTGGGTGTCCACGCTCGATCCGGACGGCGTGCCCAATCTCGCGCCCTACAGCCAGTTCAACAATCTGGGCTACGACCCGCCTTACGTGATGTTCTCGGCCAGCCCGAGGCCGGGCGGCGATCCCAAGGACAGCGCGCGCAACGCCATGCAGACCGGCGAATTCGTGTGCAACATGGCGACCTGGGATCTTCGCGAGGCGGTGAACACGACGGCCCAGTTCGTCGATGCCCAGGTCGATGAGATGGAGCTTGCCGGGCTCAAGCCCGCGCCGTCGGCGCTGGTCAAGCCGCCGCGCGTGGCGGCTTCGCCGGTCCACCTCGAATGCCTCTACCACGCGACCATGGTGCTGCCCGGCCGGACGATCGAGAACACCTCCTATGTGGTTGTCGGACGGGTGATCGGCGTCCATATCGAGGACGACGCGCTCACCGCCGACGGCAAGCTCGATATCGCCCGGCTGCGGCCGCTCGCCCGGCTCGGTTATCACGATTACACCGCGGTCGACAGCATCTTTTCGATGGCCCCCGGCGGACCGAACGCGGAACAACTCCGCCG
>JAJEHI010000039.1 GCA_022823775.1 Defluviicoccus sp. | reverse complement strand
CCTGACGGCGTTTGCGCGCGGCGACGTCGCGCTGTCGATCTCGCTGACCGCGGTAATCAGCCTCTTGAGCGTGATCACCATTCCGATAATCGTGGTCTTCGCATACGGCCAGTTCATCGGAGAGCAGACCGGCAGGGACATTTCCGTCGCCGGCACGGCGGTCAGCGTGTTCCTGATCGTCGCCGTTCCGGTCCTGATCGGCCTGCTCGTCAGCCGTTTCGCGGAAGGCTTCGCGCTGCGGTTCGAACCGGCCGCGCGCAAGATCTCCGCGGTGCTGTTCGTGCTCGTGCTCGCCGGCGCGATCTACGATCAGCGCGCCAACATCGTCCCCTATTTCGCGCAAGCGGGGCTGGTCACGCTGGTCCTCAACCTGCTGATGATGGCGATTGCGTATCTCCTGGCGAGGATGTTCGCGACCGGTCCGACCCAGAGGATCGCCATCGCGATCGAATGCGGGCTGCAGAACGGAACGCTCGCGATCGCGGTCGCCGTGCTCCTGTTCGGCGGCGGGCTCGCGACCGTGCCGGCGGCGACCTATAGCCTGATCATGTTCGCGACCGCGCTGATCTATATCGCGGTGCTGCGGCGGGGGGCGGGCTAGCCCGCATTTCTTCCCGGTGTCATGGCCTGCGCGGCGCTGTCCGGCCGACAGGGCAGGAGAGCCGCGCGGCGCGATGCGGGGACATCGGGCAAGCGGCTCGACGCACCCTGTCGGCCGCACAGCGCCGCCCGAAGGGTCGCGCCCGGACGCCCGCCCGCGGCGTCGCGGGCCTTGACCGTAGTCCCCGCTACGCTATTCGGCCCGCTCCTGACGGATCGGGCGCCCGGACGCGACACAGGCCGTGACACCGGCGAGAAATGCGGGCTAGGAATTCTCTGCACGGAGCCTGTATCCCGCGCCGCGCACGGTCTCGATGAGCGGGCGGTCGGCGCCGGCATCGACCTTGCGGCGGAGCCTCGAGATATGAACGTCGATGACGTTCGTCTGGGGATCGAAATGGTAATCCCAGACGTTCTCCAGCAGCATCGTCCGGGTCACGACGCGGCCGGCGTTCCGCATCAGGCTTTCGAGGAGCTGGAACTCGCGCCGCTGAAGTTCGATAGCGCGGCCGGCCCGCGTCACGCGGCGCGCCAGCAGGTCCATCTCGAGATCGCCGACCCGCAGCACCGTCTCCTTCGCCGGCGCCGCGCCGCGCCGGAGCAGCGCGTCGACCCTGGCGCGCAGCTCCGAGAAAGCGAACGGCTTGACCAGGTAATCGTCGGCCCCGGCCTCCAGCCCGGCGACCCGGTCTGCGACCTCGCCTTTCGCGCTCAGGAACAGCACCGGCGTCGCGCGGCCGGAGCTCCGCATCGCCTCGACGATGGCGATGCCGTCGAGTTCGGGCAGCATGCGGTCGATCACGGCGACGTCGTAGTCGCTGCCGAGCGCGAGCACGAGGCCGTCGCGCCCGTCATGGGCGACATCGACCGCGAACCCGCCTTCGGCGAGCCCCTTGGCGATGAACCCCGCCGTCTCGGTGTCGTCTTCGACGATCAAAGCGCGCATTGCGGAACCGGTTGGACCATGGCGCCGCCGCCGGCCGGACAGGCGGAAGCCGGGACCGCCGCTGCGGCCCCGGCTCCCCTGCCGTCCGGTCGCGCGGACCTCGCGCCTACTCTACGCGTCGGCGAAGCGGATCGCCACGATGCGATCCTCTCCCTTGCGGTCGATGGTCAGCAGCACCGCCTTGCGGCCGTCCTTGCGGACCTGTTCGACCGCCTCGACGGCGTCGGCGGCGGACTTGACCGGGGTGTAGGTGACGCGCTCGATCACGTCGCCCGCGCGCACGCCCCGGGTCCAGGCCGGGCTGTCGGGAGCGACATGCCTGACGAGCGCGCCGCTGGCCGCCTCGTCGACCCCGAAGCGGGACCGCGCGGCGGGGTCGAGATCGGCGACCGTGATGCCGGTGCCCGCGAGTCCCTCCTTCGCCGGCTTGGCAGGCACGCTCGCGACCTTTTCGGAGGTCGGCATCGACCCGGTGGTGACCGGGAGCGTCATCTTCTCGCCCTCGCGCAGGATCGCGACTTCGACGACCTTGCCCTGGCTTGTACCGGCGACGAGGCGCGGCAGGTCGCGGAACTTCTCGACCGCTTTGCCGTCCCATTCGACGATGATGTCGCCCTGCTTGAGGCCCGCGTCGCGCGCCGGGCCCTTTTCGACGAGCGAGGTCACCAGCGCGCCGCCCGCTTCCGTCATGCCGAGGCTCTCGGCGATGTCGGGCGTGACCGGCTGGATCTGCACCCCGAGCCAGCCGCGCTCGATCTTGCCGTCGGCCTTGAGCGCGGCGATCACCCGCCTGGCGTCGTTGGACGGGATCGCGAAGCCGATGCCGATATTGCCGCCGGTGGGCGAATAGATCGAGGCGTTGACCCCGATCACCTTGCCCGCCGCGTCGAAGGCGGGACCGCCGGAATTGCCCTGGTTGATCGGGGCGTCGATCTGCAGGAAGTCGACCAGCGAGCCGCCGCGCAGGTCGCGCCCGCGCGCCGACACGATACCGGCCGTGACCGAGCCGCCGAGACCGAACGGGTTGCCGATTGTCATCACCCAGTCGCCGGCGCGGATCTTGTCGGAATCGCCGAACTCGACGAAGGGCAGCGCCCGCCCGGCGTCGATCTTCAGCAGCGCCAGGTCGGTCTTCGCGTCGCGGCCGAGCAGCCTTGCCTCGAAGCTGTCGCCGTCATGCAGCCTGACCCGGATGCTGCGCGCGCCGGCGACGACATGGTTGTTGGTCACGATGTGGCCGTCGCCGTCGACGATGAAGCCGGAGCCGACGGCGGACATCCGGTGGTCCGGCCGCATCGGAGGCATCCGGAAATCGGGCATGTTGCCGCCGAAGAACCGTTCCATGAACTCGCGGAACGATCCGTCGGGGCGGTCGAAGAACGGGTTGAATTTCGGCATATCCCCGGATTTCCCGAGGCTGGCCGGCGCGGAGCCCCGGTCGGTCGCGATGTTGACCACGGCGGGCGCGACCCGTTCGGCAACGTCGGCGAAACTCGCCGGCGCCGGGCGCGCATGGGCGAAGCCGGATGCCGCGGTCGCCATCGCGGCAGCCAGCGCGCCGGGCAGGATCACCCGGTGCAGCACTCGCTTGTCGAGCGTCAAAGAGGCAGTCATGGCTCACTCTCCCGAATTTGTCCTCGGGCGAGAGATAGCGCGGCGGCCTGAAGCGCGTCTTACCGGAACATGAAACTTGCGTAAGGTGAACGCTTGCCGGCGACGGGGTCAGCGCGGCGCGTCTCCGACATAG
This sequence comes from Defluviicoccus sp., assembly GCA_022823775.1. GTDB lineage: Bacteria > Pseudomonadota > Alphaproteobacteria > MPNO01 > MPNO01 > MPNO01. The sequence continues at coordinate 25,176 of JAJEHI010000039.1, read as the reverse complement.
CGGTCCATGCCGATGTCGGTTTCCCAGCTCTTTTCCCACGCTTCGAGCAGCCAGGGCCGGATGGTCTCGAACCGGGCCGCGACCTCGCGTTGGTCGGCGCGCAGGCCGCCTATCACGGCCTCGACCGAGTCGCGCAGCGCATCGGCGTCGACGGTCACGAGCCGGCCCTCCTCGACCACGATCCGGCCCTCGACCATGACCGTGTCGAGCGCCGCCCCGGTCTCGGTATAGACCATCTGCCGCGCGGCGCTGTTGAGCGGGAGCAGCGTCGGCCTGCCGAGATCGTAGAGGCAGAGATCGGCCCTCATCCCGGGCGCGATCGCGCCGATCTCTCCGGCGAGACCGACCGCCGCCGCGCCGCCGAGCGTCGCCGCGCGCATCGCCTCGGGCGCGTCCGGCGTATCGAGGCCGGTGTCGCTGATCGCCGCGAGCCCGCAAAAGAGCTTCATCGACTGGAACATGTTCTGCACGTCGGAGCAGGCGCAGTTGTCGCAGCCGAGCGCGATCTCCACCCCGGCTTTCCGGTAGCGCTGGATCGGCGCCACGCCCGACTTGGACTTCATGTTGCTCGCCGGGTTGAGGACGACGCGGGCGCCGGCCTCGGCCAGCGCGGCGATCTCGTTCTCGGCGAACCATATCGAGTGGGCGAGCGCGAGACGCGGGCCGAGCAACCCGGCGGCGCGGATGTATTCGATCTGCGAGCCGGAATGCGCGGCGAGATGCGTGCGCGTCGCGATCACCTCGGGCCGCGATTCGTACATGTGGGTCAGCACCGGGAGGTCGTGCGCTTCAGAGAGTTCCGCGATGCCGGCCAGCAGTTCGGGCGAGGACATGATCGCGCTGGTCGGGCCGAGCGCCCACGAAAAGCGCTCGCGCTCCAGGCCGACCCGGTCGATCTGCCGGCGCACCGTGTCGAGCGGGCTCTCGCCGCCCGCCACGCCGATCGGCGAGCCGAGATACGGGTGGTACTCCTCGGGCACGAGGTCGCACCAGTACGGGATGCGGTCGATCGCGCGTTTGTCGCCGATCTGGAGCGAGAAGACGGTGCGGATGCCGATCTCGTCATAGGCCTCCAGCACGGCGTCGAGCAGCGCGTCGTCGAAAGGATAGAGGGTCAGCATGTCCTGCACAGCGGTGATCCCGGCGAGCAGGCATTCGGCCGCGCCCAGCAGCGTCCGCGCGCGCACCTCTTCGACGCTGCGGATCGGGTATTGCGGCGGCAGCGCGTTGACGAACCACATCTGCAGCGGCATCGGGTCGAACATGCCCTTCAGCAGCACGTCGTGCGAGTGGTAGTGCGCGTTGACGAAACCGGGGACCGCGAGCCGGCGCCGCGCGTCGACGATCCGGTCGGGCGGCGGGCCGGCGGCGAGCGCGGCGCGGAGCCCGGGTTCCACGCGCGCGATCCGCGCCCCCTCGATCAGGATGTCGAGCGGCGCCGGACGGTCGCAATCTCCGTCGTGGTCGTAGACCAGCGCGCCTTCGACGAGAATCCGCGTCTCCGCCATCCGCTCAGCCGCGCACGATGTAGTCGCGCAGCGCGTCCGCCTCGGCCATCACCCCGTCGATGCGGCTCTTGACCACGTCGCCGATGCTGACGATGCCGATCAGCTTGCCGTCCTCGACCACCGGCAAATGCCGGAACCGCCGGTCGGTCATCAGCGCGAGGATTTCCCGGTCGCTGTCGCCGGGCGAGCAGGTCTCGACCGGGCTCGCCATGCAGGTGTCGATGCGGCAGCCGAGGAAGGCCGCGCCCTGTTCGGCGAGACCGCGCACGATATCGCGCTCCGAGATTATCCCGACCAGCGCCCCGCCACCGTCGGTGACGACCAGCGCGCCGATCATCCGTTCCGCGAGCTCGGCCACCGCGTCGGCGATCGAGGTGTCGGGCGGCACCGTGGCGACCTCGCCGCCCTTCGCCCTGAGGATCGCGCGGACATCCATCGTCGGTCTCCCGGGAACGTTGCTTGCGGGCCCTTGAAATATCGGGCGACCCGCGTTTCGAGTCCAGCGGGACGACGCGTGACACGGCGTCGCCGTTGCCGTTGAATGGCGCGTTCCGCGACAGCCCGCGAGGAAGCCTTGGCCGACCGCATCGCCCTCACCGCCCGGGACGGGCACACGTTCGAAGCGTGGCGCTCGGCCCCCGACCGTCCCTTGGGCGGCATCGTCGTGCTGCACGCGATCTACGGCCTCACGTCCCACATGGCCGATGTCTGCGACCTCTATGCCGGGGCGGGGATCGCGGCCGTCGCGCCGTCCCTCTACGACAGGGCCGGCAGGGGCATCGTCTTCGGCTACGACGCGGCGGGGCGCGCCGGCGGCATGGCCCAACGGGAGGGGCTCGCCGAGACGACGGTGCTGACGGATGTCGCGGCCGCGCTGGATTCGCTCCGCCCGGCGGGGCCGGTCGCCGTCTCCGGGTTCTGCACCGGCGGGACCTGGGCCTGGATCGCCGCCGCCCGCCTCGCCCCGGACGCGGCGGCGATCTATTACGGCAGCGACGTCTACGAGCATCGCGCGCTCGTCCCCTCATGCCCGGCGATCCTGCATTACGGCGACCGCGACGCCGTGGTTCCGTTCGACGAGGTGGAAGCGATCCGCGACGCCCATCCGGAGCTCGAATTCCACGTCTATCCGGGCGCCGACCACGCGTTCTTCAACCCGGAGCAGGACAGCCACGACGCGGAAGCGGCCGGCGTCGCCCACCGGCGGACCCTCGCCTTCCTCGGGACCCGTTTCGGCGATGCCCGACGATGACCGGGGCGCCGCCGCCCTGAACCCGCGATGAGCGAGACCGGGGACGCGGCGCGCGCGGGCTGGCTCGACCTGATGCGGGGCGGGCGGCGCGTGTTCACCGTGCTGCTCAACCTCGCGGTGATCCTCCACGGGGTGAACACCTTCGTGCTGTCGACCGTGATGCCGTCGGTGATCGCGGATATCGGCGGGGCGGCCTACTACGCCTGGCCCGCGATGATGTACCTGATCGGGACCATCGTGGGCGCGGCGAGCGGCACGCCGGTCCGCGCCGCCCTCGGACGGCGCCACGGCTATGTCGCGTCCGGCCTCGTCTTCGTCGCGGGCAGCGCGGTCGCCGCGCTGGCGCCGTCGATGGCCTTCCTGCTCGCCGGACAACTGCTGCAGGGGTTCGGCGGCGGGCTGCTGCTCTCGCAATCGATGGCGCTGGTGCGCGAGATCTACGAGGGTCCGCTGCGCGGGCGCATCCTCGCTTTGATCAACGCGACCTGGGTGGCGGCGGCGATGATCGGCCCGGCCGAGGCCGGCTTCTTCGCGGCCGTCGACTGGTGGCGGGGAGCCTTCTGGGCCGCGATCCCCGTCGCGCTCCTGGTCTGCGCGCTCGGCTGGCGCTACGTGCCGCCGTCGGGCGATCCGGGAAAGCGGGCGGGATTTCCGGTCCGCCGGCTGGGGCTGATCGCGGCCGGCGTCCTGTGCGTCGCCGCCGCCGGGCAGATCGAGTCGATCCCGGCCGGTATCGCGCTCGTCATCGCCTCCTGCGCGCTGCTCCGGTTCACGATGCGGTTGGACGAGGGCTCGGACAACGCGCTCTTCCCGCGCCGCGCGCTGTCGCCGCTGACCGACGTGGGCGCCGCGTACTGGATGTTCATGACGCTCGCCTTCACCCAGATCGCGCCGTCGGTGTTCCTGCCGCTGCTGCTGGGGGCGCTGCACGACGTGCCGGCGCTCTGGGTGGGCTATTACAACATGCTGATGTCGATCGCCTGGTCGGTGGGCTCCTTCGCGGTGGCGCACGTGACCGGACGCGAAACGACCCGGCGGGCGATCGCGCTCGGCTTCGCGGTCTCCACCGTCGGGCTTGCCGGAATGGCGGTGGGCGTCGAGAGCCATCCGCTGTGGCTGCTGGCGGTCTGGTCGATCGTCATCGGGCTCGGCATCGGGATATCCAACGTGCTCGCGATCACCTGGACGATGTCGATCGCGGCCGAGGGCGAGGAGAGCCTGACCGCCTCGGCGATCCCGGCGATCCGCTCGCTGGGGCTCGCCTTCGGCGCGGCGGCGATCGGGCTGGTCGCCAACGCCTCGGGGCTCGGCGACGCGACCGATCCGGCCCGGGTCGGACGCGCGCTCACCGCGGTCTTCGCGATCTGCGCCCTCGCGCCCGTCGCCGGGTTCGCGATGACCGTCCTGTCCTTCGCGGCCAACGCCCGGCGGCGGACGAGCGAGTAAGCGTCTCTCGATACGGCGCTGGCGCGCCTACTCGGGATGAGGGCGGTATTTTCGGTGGTCTACAACCCATTCCTCACCCTGGGTAGCGGCGAAGCCGCGTATCGAAGGGCGCACCTCGCCCTACCGGATGAGCTTCCCGCCTCTTCGTTCCTCGCGCCAGGTGTTGTACCAGGCGGCGCCGAAGATGATCGCGGCGCCGATCAGGATCGGCATGTCGAAGGCCTCGCCGAACAGCACGATGCCGAGCCCGACCGAGAGCGGCAGGCGCAGGAAATCGAACGGGACGACGAAGCTCGCGTCCGCCGCCGCCATCGCCCGCGTGACGCAGTAATGAACCGCGTAGCCGGCGAAACCCAGCCCGATTATCGCCGGCAGGTCCGCGAATTCCGGGGTGCGCCAGACGAACGCCGCCGGAATCGCCGAGAAGACCAGCACGAAGACGCTCATATAGAAGACGACCACGTTGCCGGATTCGCTCGACGACAGCCGCTTGGTGGCGATGAAGGCAGAAGCGTAGAAGAAGGCGGCCGCCAGCACCACGATCGGCCCCACGCCGAACCCGAGCTCGGCCGGGCGGACGATGATCAGCGTGCCGGCGAACCCCGCCGCGACGACCAGGATGCGGGGCAGGTCAACGCGCTCGCCCAGCACCGCGACCGCCATGATCACGACGAAGATCGGCATGGTGAACTGCAGCGCGGAGAGCTCCGCCAGCGTCACCATGGTGACGCCGAAGAACCACGCCACGTTGCCGGTATAGAGAAGCCCGTTCCTGAACCCGTGCAGGACCAGCCGGTCGGTCCTCGCCGCCGACAGCCCGGCGCGCAGCATCCAGGGCGTCATCAGGCAGAGATTGACGACGCTCCTCAGGAAGATCAGCTCGAGCACGTGGTATTGCGGGGTGAGGAAGCGGATCAGCAGCGCCATCGCGACCAGCGACGACGCCGCGCCGATCATGAACAGCGCGCCTTCGACCTGTCTGGAGACTATCGCCAAGGCCCGACCGCGCCCCTCGATACGGCGCTGGCGCGCCTACTCGGGGTGAGGGAATCTCCTGGCCACCCCTATTCCACCCTCACCCTGAGTAGCCGCGCCAGCGGCGTATCGAAGGGCGGCCGCCGGGGCCTACGCCGTCCGCGGTTCCAGCGCCTTGACCGCGTTCTTCGCCGGGTCGTAGCGGTAGCGCAGCGTGCGGTCGAGATCGCAGCCCGTCACCCGCACCAGCCGGGTCTCCAGCGGCCGGTCGAGCGAGTGGATCGTGCCCTCGTTGTAGACATGCGCCTCGCCCTCGCGCAGCACGTATTTGCGGTCCACCTCGAGTTCGGCGCGGCCCTCGCGCGAACCGTCGTCGACGCGGCGCCACTCGGTCATCTCGACATGGTTCATCGCCATGCCGTAGACCACCCAAGACGGGCCGTGGCAGTGCGGCGTGTTGTTCGACGGACCCCGGTTGGTATGCGCCATGACCCGGAAGCCGTGCGTCTGGTCGACATGGATGGTCTCCGCGCCGGACGGCTTGTCGGGGCCGAGATGGGCGGCGACGAAATCCGGATCGACGAGCAGCTTCTCCAGGTGCCGGGCGACCCGCTCCCGCCCCTCGGGGCCGGAATCCCCGTCGAGCGCGGCCCTGGCGTCGGCGCAAAACTCCTCCAGCGTGTAAGCCATCGTTCCTCCTCCCCGGCGGGCGGGGTCAATTCACGCGGGCGTTCTCCGCGACACCCCATTTGAGGCCCATCCCCTTGAGCCAGCGGCGATAGGCGACCGAGAACTTGTCGGCGCGGATGTGCAGCTCGTCCTTGAGGTCGAGCGGGATCTCCACCGGGCGCTGGCTCTCGACGATCCACTTGTCCTGGCTGAACACCTTGTCCTGGCGGTCGACGATCTGCTGCTCGGTCACCTGGTCGCCGAAATTGATCGCGACCAGCAGCCACACCAGGCAGTCGTCGGGCGCCAGCGGGGTGACCGTCAGCATCATGCAGAACATGTTGTCGTCGCCGGTCTCCTTGGCGAAATAGGCCGTGGTCGGCCTGTAGCAGCGGTAGGTGTAGTGCGTCATCGCCGGGATGCCCCGGTGGTCGGCGAAAGGCTGCCAGATGGGGACCCGGCCGGTGCGGATCCCGTCCTCGTCCTCGAAGACGTCGTAGTCCTCGACGATATCCGGTTTCGACGGATCGCCGTTGATCATCGGGTGGACGAAGGGGAAGTGCGGGATGTCGATGAAGTTCTCGACGGTGCGGAACGGGTTGGCGCGGAAATTGTAGGGGCCGACGATCTGCTTGCGGTAGGACTCGTCGGTCCATTCCGGGAAGGGCGGCACGTCGCGGTTCGGCTCGCCCATCGAGACCCAGAGGAAGCCGTACTTCTCCTTCGCGCGGTAGGCCTCGACCCGGGCGCCCGCCGGCGGCGTCAGGTCGGGCATCGCCGGGATGAAGGTGCAGCGGCCTTCCTTGTTGTAGTGCCAGGCGTGGTAAGGGCAGGTCAGCTGGCCGTCCTTCACCGTGCCGAGCGAGAGCCGGGTGCCGCGGTGGGCGCAGTAATCCTTCCACGCCATGACCTCGCCGCCCGAGCGCCACAGCACCAGGTCGGTCCCGAACAGGCTCGCCGCCATCACCGAACCCTCGCCGAGGTCGGCCGCGCGCCCCACCGCCTGCCAGTCGTTCTTCAGAACCGGATCGTCGATCATCCCGCCATTCTGCCGCCGAGCGCCGGGCGCGTCCACGGGCGTTTCGGCGGATGGCGGCGGTCGTTCTCCCGCTCCCCGCCGTCATGGTCGCAGGCCGACCGTGACGGGTTGGGGCGACGGACGGTGAAAGCCATCGCGACGCGCGACCCGGGTCGAAACGACAAAAGGAAACCGGAGGACCGCCCGGGCTTGCCGTTCGGTATAACCGTTGTCATACTAGCCGCATGAAGACGGCGATTTCCATTCCGGACGATGTTTTCGCCGCGGCCGAACGCGCCGCGGCGGAGATGGGCCTGTCCCGATCCGCGCTCTACGCGAGAGCCATCGCGGATTTCGTTGCCCGGCACGACGACGCGCGGGTCACGGAGAGGCTGGATGCGGTTTACGCCGGGCAGGCGTCCGAAACCGCGCTCGACGAGACCCTGGCGACGCTGCAGGCCCTGTCCCTGCCCGACGAGGAGTGGTGAGGCGCGGCGAGATCTGGTGGGCCTCGCTGCCCGAGCCGCGGGGGTCGGGGCCGGGCGGCCGCCGGCCGGTGCTGGTGATCCAGTCCAACGCCTTCAACCGAAGCCGGATCGCCACCGCGGTCGTCGCAACGATTACCGGCAACCTCGCTCTCGCGGACGCACCGGGCAACGTGGCGTTGCCGCGGCGCGGGACCGGGCTGCCGAGGAAGTCCGTCATCGACGTCTCGCAGGTCCTTACCGTCGACAGGCGCTTCCTTACGACCCGCGCCGGGCGCGTTCCGCCAGCCCTGATGACCCGGGCGGAGCAGGGCCTGCGACTCGTCCTCGGCCTTTAGCCTGGATTTCTCGCGAGCGGCGTTCGCCTTTTGCGTCCAACGCGCGGGAATGGCCGCGCGACAAGAGCTTGCCCGCTCGCCGGCGGAACCGGCGAGGCGCGCGGTCTGTCGTTCGCCCCGCTGTCGCCCCGGCCTTGTTGCGGAAGGCGTTGCTGCACCTGTCCGCGGGGTGGACAAGTCCGGCGGATTCGTCAACGGCGGCGATGTCCGCGCCTTTTGCGAGCGAGGCGATTTCCACGCGTTGGCGAAGGCCGGCGCGTACCCTTCTACGGCTCCGTCGGCAACAGGGAGGATATGGTGGCGCGCGGACCGATCGCCGTGTCGCGCCGCGCGCTCGATCCCGACGCCTCGACCGGGTGGGAGCCGGTTTTGCTCGATTCGCGCGACGACAGGCTCGAGCCGGGCGAGATCGTGCCGGTGGATATCGCGATCGATCCGAGCAGCACCTTTTTCGCCGCCGGCGAAGGGATCGAGCTGATCGTCTCGCCGAAGGAAATCGTCCCCTCGCCGCCCTACCGCAAGGACAACGCCTGCAACCGCGGCGTCCACATCGTCCACGCCGGCGGCGATCGCGATTCGCACCTGCTGATCCCGGTCGTCCCGGCCCGCACACCGGGTTGAATTGCGGCAATGCGCGGTGCCTGCCCGCCCGAATGCTATTCGAAATCCCGGATATTGCGGCTTTCGGACAGGATATCGGCGACGTCGGGCCACGAGCGGTAGATCCGCTTCCGCGGCGCGTCGAAAATGTCGAAATCCGTACCCCTTCCGCCGGCACGGGATGAAAGAGCGCGCCACGCACCCGGCAGATCGAGCAATCGCAGACCCGGACTTGTTCCGGGCATGACGATACGCGGGCGGTGCTGGAGGTCGCCCGCACCGCCCGCGCGTGTCCCACGCTGTCACCCCGGACTTGTGCCGGGGTCCAGCCTGTCAGGCACCGCTCTCGACCGGCTTCCCTGAACCCCGGCACAACGCCGGGGTGACAAGGGGGGGTCCGAGCGACAGCGGGGAACGACGACGGGAAGTGCGGGCGTGCCGCAATCCGTATCCCGATCCGGCCGATGCGCCGGAAACCCGCCTGAACCAACGGCTTGAACCCGACCCAGCCTGCTAAACCGGACAGCTGTGGGCCCAAGGCCGGGGTGACAGCGGGGGAGCGGAGACGGTCTCGCACATAGGCACGGAGCCCGTTCCGAAGTCTAAACCGGACAGCGGTGGAACGAGTCCGGGCATGACGGTGTGCGGTAATGGCGGCGAGCTTCCTACGCCGCGCCCACCCCCTACAGCAGTGCCAGGCTGAGAACCGGATAGGCGATGATCAGGATCAGCACCAGCAGCATGATGAACGCGAAGGGGAAGGCGCCGGTGAAGATGTGGGCGAGCGTGATCGACTTGTCCTGGATCGTGCTCTTGATGGTGAAGCACGAGATGCCGAGCGGCGGGGTCAGCAGCCCGATCTCGGCGCCGATCACGGTGACGATGCCGAACCAGACGATGTCGCCGCCGAGCGCCTCGACCGAGGTCAGGAACAGCGGCACCACGATCAGGATGATCGACGCGGTCTCGATGATGGTCCCGAGCAGCACCATCAGGATCACGTAGATCGCCATCAGCCCGACCATGTCGAAATTCATGCTGGCGAGCCAGTCGCTGAACTGGGTCGGCAGCGCGGCGACGCCCAGCATGCGGCTGTACATCGAAGCGGCGATGATCAGGAACAGGATCGCGGCCGTGATCTGCCCGGTCTCGACGAGGACCCGCCAGAATCCGCGCCAGGTCAGGCGCCGCTTGAGGACCCCGATCGCGAGCGCGCCGGCCGAGCCCGCCGCGCCCGCCTCCTCGGGCGAGAACCAGCCGGTGTAGATCCCGCCCAGCACCAGAACGACCAGGAAGGCGACCGGGAGCAGCAGCCAGCACATCTCCAGCAGGCTCAGCGTCTCGCCTTCGTCGACGACTCCGGTGAGCTCCTCCTCCGAGATGAATTTGGGCATCAGGCGCGCCATCAGGACGATCCCGAGGATGAAGGCGGCGGCCAGGATGATGCCCGGGATGAAACCCGCGATGAACATGTGGCCCACCGACACCTCGGCGACGATCGCGTAGATGATCAGCATCGAGGACGGAGGGATCAGCATGCCGAGGACCGACGAGCCCGCGACCACCCCGACCGAGAACTGCCGCGTGTAGCCGAAGCGGCGCATCTCCGGCACCGCGATGCGGGTGAACACCGAGGCCGACGCGATCGACGAGCCGGTGATCGAGGCGAACAGCGCGTTCGCCGCCACCGTCGCCATGCCGAGCCCGCCGCGGACCCGGCGGAACATCTGGTCGGCGACCCGGTAGACGTCGGCGCCGAGCCCGATCTCGCTCGCGACGATCCCCATCAGCGCGAACAGCGGGATGTTGGCGAACACCGCGTGCGCGATGGTGTCGTGGGTGGCCGCGGCGAGCAGGCTGATCGCGACGTCGATCGAGTCGCGGTAGATCCAGACCCCGACGAACGAGACCAGGCCGAGCGCGACGGCGACATGGATGCCGGCGTAGATCAGGACCAGGATGGCGACGACCGAGGCGATCCCGACTTCGACGCCCACCGTCGGTCAGCCCTCCGCGCGCCCGGTCATGGCGCGCCAGTGATCGGAAAGCATGATCGCGAACTGGACCATGGTGACCACCACGGCGATCACGATGATCAGCGCGACCGGCCAGACCGGTGCGGTGAACATGCCGTCGACGCCGATATAGTAGTCGTTCTCCCAGGCCTCGAAGAAGAACGGCACGCTTCCCCAGATGATCAGCCCCATGAAGACGGTGCCCAGCAGGAAGGTAACGACGGCCATGCCGTGGCCGGCCTTCGGGCTCCGCCGCATGACCTGGTTGAACAGCCCGTCGGACCGGGTCAGCACGCCCCGGCGCAACGAATCCGCGAGCTGCATGAAGACGATGCCGATGATCGAGATCTCGATCATCTCGATGACGCCGATGATCGGCGCGTTGAACGCCGAGCGGCTGATCGCCTCCGCGTTGATCAGCAGCATCAGCACCACGATCCAGCACGAGCCGGCGGCGTTCATGCCGCCGACCAGCGAGGAGAAGGCGCGGACCGCCGCGCTCCGGGGACGCAGCTCCCCGGAGCGCGGCGCGCTATCCGTCAACCGCTACTCCTTGTCCCAGTGCCGGATGATGGGCTGCTTGGCCGCCCGCATCTTTTCCATGTAGGCGGTCATCAGCTTGGTGCCGGGAAGACCCTGCGCATCCAGCTTGCCGGCCCAGTCCTTGGCGATATTGGGCATCGTCTTCGCCCAATTCTCGCGCGCGGCCTGCGACATCTGGATGATCTCGCCGCCCTTGGCCTTGTAGTTCGCGTAGGCCTTGTCGGCGTCGTCGATCGCCTGCTGCGCGGTGTGGTCGCGGTAATCGGCGGAGACCGCGTGGATCACCTCGCGCACCGCCCCCGGCAGCCGCTTGTAGGCCCCCGCGTTCATCGTCAGCGCCTTGGAGTTCGCCGTGCCGATATCGGCCTTGAGCATGAACTTCGCGCCCTCGACCAGCTTGAAGGCCACCGCCGCGTCGGTCCACAGCATCGATCCGTCGATCGCGCCGGTCTTGAACTTGTTGTAGTAGTGGACCATCGAGCCGATCACCGGAGTCGCGCCGGTTCCCGTGAGGTAGCGCATGTTGATCCCGGCGCCGGCGATCTTGAGCCCCTTGAACTGCTCCAGCTTGGTGATCCGGTTGCGGAAGAACATCTGGTAGGTGTCGATCACCGAGAAGCTCGAGAGCAGGACCTGGTTGTATTTCATCCAGGCCTCTTTCATCGCCGGGAACTGCTCGGCGAGCTCGTCGACGGTGCGCGACAAGAGCACCGGATCGGCGGTGACGAACGGCGTCACGTAGGCGACGGCCTGCATCGGCACCTTGTCCTGGTGGAATACGCTGGTGACGACGCCGATGTCGCCGAGCCCCTTCTGCATGCCGGTCATGACATGGCGGACCTTGACGATCTGCCCGGCGAACGCCTTGTTCCAGGCGATCTTGTATTCGCCCTTCGCGGCCAGCCGCTTGTCGACCTCGGGGATCAGGTAGGCGAGAAACGTCCTGACCTGGAGCGCGCGCGGCGGGTAGCCGTCGACCGCGGTCAGCGAAATCGTCTTCTGGGCGTTGGCGGCGGGCGCCGCGAGAGACAGGGCCAGCGCGCCCGCGAGCGCCGCCGTCCCGGTGGTTCCCAAACGCATGATCGTTCTCCCTGGATTTGTCGGTCGGCCGGAGTGTAGCGGACGCGGAACTCCGCGACACCCCCGCCCGTCATTTCGACCGAGCCAAGCGAACGGAGAAATCTTGCCCCAAAGCACAAGATTTCTCCGCTTCGCGGCTTCGCCGCTCCGGTCGAAATGACAGATGGAGGGATCGCTACTCCGCCGCCGAGTCCAGCACGCTCTGCGGCGTCGAGGAGACGATCTCGGCGTAGGTCGGCACGAACGCGCCCTTGTCGAGGTCCTCGATCAGCGTGACGAATTCGAGGTTCATCGCGGCGAGCTGCTGGCGAATCCTGGCGTGCACCTCGATGTCCGACCATTCGCCGATCAGGTAGAAATGGTCCGGGTCCTCGGTGTCGCGGCACAGCACGCCGTCCTTCACCTGGGCCGGCGATTTGTGCATCGGGTTGCCGTCGGAATAGTCGAACTCGTCGAATTTCTCGATGAACTCGTCCCCGGTGCCGGGCTTCACTCGGAAATCGTAGACGTGGAAATAGTTCCCCTTGGTGGCAAGCGCGACCAGCGACATGGCCTTCTCCCGTTTGGCGTTTCCCGTTGCGAGACTAGCCCATTTTCGCGCGGGGTCGAAACCGGCGCCCGCCCGTCGTTTCGACCGGAACGAAGCGGAGCAGGGAAATCCGACGGTCCGGAGGCGGCTTGTTGACACCCTCGCCGCGCCGCCCCTAGGGTTTTCGCGCCCGATGGCACGGGGGGATACGCGGTGCTGCTGAAGAACCACTGGTACGTCGCGGCGTGGTCGGAGGATGTCGGTCGGACGCCGCTCGCCCGGGTCCTGCTGAACGAGTATGTCATGCTGTTCCGCGGCCTCGACGGCGCGCCGGTCGCGCTGGAGAACCGCTGCGCGCACCGCAACCTGCCGCTCTCGGAGGGGCGGTTGGTCGGCGACCAGGTCGAATGCGGCTATCACGGGCTGGTGTTCGGCCGCGACGGGGTGTGCACCCACGTGCCCGGCCAGGAGGAGGTGCCCGGCTGGGCGAAGGTAAAGTCCTACCCCGTCGTCGAGCGCGACCGCTGGGTGTTCGTCTGGATGGGCGACCCCGACGAGGCCGACCCCGCTCTGGTGCCGGACTACCACGCCAGGCTCGTCGATCCCGACTGGTACGCGGTCTCCGGCCAGACGCTGGTCAAGGGCGGCTACCGGCTGGTGCTCGACAATTTGCTCGACCTCTCGCACCTCACCTACGTCCATTCGTCCACCACCGGCAACCGGGCGCTCGCCGAGGAGGCGACGCTGATCGTCGAGGACGGCGACGATTTCGTCCGCGTCACCCGCTGGATGGAGGGCATCCCGCCGGCGCCGGCCTATGCCGACTATGGCGGCTACGACACGCCGATCGACCGCTGGCAGGTCTCCAAATACATCCCGCCCTCCTATATCGACATCTGCAACGGCTCGACCGTCGCGGGCGAGGGGCTGCCGCAGGAGGAGCGCCCGTCGAGCCTGGGGCGCTGGGGCTTCGTGGTCTATCACGCGCTCACGCCCGAGACCGAAACCGCCACCCATCAGTTCTGGGCGATCGCCACCCATCGCTCGATGGTGCCGGCGGGCACGGAGGCGACGTTCACCGAGCAGATGAGGGAAGTGATCGCCGAGGACCTCGCGGTCTACGAGGCGCAGCAGCGGGCGATCGACCTCGATCCGGAGACGAGGGGCGAGGACGTCAACCCGCGCGGCACCATCCCGGCCGACGACGCGCTGCTCCGGATGCGGCGCACGATCCGCCGCCTCTACGGCGAAGAGCGGCGGGCGTGACGCGGGGCCTCCCGGAGCTCGACCACGAACGCTTCCTGCGCCTGACCTTCGCGCTTGCCGAGCGGTCGCGCGAAGAGGGCAACCATCCCTTCGCCGCGATCCTCGTCGGACCCGACGGCGAGGTCCTGATGGAGGCGATGAACGCCTTCGGCATCGAGGGCGATTCCACCGGCCATGCCGAGCGCGTGCTGATGACCCGGGCCTCGGTCGCCTACGGGGCGGAGTTCCTCGCGGGCTGCACCATGTACGCCAACGCCGAGCCCTGCGCGATGTGCGCCGGCGCGGCCTACTGGGCGGGGATCGGACGCGTGGTCCACGGGATGAGCGAGAAGGCGCTCAAGGCGCTGATCGGCCCCCACCCCGAGAACCTCACCCTCGACCTCCCCTGCCGCGCGGTGTTCGCCGCCGGCCAGCGCGAGGTCGAGGTCGTCGGGCCGCTGCTGGAAGAGGAGTCGGCCAGGGCGCACGAGGGGTTCTGGTAGGCGCGGGGTTGGCGGATCCATCGACTATCCGGCGACCGTGCGGGGACGTGGAGCATCAGCGCCTCCGGAAATTGGTGGGTCACGTTCGATGTCGCGGATGGAGCGATCCGCAACCTGAATCTGGAGGACTACCACTGATGGGCAGGTGCTCGATTCACCCGCGGCAACGGCGAGAAACCGGATTCGAGGGAACCCGACGATGACCGATGAACGGGTAAGGGGCGGCATGACGCCGCCGCATCCCGGCAGCTTCATTCGTACGGAAATTCTCGACGAGTTGGGTCTTTCCGTCTCGCGCGCCGCCGAGATTCTGGGGGTGCGGCGGGCGACGCTGTCGGACCTGGTCAACGGAAAGGCGGGCCTGTCGCCGGAGATGGCGCTCCGCGTCGAAAAGGCTTTCGGCGTTTCCATGGACACGCTGCTGCGCATGGCAGCATGGCACGACAGCCACACGATGCGGCGGCGCGCCGGCGAAATCGACGTCAAGCGCTACCGTTCCGCGTAGCGAGGTGAACGGTATCGCGGAGTCTTCGCCGCCGGTCAGCGGGAGATCGAGGTCGTCGGGCCGTTGCTGGCGGAGGAGTCGGCCAGAGCGCACGAGGGGTTCTGGTAGGATTCGCCTCCGGGTATATTGAATCGGTCCGAAATCGACCGTAGATTGCCAGGCATGTCGAAGCGCAAGAAAACGGCGGCGCCGATGCCGGATGTGCCCGGCCGACCCAAGGATTGGCGCGACCACATCAAGGCGGACCTTGCGGCCCAACTGGAGGCCGGGGCAACGCTCTACGGCTTCCGTCGGGACGGCACCTGGATCGCGCGGACCAAGGATGGGGACCGGATTATCCGGCGACCGGCGAAGAAGTCGGCCTGACCTGAACGGCCGGCGCTCATGGCCGGCAGGACGTATCTGGTGGAGACCACCCTCGCCGGCTCCGGAGTCATCCTCCACATGAACGCCGCTCGAACCGCCGGTTACCGGATCGAACGACATTACGTATCCCCCGACTCGTCCGATCAAACGGTTTGCTCGCTCTCTCGCCAACCTGCCGGCCGCGATCGCGCGGGCCGACGAGGTCGTGCTCTACGATAACAGCGATCCCGACCTTCCCCATCGCGAAGTCGCGATTCTCACGGCCGATACGTGGTGGACCGCGGAAATTCTTCCCGACTGGGCGGCGGCCGCGCTCGCCGTGCCGCCAGGACGGTGATACCGGCGCGGTTTCCGGTCGTCCCGGCGCCGCGCGGCTCAGAGATCGCCGAGGTCGAACGACGGGATGTCCATGGCGTCGGCGATGGCGGTCATCCGGCGGTCGTAGCTGGCCAGCACGACCGCCTGGCCGCGATCCATCAGCCAGGCGCATGAGGCCAGGTGCAGCGCATCGAGCGTGCGTGGAGCTGTCGCGCCGGGAAAGCCGTCCAGCGCTCTCGCGAGGATCGGGGGTGCCAGTTCCAGCAGGGCGAGGCGGCCGATCAGGGCCCGGGCGCCCTCGCCGTGGGAAACGGCGAGGCCCCGCGCGTGCAGCCGGGTCCATATCTCGTATTCCGTCAGCCGGCTCGATACCAGGGTTTCGTGCCAGAGGGCGGCGGGGGGACGGCGGTCTTCCGCGAGCAGGCTGGCGAGCGCGACGGACGTATCGAGATAGATCACCGGTCGCGCCGGTCCTCGTCCAGGTCACGGAGAATCTCGTCCAGCGGGGCGACGGGAGGCGCCGCCGCCGGCTCTCCGGGAGCGCTCAGGGCCGGCGGGGTCAGCCAGCCGCTGCGCACCGCCTCGGCGAGAAACGCGTCAGCCAGCATCGGACTCCTCGTCTCGCGCGGCGGGCCGATCTCCGCGACCACCCGGTCGCGATCCGTCACCAGAATCGTTTCGCCGGACGCCGCGAGCCGGACATATTCGCTCAGGCGGCTGTTCAGTATCTTGATGCCGACCGATCTCATGCGACAGAATGTAGCTACTAGTCGCTACTTAATCAATCGACGGCTTCGTTCCCGCGGAACGATGGGTCCATCTATCGAAGGGAGAGACAATGAGCTTGCTCGAAGGGCACCGCGCGGCGGTCACCGGCGCGGGGTCGGGGATCGGCCGCGCGATCGCGCTGGGCTATGCCGAACAGGGCGCCGAGGTGGTCGCGATCGACATCGACGGCGGCGCGGCCGGGGCGGTGCGGGACGAGATCGCGGCCGCCGGACACGCGGCGCACGCGGTGACGCTCGACGTGCGCGACCGCGCCGCCTGTGCGGCCGCGGCGAGCGACATCGAAGCCTCCGTCGGCGCGATCTCGATCCTCGTCAACAACGCCGGCATCAACCGCCGCAACCCGGTGACCGGCGACGCGGACACCGTCGCGGGCGACTGGGACGACATCATGCGGGTCAATCTCGACGGCGTGTTCAACGTCACCCGCGCCTTCCTCGCCCAGCTGCGCGCAAACCGGGGACGGGTGGTCAATATCGGCTCGATCCAGTCCTTCGTCCATGTCAGGACGCCGAACAGCATCGCCTACACCACGTCGAAGCACGGCGTGCTCGGCTTCACCCGGGCGCTCGCCGCCGAGCTCGGCAAGGACGGGGTGCGGGTCAACGCGGTCGGCCCCGGGCTGATCGAGACCCCGCTCAACGCGGCGGCGCGGGAAAGCAACCCGGAGCTGGTCCGGCTCTTCCTCGACCACACCCCGCTCGGGCGCACCGGCAAGCCCGAAGACATCGTCGGCCCCGCGGTCTTCCTCGCCTCCGACCTCGCCGGCTACGTCACCGGCGGCATCGTCATGGCCGACGGGGGATACCGGGCGATCTGACGCGCTCCGTTCGCTCCCGCCCGTCATTTCGACCGGGCTGCCGCCCGGGAGGCCCCCTCACCCAGGCCCTCTCCCCGGGGGGGAGAGGGGACTCGCTCGCCGTCTCCACCCGCTCTCCTTCCCCCCTCCCGCTTGCGGGAGGGGCCGGGGGAGGGTGACCCAAAAGGGTACGGACCGGATAGATAGGTAACGGAATGGCCCGGATAGATGGGTGACAGGTTATGACAGGCCCGCGTCACTCCGCCGCCGGGACCTCCTCGCGGATGTCGTCCTCGACCAGGTGCGGCTTGTGGGCGCCGTGGGAGACCGCGCCGGTTATCATCGTCTTGGGCCGCTTCACCGTCGTGGGATCGGCCGTCTCGACGCCGACCGGGCGGGTGCCCTTGATCGTCACCCGGTCCATGACGCGCGCTTGCGGCCAGTAATCGTGCACCGCGTAGTGCTGGACCGAGCGGTTGTCCCACATCGCGAGCGTGTGCGGGCGCCAGTGCAACCGGTACTGGAGCTCGGGGATCAGCGCCTGGTGGAACAGCGTGTCGAGCAGCGAGGCGCTCTCGCGCTCGTCCATGTCCTTGATGCGGATGGTGAATTGCGGGTTGACGAAGAGCACCCGGCGCCCGCTCACCGGGTGGACGCGGACCACCGGGTGGGTCATCGGCGGGTAGATCGCCTCGAATTTCCGCAGCTCTTCGCGATCCTCGGGCGTGTCCTCGAAGATCGCCTTGAAGGGCTTGATGTCGTGGATCGCCTGGAGCCCGTCGATCAGCGCCCGCATCCGCTCGCTCAGCCCGTCATAGGCCGCTGACATCGAAGCGAATACCGTGTCTCCGCCGACCTCCGGCACGACCTTGGCGCAAAGCGCCGTCGCCATCGGCGGCGCCGCGCGGAAGGTCTCGTCGGAATGCCACACGTCGGTCCCGAAGGGCGGGGTCTCGGCGTCGTTCTCGAAGCGGATCAGCGTCGGCGTATCCTCGACATGCGGCGCGAAGGGATGGACCGAAAGCTCGCCGAATGATCGGCCGAATTCCATCAGCCGGTCCGAGGTGATCGCCTGGTCGCGGAAGATCAGCAGCTGGTGCTCGGCGAGCCCGTCATGGATCGCGTCGCGGTCCGAGTCCGAGAGCGGCTTCGCGAGGTCGACGCCCTCCACCTCGGCGGCAAGGTTGGCGCCAACCCGGCGGAACGAAATGTCCATCGCGGCCTCCCCGATGTCCGCCCGGAGAATAGCCGGGGCCGCGTCAGTCCGCCAAGAGGGCCGGCATGACCAGCGTCAGCGTCGGGAAGGCGATGATCAGCACCACCCGGACGGCGTCCGAGGCGAGGAACGGGATGACGCCCTTGAAGGTCTCGATCATCGGGACGTCGCGCGCCATCGAGTTGATGACGAACACGTTGAGCCCGACCGGCGGGGTGATCAGCCCGACCTCGACGACGATCAGGGTGATGATCCCGAACCAGAGCTTGGTCTCCTCCGGGCCGAGGCCGAAATCGAGCCCGGCGATAATCGGCCAGAAGATCGGCACCGTGAGCAGGATCATCGAGAGCGAATCCATCACGAAGCCGAGGACGAGGTAGAGCGCGATCATGCCGAGCAGCACGACCAGCGGGGCGAGGCCCGAATTCTGGAAGTAATCGGCGGCGAAGATCGGCAGCTGCGAGAAGCCGAGGAAGGCGTTGAACACCGCCGCGCCGAGCAGGATCAGGAAAATCATCGCGGTGGTCTGCGCGGTCCCGAGCAGCGCGTCGATCGTGCCCTCCAGGCGCATCCGCCCCTTGGTGACCGCGATCAGGAAGGTGCCGACCGCGCCGACCGCGGCGGCTTCGGTGGGCGTGAAGATCCCGACATAGATCCCTCCCATCACCAGGAGGAAGATCACCAGCACCGGCCAGATGTCGACCAGCGCGGCCCATTGCGCGGTCGCCGCCGCCTTGATGCCGGCCGGCCCGGCCTCCGGGTTGACCCGGACGACGATCGCGATGGCGAGGATGTAGCCGATCGCCGCGAGCACGCCCGGGATGAAGGCCGCCTGGAACAGCGTGGCGACGTTGGCCTCGACCATCACCGCATAGATGATCAGCACGATCGAGGGCGGGATCAGGATGCCGAGCGTGCCGCCGGCGGCGAGCGCCCCGGTGGCGAGCGATCCGGCGTAGTTGTAGCGCCGCAGCTCGGGCAGCGCGACCTGGCCCATGATCGCCGCCGTGGCGAGCGAGGAGCCCGAGATCGAAGCGAACCCGGCGCAGCCCCCTACCGCCGCCATGGCGATTCCGCCCCGCCGGTGGCCGAGCCAGGCGTTGGCGGCGTGAAACAGCGACTGGCTGATCCCCGCCTTGGCCGCGAACTGCCCCATCAGCAGGAACAGCGGCACCACCGAGAGGTCGTCGTTGGTGAACCGCCAGTAGGTCTCGGTCTTGAGGTAGCTGAGCAGCGCCGGCGTGCCGGCGATCGAGACGTAGCCCGCCACGCCCACGGTCAGCATCGAGATGCCGATCGGGATTCGGAAGGCGAGCAGCAGCAGAAGCGCCGCGAACCCGATCCCCCCGATGGCGAGCCCGCTCATCGCCTCAGCCGCCGCTGCCGCCGCCGCCGTCGCCGCCGTCGAGGAACCGGCCCGCGCGCATCTCGCGGAAGCTGCGGTGGACGGTGTAGGCGGTGACGACGATCAGGAACGCCATCAGCAGGACCGAGAGAGGGAAGGTGGTCCAGCGCGGGAAGTTGATGGTGAGCGTGAGCTCCGAGAACCGGTGCATGTCGATCCCGCCGAACACCATGCGCCAGGTGAGCAGCGCGCCCAGCAGCAGATAGAGGAGGCCGCCGACGGCGTCGCACAGCGCCTTGGCGCGCACCGGCGCCCGGTCCATGAAGAAGTCGACGATGACGTTGCCGCGGGTGAGCTGGCACCACGGCAGGAAGGCGAACACGGCGATCCCGGTACCGATCGCGACGAGCTCGAAATCGCCCCGCACCGGCGCCGAGAAGGCGGCCCGCCCGACGATGCTGACCGTCGTCAGCAGGGCCATTCCGGCCAGGACAACCCCGCCGAAGATCGCGAGCCAGCGCGCGATCCGATAGAGAAGCCGGCCCACCGGATCGGTGGGCCGGCCCGAGCCGCTGCCGGGCTCCGCCATCGCCTGGGGCGGCGGCGCCCTTTACTTCGAGTACTTGTCGATCAGCGCGCGCGCGTCCGCGAGCAGCGCCGGGCCGTCGATGTCGAGCTTCTTCATCTCGGCGAACCAGCGGTCGAACACCGGCTGGGCGGCGGCCTTCATCTTGGCCGTCTCTTCGGGCGAGATGGTGTAGAACTTGTTCTTCTTGCGCGACTTCACGACCTTGAGTCCGGGCTCCTCGATATCGACCCAGTTCTGGCCCGCCGCTTTCGCGATGTTGCGGCCGGAATTGTCGTCGATCGCCTTCTTCATCTCCTTCGACAGCTTGTTGTAGCTCGCCTTGTTCATGAGGAAGGTGAAGATGTTGGTGCCGAGGCGCGGCTGGTCGCCCGACAGCCTGGAGAAGTGGCTCACCAGGTCCGGCGTCTTGACCGCCGGCGCGATCTCGTAGGGCAGCGTCACCCCGTCGATCACGCCCTTCGACAGGGCGGGCGGGATGCGCGGCAGCGGCAGACCGATGCCGGTCGCGCCCAGCGCCTCGAGCAGCCACACGCCGCCGCGCGAGGCGGCGCGGATCTTGAGGCCCTTGAGGTCGGCCATCGTGCGGATCGGCTTCTTGGTCTGGAACAGGAAGCCCTGGTGCACGTGGAGCAGCAGCGGGTGATAGTCCTTCAGGTCGGTGTTCGTCAGGTGCTTCGCCTGGTAGTCCTGCAGCGCCAGCGTCGTCGACAGCGCGTCCTTGTGGACGAAGGGCAGCTCGAACGGCTCGACCCTGGGCATGCGGCCGGGCGTGAAGCCGGGCAGCGCCCAGACGATGTCGACCACCCCGTCGCGCGCCTGGTCGAGGAGCTGCGTCGCCTTGCCGCCGAGCTGCATCGCCCAGAACGGCTGCACCTTGAGCTTGCCGCCCGACGCCTCGCCCACCTTCTTGGCCCAGGGGATCAGGAAGGTCTTCGACGGGTTGGCGACCGGCGGGATGAAGGTGTGCATGCGGAGCGTCACGTCCGCCGCGCCGGCCTGCCCGCCGAAGCCGGCGAGCGGCAGCGCGAGCGCCGCGGCGGCGGCCGCGGCGAGTCCCAGTCTCTTCATCGTTCGTTCTCCCTTCGGTTCGTCGTCGGACAAGAACAGCAAGCCGCCCCCGGCTTGTAAAGGCGTCAGTTCGGGGGGCTTATATCGACAACCTGCCCGGCGGGAGGCTGGCGCGGGACCCCGCCTCGCCTGCGGTGCGGCTCCGGCATCCCCCTCACCCTGCACCTCTCCCCGTCGGGGAGAGGAGACCAGCTTGCCCGCTCCTCCTTGCTTTCGCCAAGTTCCCCTGACCTCTTCCCCGTGAGTCGGGCCATTGTGGATGAGAATTATTCTGCGACGTTATAGCTAAGAACTCGTTCAAGTTTTTCTTGAATCTTGCTCACGGTTCGATTAACCACATCGAACAGATCCCATAGAGCGGATGAGTCCTGGATGGTCTCAATGAGGTCATTATCTTCGTCCAGAATTTCAAGGACGATACCGCGAGATCGAAGCGGCTCAACTTTGCTTAGAACTACGTCCTTCCATCCATAGTATTCTCCGCGTTCCCACTTGTAGCGGTAAATGCGAAAACTTAAGTCATTTAGCTTACAGAAATAGATGGCTGACGTAGCATGATCTTTGCTAACAATTTGCCGAACTGTCTGTTTTCGCCACGAGAGCTGTTCCGACTGAGTGGCAGCTATTAGCTTAGCTACGAGCCTGGTTGAGACGTCTCTATCCATTTCTTGCACCTAATCTTCGCTCTTCAACCAGGTCCTCCAAGATATCACTAACAATTACCATGTGGGTGTAGAGTTCCTGTGTCGAAGCGACAGAATCCTCGAAAACCGCCAACTCAATTTGCTTCAATTCGCTGAGTCTTTCGCCAAATTCGGCAGGAAGTTGGTTACGGGAACGCTCGAGGCGTGCTAATATACGCCTTATGTCTGCTCTGGCGTCTTGTTCCAGCAGACTCTCTTGAAACTGAGCGTCCTTAAGCATGGAAGCAGCTTTCCTGATGGGTTCAATCAATGACGGCACACGTACATCGAGTACCAAGCGTCGTGAAAGTTTTTCTACTCGTAACAGAACCCAAATTGAGATACCAGCCGCTGCTAGCCCAACCACCAGCCCAAGGATAGACGCCCAAGCGCCCAACTCTTCGAGGTTGAACATCTAAACGGCCACCCACTATTCCACCATTCCCCGCCTGTGCGTTTGGAAGACAGTCTAACCCGGTCTCTCCTTCTTTCCAAGCGCCTCAGTCGGTGATGATCCAGGGATGGCGGTGGGCGGTCGAAGAGGCCGACACTGGATGGATTCCACAAGGACGGGTCTGCCGCTTTGCAACTGGAAGGTCGCTGGCTCTTGCGATCCCTATACTCCGGAATTGACGTATGGGCGGGTGACTCGAACGCCGAGTGATCCGCAGCCCAGCCAACATTGGAACCAAGCCTCGATTCTACCATGCTGGGTCACTCCGTCCTTTCATCCCAGCGCTGGATTCGAGGGTTTTTCGGTGCCCCGTGGTGTCTGTCGGCCCTTCACGACGCCAAGACGGCGGACCGCCGGAATTCCCATACCGAAAGCGGCTTGCGGGGGCTTTCCTCGCACCCTTGATCCTCACCGGTGCACCGTGGCGGGGCCGTGGCACCACCGTTTCGGGGGCTGCGGGCCATGGGCGGCCCGACTGGGCGGCGCGAAAGCCTGACAAACCGGGAACACTTTCACGCATCTATCCGGTTGCTCGAATCAGGAGAGGGCGCGCTCGATCGGTCTTAAGCGCCTCCGGAGGCCGTTGGCGATCGAATCGGCGAGGTCGGCGGGGAAATCCCGGGGAAGCGACTCGAGGACCGTTTCCATCGCCGGTTCGGTCCCTTCCGACAGCTCCCCGCATATCTCGTCGATCAGTTGAGCAGGTATGCCTTCCCTTGCGGCGGTCTGGGCGAAGTGGCGCGGCAGGATCGTGTCGATCGCGTAATGGCGGTTGTCGCCGACGGCGAGGGCCAGCCTGAATCCGTTCTCCCTCAAACGGACCGCGTCCACGGCGGGTTGCGCCGACATGACGTCGTAGAGCGGCGTCATCCTGAAACGTCCGCCCGGTTTCAGGAAGATGCTGAAATTCTTCGCGTGGCCGTCCGTCGCGCCGAGCAGCCAGAAGACGATCTGGGCCTTGACGAACATACGCCGGTCCGCGTCCGGATCGTCGCTTCCCCGCAGCAGATCGAGAATATCGGTCATGCCGGGACCGCCGTCGGCGTCGTATTTGAGGGAAGGCGGTACCGACAGGGCCTGGCAGCAATCTTCCTGCGGCAGACGCAGGAGACGTTCGTCTTCGGTCCAGAGGCGGTCGAACCGCTCGACGACCAGGACGCGCTCGCCGTCGAAATCCACGATCTCGGTGGCCGCGCTGGGGAGACCGAGCGCCGCGGCGAGCTTGAGGCACAAATGCTCGTTCTCCACGCTTCGGCTCAGGTCGATGCCGTTCGGCAGCATGCCGATTTGCGGTTTAATGATGTGTGTCGTCGCGGTGGCGCCGCGGGGGATGTGCCATTGGTCCTTCCAGTAGAGGAAGGCCGTTTTCTCCTGCGCCCCGGCTATCGAAATGCGGAAACCCGCATCGTCGTCCAGCCCCAGAGGCGCGACGGCCAGGTTCCGGAGTTTCTCCGCGATTTCGCCATCGTCCGCCGGGCGGCCGTCGACCGTCCCCGCGGGGCCGGGGTCTTGCCCTTCGGGCAGGATCTGGAGCGCGCCCACGCAATCTCTTCCGAGCCTGGCGAGCAGACTGTATGGATCGTGGCCTTCGGCGCCGATCCGCTCGGCGATCCGCCGCCGCGTCGGCTCGGGGTCGGGCAGCAGGTTGTCGAAGACCGCGATCACCGGATCGCCGAGATAGCGGTCCTCCCGGAGCGGCAACGAAATCGAAATCGGCAGTGCGTGCTCCCAGCCGAGCCAGCCGGGATCGTATCGAAAGTCGACGGCGCCGCTGCCCAGCCTGCGCAGCCGCCCGACCGGGCGGGCGTTCAGGAACACATCGAGGGGCACGTGGGCGCGCCGCCGGGCCATCAGAACAGGTCCTCGATCCGCACGCGGGCGTTCGAGCGTTCGCGAACGACCAGTTCGAGATCGAGGGCCGTCAGAACCCGGATCAGGGTGCGAAGCTGCGTGCGCGCCTCGCCGTTCTCCAGGGCGGAGATCGTTGCCTGGCGCAGATTCGTCCTGGAGCCGACGTCGCCCTGCCGCAGGTTCATGCCGCGGCGCCGGCGGCGAAGCGCGGCCCCGATCTGCCTGGAGGTGCGGGCGATCTGCTCCATCGGACAATGTCCCCAGTGTGTTATATACGGTATAGAGTATTATTGGATATAATCCACAGAGTATAAATTTCAATATCCGGTTCAGAGTATATGTATTAATATACTCTACAAGGTATAGAAATTTGCGTGGGGCGTTTGAATGCATAACCCGGCGGGAGGGACTCCCGCCGCATTTCATCCGTCACGCCGGCATCGCCCGTCGCTGTCCCCGCCCCCTCGTCATTTCGACCGGAGCCGGCCCGAAGGGCGGCGAAGCGGAGAAATCTTGCCGCCTCGGCGTCGGACCGCCCGCGCGGCAATATTTCTCCGCTCCGGGCCTTCGGCGCTCCGGTCGAAATGACGGGGTGGGGTGGCGGAGACGGTCTTGCGTATCGGCAAGGAGCCCGCGCGAAAATCTAAACCGGGCAGCAATGGACTTGTTCCGGGCATCCACGTCTCGCGGCATGGCGATAGCATTTTTCGACCGGGCACGATCGCAGCCGGCTGTCGCCCGGGAGCCCCCCTCACCCTGACCCTCTCCCCGGCGGGGAGAGGGGACCCGCCCGCGGCCCCCTCCTCCTCCGTATCTTCGCCCCTCCCGCCTGGGGGAGGGGCCGGGGGCGGGCGGTCGCTCGGTACGGACCGGCGCGGCCCGACATGGATACCCGGAACAAGTCCGGGGTGACAGCGGGGGACACGGACGGGCGGAGGGTCGATGGCGGAGGCTGAGGCGATCCGCTATTCCGGTTCGGTCGGCGCGATC
>JAJEHI010000029.1 GCA_022823775.1 Defluviicoccus sp. | reverse complement strand
CGGCGGCCCGCGGCAGGTCGCCCACGGCGGCGGCCATGGCCGCGCGGATGCCGGGCGGGTCGCCGAACCACGCGCCGGCCAGCAGCGCCGCGGAGGGATCGGCGGCCACGCGGCCGCGCCAACCCTGATCCAGAAACAAGCCGGCCATGGACGGATTGCCCGCTACGCGCCCCGGGGCGCGTTCAACGCGGAAGGCCTTGCGGCGTGCGGCGCGGCCGGACCGGAAACGGCGAAGGGCGCGGCCGCTGCCGAATCGCCCGTTGGTTCGATTTGATGTCCAATGATAGCGTTTGCCGCACTAAATGAAATGCCGACACTGCTCCCCGGTAAGCGTTGCTAGTATAAACTTTTCCCATGCTCAATGCGCTGCTTGCAAAAGGTGACTGGCCCCGCGGCCATCCACCATTCAATTTATCGGCATGCGCCAGGCGGCGCAACAGTTTGGGCGATGCTGCGCGCTCTGCGGCCCTTTCCGGAACGGGCGGGGCCATGGCGCGGCGGGGCGGTCGCGGCGGCGCGGCGACGGACAGCGAACACGGCCGCGAACCGGCCGTAGGGAGGCGAATATGAGTGCAACAGATTATCCACAATACGCCGCGACGCTCCGGGTCGAGGGAGGCGATTTCCATGTCGGCGACCTCCAAGTCTCGGAGGAGTATAACGGCGGATGGACGGCAAGACTCTCGTTTAGGGTTACCGAGCGGGGCCGCCCGGTCGAATCCGTGCTGACCGCCATGGGCACGGCCATCAACGCGGGCATCTTCGTGGGCATGAAGGCGTCGATCTACATCGGGGCGCGCGCCGACGAAGATGACGAGGACGGCAGGCAGCTCCGGTGCTTCCCGGGGTTCGTCGCGGCGGTCGAGCCCTTCCGGAGCTACAGCCAGCGCACCCGCAGGGCCGAGACCTATCTCCAGGTCGTCGTGCAGGACGTCGTCAATCACCTGAGGAAGCAGCACGTCTGGGGCGCGTTCCGCGCCCACTCCGCGGCCGAAATCGTGGGCGGCGTGCTGGGGTTGGCGGCGGGCAACGACGGCCGGGCCACGCTCAAGCCGGTCGTGCCGGAGCATCCCGCGATCACCGTGCACAACGGCTTGCGCGGGGACCTGGACTTCATCCCGCACGCTATCGCCGCCGGCCAGTCCATGGCGGCGTGGCTCGGCGAATTCTTCGGCCGCCTGGGCATCCGCCTGGAGGTGATGACGGATGTCGAGAATTGCGAGGTCCACCTCATGCTCAACGACAAGGCGCCCAGGGACGTCTCGTTCCGGATGGGCATCGGCCCCGAAACCGGCGACGACGACCCGCCCGACGGCCAGGTGGAGGTGGGCGTCATCGGCTCCTATCGCGGCAGCCGATCGCGGGCCGGCCTGCTCGACGACCCGACCAAGGGCGCGTTCCGGCGCCTCGGATACGGCCCGATCGGAGATGTCGTTTCCGGCGAGCACGTCAGCCTGGAGGAGGCGCAGATGCGCGCCAGCTTCGAGACCCGCGGCCGCGGGGCGGAACTGCTGGTGGCCAGCCTCCGGTCCCGCCAGCCGTCAATCCGTCCGGGGCGCACGATTCAGCTCGACAGGCGCCTGGTCCCGGCCATTCCATGGTCCAGCTACTGGCAGGTCTCGTCGGTGATCCACGTCATCAGGGGCTTCTCCTACGAGAACTCGATGAACGTGATGCGGGGCGATATTCCCTGGCATCCGTCGCGCCCGCGCCAGCGCCCGGTCGTGATCGTGCCCGCCAGGGTCGACGCCGGGCCCAACTTCGGCAACGGCGAGGAAGTCCCGCGGGACCGGCTCGGCCGGATCCCCGTGGGCTTCCCCTTTTCGCCCTTGCCCTTCGAGGCGGGGGTCACCCAGGGTTTCGACGTGACCGACGATCAGCGCGTCACGAAGGACGATTTCGCCTACATCCTGAGAGACCCCGATGGCGGCGAGTCGCCCCACTACTGGAGCCACATGGACGCGCAGGGCATGCGGGATACGCTGCAGAAGGCCGCGGGCGACGGCTCCTGGCTCACTGGGGATGCCAAGCAGGAGGCCGTGGAGCTGGCCGACACGGAAGCCCGGGAGGAGGACATCGAGAAGCTGTACAACGGCGAATACGACGATCCGTACGGGGGAAGGGCGGACAGCAGTCTGACGGACAGCGAGCTCGAGCAAAGGCAGAAGCGGGAGGCCGAGCGCACCCGCACCTACCGCTACATGGCCTGGAAGCGCGCCCTGGCGTACGAGGAAAGCGGCGGCGACTACGACCACGACGGCTACACCACCGTGATCGACGGGCGCATGAGCGACGATCTGAAGGCCGAGTTCGCCACGCCGGCGAAGCTCGAGAACCTCAGGCAGGAAGCCAGGGAGCGCCAGTCCAGCGATGGCTACACGCCTCCCGAAGAGGGCGAGGGGGATATCGTCGACGAATACCTCCGCCTGTTCGGCGAGGGCGCCGACAGTTCTCCGCTGCACCGCACGGCGGAACTGCAGAAGGACGCGGCGGACGAGCAATGGCCGCCGCGGCTGCCGCTGCCGGTCATGCAGCCCATGGCCGGCAGCCAGCACGGGTTCGTGAGCGGGCATCGCCAGGGCGACGCCTGCCGCGTGGCCGTGCACGACGTGATGCGCGCCGAGATCGTCGGCTTCCAGTACCGCAGCGACCGCGACCTCAACCAGGCGTCGATGGCCGGCGCGGTGGCGGGAATCGTCGTGGAGCACAACCGCGGGGCCGGCTGGTCGGGAATGGTATTCCGCAAGACAAAGCAATAGCGCGGTCCGGGCCGCGGGCGGGCCTTTCCGGCCCGGCTCGCGGGCTGCGGCCGGCAGGAGAGGAGACGAGCCATGTATAAAGTCCTGTCCGGAGAAGTCGATGTCCTCGATACCGGCGTCACGCTGGGAGCCATCGACTGGTGGGTCAACGAGACGCGCCAGGGTTGGCAGGGTCTGGCCACCTTCAAGCCCGCCCCGGGGGAAGGGAAGCTGCGTCCGGGGTTTGCGTTTCAGCGCACGATCGAGGAAGGGATCGCGCCCGAGTCCGGTATTGTGTTCGGCATATGGGGCCGGGACGAGTCCGACTACCAATACACCATGGACCCCCGCGGCGAGGACGTGGATTACATCCGCGCCTGGCCCTCGGTCGTCACCTCGCTTTACGCCCCCCACGAACTCGACATGGAGACGGATTCGGACAACGAGGACGAGGGATCGATGATCCTGTTCTGCGACCCGATCACCCATTTGCTCGGAAAGCGCATCTGGGGCGTTTTCGGGAGCAGCACCGCGGGGGAACTGCTTGCCGGAGGCATGCTGCTCGCGGCGGGCGTCGACGCGGCGCCGAGCCTGCGGCCCGCGATTCCCGGCCTGCCGGAGATCATCATTCACGAGCAGGTGCGCGATGTGCGGATGCCCTACGCCATCGCCAGCGGCGAAGTGCTCAGCGATTGGCTGGGCGCCATCTTCGGCCGCCTCAGCATCCGCATCGAATTGCTCGGCGACCGCAATGGCGTCCTGCATGTGTCGCTGCGGGACGGCGAGCCCGCGGGGACCCCGGTCCGGATGTCGATAGGCAACGTGGTGAACGCCGAGACCGCGGTCGCCCACAAGTTCGCGCTGGGACCTTCGGCGGCGGAGGTCGAGAGTGGCGCCCTGGTGGACAACCCCACCATCGGCGAACCGCGCCGGATCGGCGACTCGTCCACCATCGGCAGGGTCTACGCTTCGGCGGGCGTTACCTTGGACCAGGCCACCGAACGGGCCGCCAGGGCCGAAGGCGCCGAATTGCTGCCATACAACACCGTCGAGATCACCTCTTCTCAGCCCGGCTTGCATCCCGGCCGGATCGTGACCCTCGACAAACCGCTGACCGGCGCCCATCACTGGCAGGTGCACGAAATCCATCACTACGCCCAGGAAGGCTTTTACCACAACCGGGCTCAGATCATGAAGTTGGGCATCTGGACGCCCTTGCCGCCGCCCGAGCGCGGCGCGGTCATCGTCAGCGGCGTCGTGCACGACCCGCAGGCCGAAGCCTTCGGCCAGCGCGTCGAGCGGGATAAACTGAGCCGCATACCGGTGCGCCTGAGTTTCGGCCAGGGCGCCGCCGGGTCGGGCTCGGGCGGCGGGGGCCGCGGCGTTTCCATCGAGGTCGACGGCGACGGCGACGGCACGGAAGGAGGCGGCAACGGCCAGACCGGCGGCGGCGGCGCGACGAACGGGAGCGCCAACGGCGGAGGCGGGGCGGGAGGAGAAGTGTCCACCGCCGCTCCGCCGCCGCCCGAGCTGATGCTGTCCGTGATCGGCCCGATGGCCGGAGGAGAGCATGGCTTCGTGCCCGAGCACCGGCACGGCGACATCTGCGAGATCGCGGTTCACGACCCGTTGTCGGCCGAGATCGTCGGCTTCAGCTACGCCGACCACATCGGCGTCGGCGACCGCGTGATCGGCGCCTCCATGGGCATGATCACGGATCACGGCCAGGACACCTGGGCCGGCATGATCTTCGTCCCCGCCGAGGAGGACGAATCGGAAGGGGGAGACTCGTCCGGTTGAGGTGGCTCTCCCCCGCCCTTGGCTTCGTTGCCGCCCCTGCCGCCGGGCAAACCGCATTCGCGTATCGAGCGTCCCTCCTCATTCTCTTGCCTCTGCGTAGTCCTTCAATGAACGGTCGGTGGGGCAAGCATCTCCGGTCTCGCCGTCGCCGCGAATTTTCTGCCTGCGGAAGCGGCAGGCGATATGCTATATTTGGCCGCATGGCGACCGTCGCAGCCAGTTCCGGACAAGCCGCGCGGCCATGACGGCCCGGCTGCCCGGCATGCAGCGGATGCGCCTTTCCGACTGGGCGCGCCAGGAAGGGATTTCCCGGATCACCGCCTATCGGATGTTGCGCAAGGGCATTCTGCCGGTCAATGCCGAGCAGTCGCCGACCGGGCGCTGGTACGTGCTCGTGCCGGACTGGCGGTTCGGACGCACGGCCATCTACGCCCGCGCGTCCCGGGGCCGGCATCAGGTGGATGTCATCAACCGGCAGATTTCCTCCCTGTCGGACTGGGCCGCCCAGGCGAACAAGGTCATCTTCACCGTCGTCAAGGAAGTCGCCAATCCGCTGACCGACCCCCTGCCGAATCTGCAGCGGTTGCTGATGGACATCCAGGTCACCGAGATCGTCGTCTACAACCCCGATGTAGTGGGCATCGGCCGCCTGACGCTGCTCAACGCCTCGCTCGCGTCCCAGCAAAGGCTGATTCGGGCGGTGCATCCTTCGGTGCGCGAGGACGACCTCCAGCAAAGGCTCGACGAAATCCTGGAATTCATCGAGTGAGGCACGCCGCGCCGCGCGGGGAAGCGGCCAGCGAATGAGGTGCCGTCGGCCCGGCCGCGAATGCCCCGCTGCGCGGGCAGGCGGGCGCGGCGGGGTAGAAGCCGCCGCCGTCAGCGGGTTTTCGGCGGCTTGAGCGCCTGGCGCTCGCGTTCGGCGCGCCATTCGACCGTGCGCTGGGCGCCCAGCGTGTTGGCGCCGATCAGGTCTTCCTCCTCGATGCCATGGAGTTGCGCCGATACGAAGGATGCGTCGTCCACATTGGCGCCGGAGAGCCGTGCGTGGCGGAGCGCGCCGCTGCTGGCGTCCATCCCGGCGAGGTTCGCTTCGGTCAGATCGGTTTCGCTCCAGATGCTGGAGACCGCCGAGGCGTTTTCGAAGGACGCGCGCGCGAGGGCCGCTTCGGGGAACATGGCGCCGTTGAGGTTGGCGCCGTCGAAGCGGGCGCCCTCGGCCCGGGCCTTGGCGAACAGCGCGCCCCCGAGCGATGCGCGGCGCAGGTCGGCGTCCGCCAGGTCGCATTCGGCGAAGATGGCCGACTCGGCCCGCCGCAGGCGGGCGCCCGTGAAGTCGCTCTGGTAGAGGTTGCAGGAGAGGAAGTCCAGCCGGGACAGGTCCAGGCCGGCGGCCCGGGCCTTGACGAAGGAGGTCCGCTCGAAGCGCCCGTTCCCGAACTCGCAGACCGACAGGTCCAATTCGTTTGCCATGCCGTCCTGCCAGCGGGCGTCCGGCGCCTCCAGCCGGTCGAAGCCGCCGCCGGAGATGCTGATGCGTTGCTGCTCCACCCCGCCGTCCCGGAAGCACAGGTGGCTGATGTCGCACTCGGCAATGGCCAGCGAATCGCCCGCCTGGGCGATTTCCAGCCTGTCCAGCTTCGATTCGGAGAACGTGGTCGCGTTCAGCACTCCGCCGACGATGGCGAAACTCGAGCCCGTACAGGCCGCGAACTGGGTCTGGGACAACGTGCAGTCAACGAATGCGCAATTCTCCAGCCGGCAGGCGTTGAAAATGCACATGGAGAAATCGACGCGCCTCATGCGCAAGTTGACGAACTCGCATTCGTGGAAAACGACGCCCGCTAGGTCCTCGTCGGTATAGTTTTCGTCGCGCCACGACTCTCCGGCAACGGGAATACCGGCCTGCCGATAAGCTTCGAAGGGGTATCTCAGTTTCATGCGCTTGCCCGTTCACTCATGCTTCGGCAGCGTGCGGCGGACAGGGGTACGACTTCAAGTATCCCGGCTTCATGCGTTCGCCCGTTCATGCTCATGAGCCGCTCCCGCCGCCAAGCCGCACTGGCGACGATTGCCCTGCGGTCTGTCGCGAAAACCCGCTTCCGCCGGTCCCCGGCAGGGCCAATGGTCCATACGCGCAAACCGCCCCAACCGGGTCCATACAGACCGAATTTCCCGGGCCGCCCAAACGGCGTCCCGGTGTCCGGGCGTTCCGGCGGCGCGCTACTTGTTGCCGCTGGGCAGTTCGGCGACCAACCGCAACGACGCCGAGAGCTCCTCGAGCTGGAAATGCGGCCGCAAGTGCGCCACTGCCGTGTAGACGCCCGGCTTGCCGTCGACTTCCTTCACATCGACCCGGGCTTCCCGCAGCGGGAAACGCGCCTTCGTCGCGTGCGAGGCGCTGTCGTCGGAGGTGACATACTGGCCTATCCAGGAGTTCAGGAATTTCTGGATCTCGTCCTTCGAGGTGAATCCGCCCACCTTGTCCCGCATGATCGACTTCAGATAGTGCGCGAAGCGGGCGCAGGCCAGCACGTAGGGAAGGCTCGCCGAAAGCCGCGCGTTGGCGTTGGACTCCTCGTCCATGTACTTGCGCGGCCGGTTCACCGTTGCGCCGGAGAACACCACCGCGTAGTCGGTGTTGCGCGCGTGGCACAAGCCGATGATGCCCTGGTCGGAGAGTTCCTTTTCGCGCCGGTCCGTGATGGCGGTTTCCGTCGGACACTTGGTGATCATGGAGCCGGACAGGGACCGGTATGCGTGCAGCGGCAGGTCGGCCACCTTGCCGCCTGACTCCGTGCCGCGAATCGCCGACGGCCAGCCGTACTCCGAGAAGGAGTTCATGATCAGCGAACCCATCGACCAGGACGACGGCCCCCAGAGGTACTTTTCGTGATCGTCTCCGGACACATCCTCGTCGAAGTCGAGATCCTCGACCTCCATCGTGTCCGGCCCCCAGGGCATGCGCACCAGGGAGCGGGGCGCCGTGAGCACGAGATAGCGCGAGTCGGGGTTGTTGCGCAGCGAATTCCACGCGGCCATCTCGCTGGCGTCGAAGATCTTGCCCAGGTCGATGGGGCGGTCGAGTTCCGTGAAGCTGTCGAGGTCGAGCAACCGCGGGCTCGCGCTGGCGATGAAGGGCGCATGCGCCATGGCCGCCACCGACGACACGTTCTTGAGGAACTGCACATCCGGCGGGGCGCGCCCGAACTCCATGTCGCCGATGATGAAGGTGAACGGCGACCCGCCCAGGGTGCCGAACTCTTCCTCGTAGATGGACTGGAAGAAGTGGGACTGGTCGAAACCGGCCGAACGGGCGAAATCGCGCTCCAATTCCCGCCTCCTGACGTTGAACACGCGCACGCGCAACGTGGACGAAAGGTCGTTCTCGGTCACGAGCTTGTGCAGATTCCGCCAGCTCGACTCAAGCTGCTGGAAGCGGGGATGGTGCAGCACCTCGTTCACCTGCGCCGAGATCAGCTTGTCGATGGCGGCAATGCGGTCCGCGATGGCGCGCTTGGCGCTGCCGTCGACGCGGACGCCCGCCTTCGTCGCTTCCTGGAGAAAACCATCGAGCATGTTTCGCGCGCCCGCGATCTGGTGCTCGTCCCGGACGAGCCGGCCGTCCTCGAAAATCTGTCCGAGCAGCGAGTCGGATTCGACGTTTGCGGCTACCTGGCGAGTTGTGGCCATTACTCATCCTCCCCCGTGTCGCCGTCAAGGCTGTCGAGCTGCTGGCGCAACGCGTCGCGCTTCTCGGTGTCGGCCAGTACGTCGGCCAGGATTCCGTCGAGCTTGTCGTTGGCCTCCACCTTGCCGAAGAGATCCGCCAGTTGCCGCCGGGCCTCCAGCAGTTTGGCGGTCTGCGGAAGCTGCGCCGCCACGCCCAGGGGGGAAAAGTCCTCGACGGAGTTGAATTGCAGATTCGCCTTGATCTGCTTGTCTTCCTCGCCGGAGATTTCGTCGTTTACCTCGATGGATACGGTGGGACCGATCCGGGACATGAGATTGTCCACGCCCCCGGGCTCCACTTCCACGAAGTCGCGTTCCTTGTATTCGGTGGGGTCCTGGGAATCCCCGGAAAGGTCGGAAACGACCCCTACCACCATGGGCAACTCCCGCCTCTCGACGGCATCGCCATCCTCCACATCGTATGTAATCTGTACCCGGGGCGGCCGTACCTTGCCGACCCTGTGTTGACTCGAAGCCATGGTTTTTCCTCCCAAAAAAGCTGTTCAGCGGGACGCCACCGTCCCCAAGAGACTTATACCCTTTATGGCCGCCTACCGCAAATTTTAGCCTTCTCCAATGAGACATGAGCCTGAACGGGGGGCGTAAATCCAACGAGACATGAGCCTGTAGGGCGGCGTCTGGGATCATCGGAGGATGATCGTGACGTTACAGACGCAGCGGGTCCGGAGCCTGGAACAGGTCCGGGCCTTTCT
>JAJEHI010000158.1 GCA_022823775.1 Defluviicoccus sp. | reverse complement strand
GAGGATCATCAGGCTCGACGTGTCGTAACGGTTGCCGCCGCGCGCCTGGACGTTCTTGTAGAACTGGTCGACCAGCGCGGTCAGCGGCAGGCGGGAGCCGTTGCGGTCCCCCTCCTCCAGCGCGATGCCGAGGTCCTTGCGCATCCAGTCGACGGCGAAGCCGTAATCGTACTTGCCGGCCAGCATCGTCGCCGCCCGGTTCTCCATCTGCCAGGACTGCGCGGCGCCGCCCGAAATCACCTCCACCGCGCGTTCGGCGTCGAGCCCCGCCCGCACCGCGAAGTTGAGGCCCTCGGATAGCCCCTGGACGATCCCGGCGATGCAGATCTGGTTGACCATCTTGGTAAGCTGTCCGTTGCCGGCCGCGCCCATGTGGACGATGGTTCGTCCGTAGGCCTCCATTACCGGTTCGGCGCGCGCGAACGCCGTATCGTCGCCGCCGACCATGATGGTGAGCACGCCGTTCTCCGCCCCCGCCTGGCCGCCAGAGACCGGGGCGTCGAGAAATCCGATACCGGCTTCCCTCGCCGCCGCCTCCACCTCCCGTGCGACGGTTGCCGACGTCGTGGTGTGGTCCACCAGCAGGGCCCCCTCGCCCATTCCGGCGAGCGCGCCGTCGGGGCCGAGCGTCACTGCGCGCAGGTCGTCGTCGTTTCCGACGCAGGTAAACACGAAATCGGCGCCGCTCGCCGCTGCCGCCGGCGTGGGCGCGCTCTTGCCGCCGTGTTCGGCAACCCAGCTCTCCGCCTTCGAGGCGGTCCGGTTGTAGACGGTGACGTCATGGCCCTTGGCCGCAAGATGCCCGGCCATCGGAAAACCCATCACGCCCAGCCCCAGGAATGCGACGGAAGCGGTCATCGGATGTCCTGCCCTTGTTTCTTGAGAATGCGCGGGATCATAGGGAGAGCCCGAAGACCGGGCAATCCGGGGCTCACATGCCGAGCGAGCGGCGGATACGCGGCGCGAGATCGCTCCATATCCGCTTCGTCGGGGCGAGCAGCAAACCCTCCTGGTGCTTGCGGCCGGGCCGGTAGGCGCTGCCGTCGACGCAGGCGCTGTACCCGCCGGCCTCGGCATGGAGGAGCTGGCCGGCCGCATGGTCCCACGGCTTGAGGCTGCGGTAGAACGCGAAATGGGTACGCCCCTCCCCCAACGCCAGATAGTCGAAACCGCAGCACTTGTTGTAGGTGCGTCCCCGGAAACGGGAGCTGAAACCCTTGTCCTTGTTGAGCCGCCACCCGAATGCGCCGGTCATTTCGGCATCCGGCGCGGGCCGTGCGACGCGGAGACGGGTTCCGTCCCGCCAGGCGCCCGCGCCGCGTTCCGCCACCGCGGCGCTACCGGCGACGGGATCGTAGATCCACCCGGCCGCGGTCTCGCCGTCCACCGCCAGCGCGACCATCACCGCGAAGCAGGCTTTTCCTTCCGAGAAATTGGCGGTCCCGTCGATCGGATCGATTATCCAGACGGGCCCCGGCCGGTTGAGCGCCTCCAGCGTCTCCGGCGCGGCTTCGGATGCCTCCTCCGCGACGATACCGGAGCCCGGCAGGATATCGGCCAGACCGTCCGACAGTGCCGCCTCGGCTCTCTCGTCCGCCACCGTCACGACGGCACCCGAGCGCTTCTCCCACGATTCGCGCGCGCCGAGAGTGCGGAAGCGCGGCAGGATCTCGGCCTCCGCGACGCTCCGCATCAATCCGGTAACGGCGTCTATGTCGACATTCATGGGGACACTCGGGAGGTTCCGGGGCAGCCGGAGGGATAGTGCGACCGGGACGGGATGGCAATCCGATAAAGAAGGGCCGCCCCGAGGACGGCCCTTCCCTGTTCCAAGCCCGGCCGATACGCGCGGCCGGCATGAAACGGCAGCTACATCATGCCGCCCATGTCGCCCATGCCCCCCGGCGGCATTGCCGGAGCGGCCTTGTCCTCGGGCTTCTCCGCCACCATCGCCTCGGTGGTGATCAGCAGTCCGGCAACCGAAGCCGCACCCTGGACCGTCGCCCGCACGACCTTGGTCGGGTCGATGATGCCGGCCTTGACCAGGTCGGTGTACTCGCAGGCCGCGGCGTCGAAGCCGAAATTGGCGGCCTTCGATTCCAGCAGCTTGCCGGCCACGACCGAGCCTTCGAAACCGGCGTTCTCGGCGATCTGCCGGAGCGGCGCCTGCAGGGCGCGGCGCACGATCTCGACGCCCGCCTGCTGGTCCGGATTGTCGAGCTTGATCTTGGCGAGCCCCTGCGAGGCGTGCAGAAGGGCGGTGCCGCCGCCGGCGACGATGCCCTCCTCGACCGCGGCGCGGGTCGAGTTCATCGCATCCTCGACGCGGTCCCGCTTCTCCTTCACCTCGACCTCGGTCGCGCCGCCGACGCGGATTACCGCGACGCCGCCCGCGAGCTTGGCGAGACGCTCCTGCAGTTTCTCGCGGTCGTAGTCGGACGAAGTCTCGTCGATCTGCGCCCGGATCTGGCCGCAGCGCCCGGAAATGTCGCCCTTCTTGCCGGAGCCTTCGACGATCGTGGTCTCGTCCTTGGTGATCGAGATCTTCTTGGCGCTGCCCAGCATGTCGAGGCTGACATTCTCGAGCTTGATGCCGAGATCCTCGGAGACCACCTGGCCGCCGGTGAGGATCGCGATGTCTTCCAGCATCGCCTTGCGGCGATCGCCGAAGCCGGGCGCCTTGACCGCCGCCACCTTGAGGCCGCCGCGCAGGCGGTTGACGACCAGCGTCGCCAGCGCCTCGCCCTCGACGTCCTCGGCGATGATCAGCAGCGGACGTCCCGACTGCACGATCGACTCGAGCAGCGGAAGCATCGACTGGAGACCGGAGAGCTTCTTCTCATGAAGGAGGATGAAGGGATTCTCCAAGTCCGCCAGCATCTTCTCGGCGTTAGTGATGAAATAGGGCGAGATGTAACCGCGGTCGAACTGCATGCCCTCGACCACGTCGAGCTCGGTCGCGAGGCTCTTCGCCTCCTCGACCGTGATCACGCCTTCCTGCCCGACCTTCTGCATCGCATCGGCGATCATGTTGCCGATCTCGCGCTCGCCGTTGGCCGAAACGGTCCCGACCTGGGCGATCTCCTCCTCGGTCTTCACCTTCTTCGACCGTTTCTGGACGCTGCTCACGACTTCCTCGACCGCGACGTCGATGCCGCGCTTGAGGTCCATCGGGTTCATGCCCGCGGCCACCGACTTGAGGCCCTCGCGTACGATCGCCTGGGCCAGAATGGTCGCGGTCGTGGTGCCGTCGCCGGCGTCGTCGTTGGTCTTCGACGCGACTTCGCGCACCATCTGCGCGCCCATGTTCTCGAACTTGTCCTCAAGCTCGATCTCCTTGGCGACGGTGACGCCGTCCTTGGAGATGCGGGGTGCGCCGAATGCCTTGTCGAGGACGACGTTGCGGCCCTTCGGGCCCAGCGTCACCTTCACGGCATCGGCCAGAACGTCGATGCCCCGGAGCATTCGCGTCCGCGCATCGGTATCGAATTTGACTTCCTTGACTGCCATGATCCGCTCCGCTTACTCGATGATGCCCATGATGTCGGACTCCTTCATGATGAGGAGATCCTTGCCATCGATTTTCACTTCCGTGCCGGACCACTTTCCGTAGAGGATCCGGTCGCCCGCCTTGACGTCGAGCGCGGTGACCTTGCCGTCCTCGGAGCGCGCTCCGTTCCCGGCGGCGACGATCATCCCCTCCATCGGCTTTTCCTTCGCCGTGTCGGGGATGATGATGCCGCCGGCCGTCTTCTCCTCGGCGTCCAGCGGCTCAACCAGCACACGATCGTGCAGTGGCCTGAGTTTCATCTATTACCTCCTGACTGGTCGAATTTTCGGGCGCGGCGGCCCGCTCTCCGCGCAACCCCGCGAACCGGATAAACGGAGAGGAGCGCCAACGGTGTTAGCACTCCCCCCTGTCGAGTGCTAACAATCTAGGGAGTCGATCGGCCGCTGTCAACGGTGTCGAAAAAACTCGCCGGCCGGACGGAAAATCAGCCGTCGTCCCGGCGGAGGCGCTCCAGGCGTCCGAGATGGGCGGGGTCGAGCCCGACCCGGATATGCGCGCGAAGCCCCTCGTCCCTGCGGCTGAGAACCTCGCCGTGGCGGTAGAGCCAGGCGAGCCGCGCCCCGTCCGCGAGGTCGACCTCCAGGTCGACGATCTTTCGCCGGGAGCCGAACGCCGAATCGAGCCGGTGGATCAGCTCCTCGATCCCCTCTCCCGTCAGCGCCGAAACCCCGATCGCATCGTTGCGGCCGTCGGCCCGGCCGGACAGACGCGCCCGCTCTTCGGGGGCCAGCTTATCGATCTTGTTCTGCACCTCGACAAGAATTCCGTCGTCGGTATCGATGTCGAGCTGGGAGAGAACGCGGTCGACGTCGCGGCATTGGGCATCGCTGTCGGGGTGGGCGGCATCGCGGACATGGACGATCAGATCGGCGTCCCGCACCTCTTCCAGCGTCGCCCGGAAGGCCGCGATCAGCATCGTCGGCAGCTGCGACACGAACCCGACGGTATCGGACAGGATCACCCGTCTCCCCGACGGCAGGTCGAGGCCCCGCATGGTGGGGTCGAGCGTGGCGAACAGAAGGTCCTCCGCGGCGACCGCGGAATCCGTCAGACGGTTGAACAGCGTCGACTTGCCGGCGTTGGTGTAGCCCACCAGGGCGGCCACCGGGTACGGCACCCGGCGCCGCGCGGTCCGGTGCAGCCCCCTCGTCCGTTTCACCGTGTCGAGCTCGCGTCGGATTCGCACGATCCGCTCGTCGATCTGGCGGCGGTCCGCCTCGATCTGGGTTTCGCCGGGTCCGCCCATGAAACCGCGCCCGCCGCGCTGGCGCTCGAGATGGGTCCAGCTTCTTACCAGGCGGCTCCGCTGATAGGTCAGGTGCGCGAGTTCGACCTGGAGGACACCTTCGCGGGTGCTGGCGCGCGCACCGAATATTTCGAGGATCAGCCCCGTGCGGTCGATGACCTTGCGGTGCCAGGCGCGTTCGAGATTGCGCTGCTGGACCGGAGTCAGAGCGGCATCCACGCACACCAGATCGACTTCGAGCGACTCGACCGTCCGGGACAGCGCGTCCACGATCCCGCTGCCGAAATAGGTGGACGGGCGGCGCCGGGACAGCGCGACCCTGTCCGCATGGACGACATCGAGCCCGATCGCTCCGGCAAGCCCCATGGCCTCTTCGAGGCTCGCGTCGGGGCTTCGCGAATCGCCGCTGGCGCTCTTCGCGTAGGGATGAATGACGGCGGCGCGCCCGGTCGCCGCCTCGCCGTTCTTCCCGTTCGGTCTATTCCACGGCGTGTTCGGCGTCGCGTTTCTCGTCATAGAGCTGTACCGGCGCGACCGGCATCACCGTCGAAATGGCATGCTTGTAAACGAGCTGCGAATGGCCGTCCCGGCGCAGAAGAACGCAGAAATTGTCGAACCAGGTGACTATGCCTTGCAGTTTGACGCCGTTGACCAGAAAGACCGTGACCGGCGTCTTGTTCTTTCTGATGTGGTTGAGGAACGTGTCCTGAAGGTTTTGAGGCTTTTCCGATGACATCTTGGGTCCCGCTCTCTTCGAGTCTTGACTTCGAACCGATGACGGCGCGACGCGACCTACGCACCCGCCCACACACACAAGCGCGGGATGATTACCGCAAAACCCGCGGCGAGAAAATAACCGCGTTCAAAGGCCTTCGATGTGACGCCGAAGGTCGCCGCACCGGACGAAATGCGCATCGGGCGGGAAGCCGGCGAATTCCGCGTCCCGCGGCGGCGTTTCCCGCACCAATATGCCGGTGCAGCCGGCCCGGTGCGCGCATTCGAGGTCGATCGCGGTGTCGCCCACGAACCAGACATCGGTGCCGCGTTCGACGCCGCTCCCCGACAGCGCGAGATCGACGGGCTCGGTCGCGGGCTTGTCGCGCGCTGCATCGGTCGCTCCCACCAGGCGGAAGAAACGGCCGGTCCAGCCGAGATGGGCCGCCTCGCGCCGCAGGTTGCGGCCCATCTTGTTGCTGACGACGCTGAGGCAGACCCCCCTGTCGGCGAGCAGGGCGATCAGCGCCTCGGCCCCGTCGCAGACCGCCAGACGCTCCAGGTGGATCGCGTCGAACCGCCGGTAGAAGATCTCCCGCGCCTCCTCCCAGCGCACGCCGAACATCGCCGGAAAGGCTTCGCGCAGCGATCGCCGCACGCGCTCACGGGTCTCCTCCGGCGACCAGGGCTCGTGTCCCATCGCCCGCAGCGTCGCGTTCATCGATTCGTGGATTACCGGCCAGGTATCGACCAGCGTATTGTCCCAGTCGAAGATCGCCGCTCGGGGAAGGCGGTCGAGCGCGCTCATCCCGGGCGCTCAGAAATAGTCCGGACGGACCGAGAACAATCGCTCGACGTGCTTGATCGCGTTCCTCGCGACGAACATCACGATCCGGTCCCGGGTGCGCAGCACCGTGGAGGCGCGCGGTATCACCACCTTGCCGTCCCGGACGATGGCCCCGATCAGAACGTCGGAAGGCAAACCCGCGTCGCGGATCGCATGGCCGGCGAGGTCGGAAGATTCGTGAAGCTCGGCCTCCATTATTTCGCCGATGCCCTGGGGCAGCGCATGAACGGCGCGAATGCGGCCGCGCCGGACATGCTGGAGGACGGTCGAGACCGTGATCGCGTGGGGATTCACCACGACGTCGACCCCGAGCGTGCTGATCAGCGGGGCATAGTTCATGTTGTTGATCAGGGTCACCGCCCGCCCCGCCCCGTGCCGCTTGGCGAGCAGCGACGCGAGCACGTTGGTTTCGTCGTCGTTGGTGACCGCCACGATCGCCTCCGCCGACGGCACGTTCGCTTCGTTGAGGATCTCGGGGTCGAGCGCGTTGCCGTTCAGCACCGTCACCCCGCCGAGCCCCACGGCGGCATGTTCCGCCTGGGCCTTGTCCGCTTCGATGATCTTGGTCTTGACCGACGGATGTTCCTCGCGAATCAAGCCGGCCAGGAAACGCCCCACATGCCCGGCGCCCGCGATCACCATCCGCCTGATCTCGGGTTCCTCGTGCCCGAACACGGACATCGCCCGGGCAACGTGGTCGTTGTCGGCGATGAAATAGACCTCGTCCCCGGCCAGCATCTGGTCGTCGGCGGTCGGCACCAGCATCGCATCGCCCCGGTTGATTCCCACGACGACGATGTTGAGGTCGGGAAAGATTCCCGTGAGCTGGCGCAAGGGGGTGTTGATCACCGGGCAGTCTTCGCCGCACCGGACCGCAATGGCCCGCACCATGCCGTCCGCGAGCGGAATGGAATCGATCGCGCCCGGGACGAATAGGCGGCGCAGGATCGCGCGGGCGACCTCGAGCTCGGGCGAGATGATGACGTCGATGGGCATGTGGTCCCGGCTGAACAGATCGGCCCAGATCTGCTGCAGGTAGGACTGCGCGCGAATGCGCGCGATCTTCGTCGGGACGTTGAACAGGGAATGGGCCACCTGGCAGGCCACCATGTTCACCTCGTCGGCCTGCGTGACC
Organism: Defluviicoccus sp.; assembly: GCA_022823775.1. Lineage (GTDB taxonomy): Bacteria > Pseudomonadota > Alphaproteobacteria > MPNO01 > MPNO01 > MPNO01. Next base: position 71,287 of record JAJEHI010000158.1, on the reverse strand, counting down.
GCGATGATCATGTCGGAATCGCCGGCCGCCGCGCGCTCGAGCACGTCGGGATGGGAGGCGAAGCCGGCCAACGTCCGGACATCGAGCGAGCTTCCGACCTGGCGCGAAAGGTCCTCGGACTGGTCGATCACCGTGACGTCGTTGCCTTCGGAGGCCAGCTGGCGGGCGATGTGGTAGCCGACCTGGCCGGCGCCGCAAACGATCACCTTCATCGAACTCGGTTCCGACCTTCCTGGAGAAGTTTGGCGAGCAGGCTTTCGAGCGCCGGCCTAGAGGGCCCTGGTTCCCGGCGCCACGCCCAGCGTCTTCAGCTTCCGATGGAGGGCGGAACGCTCCATGCCGACGAACTGGGCGGTGCGCGAGACGTTGCCCCCAAAGCGGTCCACCTGGGCAATCAGATACTCCCGCTCGAACCGCTCGCGCGCCTCGCGAAGCGGGAGACCCATCACCTCGGCCCCGTTATCCCAGCGCAGCGGATCCGGCGTCCTGGCGACGATATCGGGCGGCAGCATGTCGGACCGCACAAGGTCCGGAGGGTTTCCCGGCGCCATGATCAATATCCATTCCGCCACGTTCCGGAGCTGGCGCACGTTGCCCGGCCAGTCGTAGGCCTGCAGTGCGGCGAGTGCGTCCTCCGCGAGGTCGCGGCACGGCATCCCGCTGGCGGCCGCCGCGCGTTCCGCGAAGTGGCGAAACAGGACCGGTATGTCGTCGCGGCGGGACGACAGGGGAGGAACCTCGATGGGCACCACGTTGAGCCGGTAATAGAGATCCTGGCGGAACCGTCCCGCCGCCATCTCGCTGACCAGGTTTCCGCTCGCGGTGGCGATCACCCTTACGTCGACGTCGATCCTGGTTCCGCCGCCGATCCTGACGAACGATTGTTCCTGCAGGACGCGGACGATCTTGCCCTGGGTCTCCGGCGGCATGTCCGTGACACCGTCCAGCAGCAGCGTACCGCCGTGGGCTTGCTCGAAGGTCCCGACATGGGGCGCGCCTCCGTTCCGCGCCTCCGATCCGAACAGCTCGCTCTCCATGCGCTCGGGCGCCATGGTCGCGCAATTGAGCACGACGAACGGGCCGTCGCTGCGGCGCGAGCGGGCGTGCAGGGCGCGGGCGGCTACTTCCTTGCCCGCGCCCGACGGGCCCGTAATCAGGACCCGGCTCCCGGTCGGCCCGACACGGTCGATCGCGCTCCGCAGCTGACACATCGATTGCGAGCTTCCGATCATCGGCCAGTCGGCACCGGCGCGCTCGCGCAGTTCCGCGTTCTCGCGCTCCAGCCGCGCGGTGTCCACCGCGCGCTTGGCGGTCAGCACCAGCCGGTCCGCCTTGAAGGGCTTTTCCACGAACTCGTACGCACCGAGCTTGATCGCCCTGACCGCGGTTTCGATCGTTCCGTGGCCGCTGATCATCACCACCGGAATTTCCGGATACCGGGCCTTCAGGATCTTGAGAAGCTCCATGCCGTCGCGATCCTTGTCGCGCAGCCAGATATCGAGGATCACCAAATGAGGGCGGCGCTCCTCGATCGACTCCAGCGCCGCGACGCTGTCGGCCGCGGCCCTGCAACGATAGCCCTCGTCCTCAAGCGTATCGGCGATCGTTCGACGGATGTCCGCCTCGTCGTCGACGATGAGGATGTCAACCTGCACCGCTGGGTCCTCCGGGCAGTTCGTAGCCGGCCGGACGCATCAGACTGCCACCCTGCCCTTCCTTTGGGAAGACCAGACGGGCGCGCACGCCGCCGCGCGGCGCCGCTTCGAGCGTCACGTCGCCGTTATGGTCTTCCATGATTTTCTTGACGATCGCGAGCCCCAGCCCGGTCCCCTTCTCGCGCGTCGTCACATAGGGTTCCGTCAGCCGCTCCCGCGCCGAGTCGGGAAGTCCGCGCCCGTTGTCCTCCACCGACACGACGACGGTATCCCCGTCCTCCGCGACCGCGACCTCGATCCTGCCCCGCCCCGCCTCCGCCCCGCGACCCTGGATCGCCTCGACGGCGTTCTTCAGCAGGTTCGAGAGCGCGCGCGCCACAAGCCCGTCGTCGCATTTCACCACCGGCGGATCGGCCGGCAGGTTCGTCTCGAACGCTATCTCCGGATGCGCCTCCCTGTAGAGCGCCAGTTCGACACGGCACAGCGCGCCGATATCGTTCGCCCCGAAGACGGCGGCCGGCATCCGCGCGAAGTCGGAGAACTCATCCACCATCCTTCCGATGTTTCCGACGTGGCGGATGATGGTTTCGGTGTAGTCGTCGAAGGACTTCGGATCGCTCTCGATCTCGTCGAGATATTTCCTGCGCAGCCGCTCGGCGGACAGCTGGATCGGAGTCAGCGGATTCTTGATCTCGTGGGCGATACGGCGCGCGACGTCCGACCAGGCGGCTTTCCTCTGGGCGGCGAGCAGCTCGGTGATGTCGTTGAAGGTGACCACGAATCCGACGATGGCGTCGTCCTTCAGGTCCGCGGTCACCCGGACAAACAGGATTCCGGTGCCCTCGTCGCGCTTCAGTTCGATTTCGGACTCCGCCGTTCCGTCCGATCGGACCCTCGCCTTCGCAAGCAGCGCGCTCATGCCCGGCACCAGCAGCGCGAGAGATTCGCCCAGATGCCCATCGAGGTCCTGGGACAGCAGATCGGAAGCGAGCCTGTTGGCGACGTTGATGCGCCCGGAGCGGTCGAGCCCCACGACCCCGGCAGAGACGCCGGACAGCACGGTCTCGATGAAATGACGCCTCGCGTCGAGTTGGCCATTGGCCTCGAGAAGTTCGTCGCGCTGCGTTTCGAGCTGGTCGGTCATCCGGTTGAAGGCGTTGGTCAGCGAGCCGATTTCGTCGCGCTCCCCGCTGTCCTCCACCCGGGTCGACAAGTCGCCGCCGCGTACGCGCTCCGCCGCCGCCGCGAGGGCCGTCACGGGTCCCGCCAGCCGGGTCGCGAAGGTCAGGCCGGCCCACGTCGCGGCCATGAGGAGGAGCAGAGCCACGAGCACGAACATCATCGCGAAAGTGATTTCGAACGTATGCCGTTGACCTTCGAGCGATTGGTACTCGGCGACCGCTTTCCTGGTTCGGGCGATGTGGTCCAGCACCCTGGGTTCGACGAAACGGCTGATATAGAGAAATGCGTTGATCGCGCCGTCGAGCTTGACGATGGCGCGCATCCGGTCTTCCGTTCCGCTGGCGAGGACCACCAGCTCGCCGCGCCGCACCTTCTCCATCGCCGGGGGCGGGAGGGGCGCGAGGTCGAGCACGAAGCTCAGGCTCCAGCGGGCGATCACCCGTCCCGTCCCGTCGAAGACATAGGCTTCGCTCAAATTTCGCAGCAGGCCCTGCGCCGCCATCATTTCGTTGAACTTGGCCGGGTCAGCCCACAGTCGGGGCGCGGCGCGGTTGACGTCCCGCGCGATCGCCAGAATGTCGCCCCGGATCACCTTCTGGTGCTCGCGCAGATAGGATTCCGCCACGATCGAAGCCTCGTCCAGCGCGGTCTGAACCCGGTCGCTGAACCAGGCCTGGACGCCCAGGCTGAAGAAGACCGCGGAGAAGACGGAGACGATGATCGCCGGGGCAAGCGCGATCAGGCTGAACCAGAGAACGAGCCGGCTGTGCAGTTTCGAGCCGGGGGAGCCTCGCCTGCGCGCGATCCAGATGCGCGCCACGCGGCCGGCGACGATCGCTCCCAGCGCGAGAAACAGCACCAGATCGACATTGAGCAGGATGAGCAGCGCCCGGGGATCGGCGAAAATCGGCAGCGAACCCGTAAGCGCGGCGTAGGTTACCAGCGCGGAACCGAGCGAAGCCACGGCGAGGATTACCGCAACCCGTCGCCCGATCCGGTACCGTCCCGCCCATTCGACGAGCCGCACGGCCCCGGGCGCGTCCAGTGCCGCCGATCTGTTCGCCATCTCGCGTCGAACCGGTTAACCGATCCTGCCGGGCACCGTGTTCCCGACGGGCGGCGTCATCTTATGCCCCGCACGATGTCGATGTCGAGGTCGCGGATCTTCTTCCTCAGCGTGTTGCGGTTGAGCCCGAGAAGCGTGGCGGCCTTCAACTGGTTGCCGCGCGTCGCGCCGAGCGCATGTGTGATCAGGGACCTTTCGACCTCGCGCAGGACCCGGCCGTGCAGCCCCGGTCCGGGAAGGCCGGGGGCATGAGCCTCGAAGTAGCGCGCCAAATGCGCTCCGACCGCGCGCGACAGGCTGTCCCGGTCGTCCCTGGACCCCGCCTCCACGCCGTCCAGGGCGTGCCCGATCGCGTCCAGCAGGCCGTCCCCGTCGTCCGGCAGCGGAGCGTAGCGGGTCGGGATCGGGAACCGCACGGGCTCCTCTCCTCCCAAAACGACGATCGGTATTCCCGGCCGGTTCTGCCGCAGCGCGGCGGCGATCCGGCGACGCTCGGCGGACAGCATGTCTGCGTCGACCACCGCGATGTCGCCGTAGCCCGAGCCGAGCACGTGAAGCAGCGCGTCGGCCGTCGGAGCGAATAGGAGCGCGTAGCCCGCCTCCTCCAGGACGCGCCGGGTACGATCGTCCGCGCTGGCCAACACCACCGAGGGAGCGTTCATGCCGCCATGGCGACGGTGTCCGCCATCCCGAAAAACGCCGCGATCTCGGAACGTACTTCGTTCGGCTCCGATATCGAGTTGACGGTGGCGCGAAACGCCGCGCCTCCGCGATGCGACCTGGCGTACCAGGCGAGATGCTTGCGTGCCATGCGGACGCCGGTCACCGGTCCGTAATGCTCGATCGTCGCATCGAAATGATCGAGCACGACCGCGGCGCGCCGTGCCGGCGCCGGATCGGGCAGGCGCGTTCCGGAACGGAGCCAGGCGATCGCCTGGCTCGGGAACCATGGTCTGCCGCAGGCGCCGCGGCCGATCATCACCCCGTCCGCGTGCGACGCCAACAGCGCGGTCCGCGCATCCTCCAGGGTAACGATATCCCCGTTGACGATTACGGGGAGCGACACACTGGCTTTCACTCTGGAAACGAACCGCCAATCCGCGTTTCCGGTATAGAGCTGGGTCCGCGTCCGTCCGTGGACCGTGATCATCCGGATTCCGCAATCCTCCGCGATGGCGGCGAGACTTGGCGCGTTGAGGTTATCGTCGTCCCATCCCGTCCGCATTTTGAGGGTTACGGGAAGGTCGACGGCGGCCACCACCGCGCGGAGGATCCGCGCTGCATGAATCTCGTCCCGCATCAGGGCGGAGCCGCACATCTTCCTGACGACCTTCTTCACCGGGCAGCCCATGTTGATATCGACGACGGCGGCTCCTCGGTCCGCGGCAATGCGCGCCGCCTCGGCCATGACCGCCGGATCGTAACCGACCAGCTGCACCGCCATCGGAAACTCCTCGGCGCAGTCGGTAGCGATCTTGAGCGATCCCTTTGCCTGCCGGACCATCGCGTCGCTCGCAATCATCTCCGAGAACACCATTCCGGCGCCCCAGCTCTTGACCAAGCGGCGGAACGGCAGATCGCTGACCCCCGACATCGGCGCAAGGAATACCGGGTCGGCGATCTCGACCGGGCCGATTTCGATCGGAACGAAGGCGGACATGGAGCCTCGAACGGCGAAGACGGAGAGCACTATATCACCCCCTTGAATATTGAACATTGCGGCGGGCGAAGGTGTCCTTGGCAATCGATTCCGGGGCGATTAGGGTCACCGCGCAACCGCACGGGTACGATATGTCGGGCTGCATCGCTTTAATCCTCGCCGGTGGGCGCGGCACGCGTCTCGGCGCGGAACTTCCCAAGCAATATCTGCCGCTCGGCGATCGCGCCGTCTTGCGCCATGCCGCATGCGGTTTCGCCGATCATCCGGCCATCGACGACGTTCGGGTCGTGATCGGTCCCGAAGACCGGGAGCGCTGCGACGCCGCTCTCGAGGGCCTCGGTTTGCTGGAACCGGTTACCGGCGGGCCCAGCCGCCAGGAGTCGGCGCGCCTCGGACTGGAAAGCCTGGTCTCCATCGCCCCGGACACCGTGCTCATCCACGACGCGGCCCGTCCGTTCGTCGATTCCGGCACGATCGCCCGCACGTTGGCGGCGCTCGACGCCCATCCGGCCGCGCTGCCCGCCGTACCCGTCAGCGACACGCTGAAACGGGAACGGTTCGGCGACGGAGAGCCGATGGTCGGCGAAACCGTGGAGCGGGCCGGGCTGTGGCGCGCGCAGACGCCGCAGGGGTTTCGTTTCGCGGAGATCCTGGCGGCCCATCGCGGCGCCGTCGGCCTCGCGTTGACCGACGACGCGGCCGTTGCCGAACATGCCGGGCTCGACGTGGCGCTGGTCCCCGGCAACGAGGAGAACGTCAAGATCACCACCGAAGAAGATCTCGACCGCGCAAGATTTCGGCTGGCGCGCGGGCAATGGGAACTCAGGACCGGCACCGGGTTCGATGTCCACAGGTTCGGCGAGGGAAACGCCGTCACGCTCTGCGGCGTGGAAATCCCGCACGATCAGGCGCTGACCGGACATTCCGACGCGGATGTCGGAATGCACGCGATCGCCGACGCTCTCCTCGGTGCGATCGCGGAAGGCGATATCGGCATCCATTTCCCGCCGTCGGATCCACGCTGGCGCGGCGAGCCTTCGAGGACTTTCCTTTGCCACGCGGCCGATCTGGTAAGCCGGCGTGGGGGTTCGATCGTCAATCTCGACCTGACCCTGATCTGCGAACGGCCGAGGATCGCGCCCCATCGCGAGTCGATGATCCGCTCTATCGCCGGAATGCTCGGGATCGAGCCCGGTCGGGTCAGCATCAAGGCGACCACGACCGAAGGCCTGGGCTTCACGGGGCGCGGCGAAGGGATTGCCGCGCAGGCGGTCGCCACCGTTCGCCTACCCGTTTGAAGCCCGCATGCCGCCTCCCGTGAACAGGCATGCGCCCTACTCTCCCCCGTGGCGCGACGGGGCCACTTTCGTCGCGACCGTCGGCGGGATCGGATTGTTGCCCCATGCACCCGGGACCTGGGGATCGCTCGCGGCGCTTCCGGTAGCGTGGTTGCTACTCGATCGCCTGGGTCCGCTGGCGCTGGGCGTTGCCGCGATTCTCGTGTTTTTGCTCGGCTGGTGGGTTTCGGCCCTCGTGCTGCGGCGCACCCGGGACGACGATCCCGGGCCCATCGTCGTCGACGAGGTCGCCGGCCAGCTCACGGCCCTGATCCCGGCAACGACGGAATTGTGGCAGTTCGCGCTCGGCTTCGTGTTGTTCCGTGTTGCCGATATCGTCAAGCCTTGGCCCGTTTCGTGGGCCGACCGGCAAATCAAGGGCGGGCTGGGCGTGATGATGGACGATATCCTGGCGGGGATCTATGCGTTGGCGGGACTATCGGTTGTCCGGGAGTTGCTGGTTTGAACGATGAAATTCTTCGCGCGTCCGAGGCGCTGCTCCAGCGTTGCCGGTCGGCGGGTCTGACGGTGGCGACGGTGGAATCCTGCACCGGCGGGCTTCTCGCCGGCGCTCTCACCGCGATAGCCGGCTCTTCCGACGTCGTCGAACGCGGCCTCGTGACCTACACCAACGAGGCCAAGACCGAGCTCGCCTCCGTTCCTGCCCGGTTGATCGAGACCCATGGCGCGGTAAGCGAGCCGGTTGCTCGCGCGATGGCGACGGGTGGGCTCGCCAACAGCCCCGCCGACATCGCCGTCGGGATCACCGGGGTCGCGGGACCCGGAGGCGGAACCGAAGCCAAGCCTGTCGGCCGGGTCCATATCGCCGCCGCCCGCCGGGGAGGAAGAACCGTCCACTGGCGCTATACCTTCTCGGGGGGCCGGACGGCGGTCCGCGAAGCGTCCGTGCTGGCCGCGATGGGTCTTGTCGGAGGTCTCCTGAGGTGACGCGCCAGCGCGTCATCGGGGTCGATTTTTCGGGTGCGCGGCAGGCGGGCGATCGAATCTGGATCGCGGTGGGGACGCAAATCCGGGGTTGTCTGACGCTCGAGGAGTGCTTTCCCGCACGGGAGCTGTCGAACGGCGACCGCGACCGCGACTCCGCGCTGGCGGCGCTGAGGACTTTCCTGGCGGGCGAACGACGCGCGGCGGCGGGTCTCGATTTTCCGTTCAGCCTGCCGAAACCGCTGATCCGCGAGACCCGGTGGGAGGCGTTCCTTCGCGCCTTTCCGGGGCGTTATCCGGACGCCGATTCGCTCCGGGAGTCCTGCCGCGGCGCCGCGAACGGGCGCGAACTGAAGCGGCGCACCGATGGCTCCGCGAGAGTGCCGTTTTCCGCCTACAACCTCCGGCTGTATCGCCAGACCCATGCCGGGATCGCGGGCGTGCTGCTGCCGCTCGTCGAATCCGATGCCGCGCGGGTCGTTCCGATGCAGGCGCCGGCGTCCGGCAAGGTGCTGCTCGCCGAAACCTGCCCCGCATCCCTCCTCAAGCGGCTCGATCTCTATAGGTCCTACAAGGGCCGGGGCGATGTTCTGAGGGACGCGCGCCGAAATCTCCTAAAGATATTTGTATACAGGGGGTTACTGAACGAACCGGATAATTCGCTTGCGGAAATAGCGATCGAGGACACGGGCGGGGACGCGCTGGATTCGGTGCTCGCCGCAGTCGCCGCGGCCAACCTGCCCCGCCTGCGCGGAGCCGCGCGGGATCCCGTCGAGCGGATCGAAGGCAGGGTCTATTTCTGAACCGAAGGCGAGAGCCTGCCGCGGGCGCTTCCCCTCCCCCGGCTCCCGCGGCCGTAGAGGAAATCCGCCCGGCTCACGAACGCGCCTACGCTGCGGCGGACGACCTCGTTGAACAACGGGCCCATGATCTTGCGCAGCAGCAACGACCTGAACTCGAAGTCGATGGAGAAATCGATCAGGCAGCCCTCGCCTTTCGGATTGAATTTCCAGCAGCTGTTCAGATAGCGGAACGGCCCGTCGAGATAAACGATGTCGATGCGCTCGACCGGATCCAGCGTCACCCGGGAGCGGAAGCTCTCGTTCACCATCTTGAAGCCGATTTCAAGGTCGGCATGGAGCACGTTTCCGTCGCGCTTGACGATCCTGCAATCGGTGCACCAGGGCAGGAAGGACGGATAGCTCTCGACATCCGCCACGAGGCCGAAAATCTGACCAGGTTCGTATGCGGCGTAACGGACTTCCGTGTGGCTCGGCATGGCGTCAGCCCGACGCCCCTGGCCGCCGCGACCGACGCGCCGCCCGCAGCGACTCGAAATCCCGGTCGGCGTGGTAGGAAGAGCGCGTCAGCGGCGTCGCGGAGACCATCAGGAATCCCCTGCCCTTGGCCATCGCGGCGAGCCCTTCGAACTCTTCCGGAGTCCAGAAGCGCTCGATCGCGTGATGCTTGGGCGTGGGTTGGAGATACTGGCCGACGGTGAGGAAATCCACGTCCGCGGCACGCAGGTCGTCCATCACCTGGTGAACCTCTTCCCGGCTCTCGCCGAGCCCCACCATGAGCCCCGACTTGGTGAACATCGTCGGATCGAGTTGTTTCACCCGGTCAAGCAGCCTGAGCGAGTGGAAATACCGGGCCCCCGGCCGCACCGTCGGGTAGAGCCTCGGCACGGTTTCGAGGTTGTGGTTGTAGACATCGGGGCGCGCTTCGACGACCCGTTCGATTGCCCCGTCCTTTCTCAGGAAATCGGGCGTCAGGACCTCGATGGTGGTGCCGGGGTTGAGTTGGCGGATGGCGCCGATCACGCGCGCGAAATGCCCGGCGCCCCCGTCGTCGAGATCGTCGCGGTCGACCGACGTGATGACGACGTGCCGCAGGCCCAGCCTCGCGACCGCTTCGGCGACCCGGCCCGGCTCGTGCGGGTCCAGGCGGTCGGGAATTCCCGTCGCGACGTTGCAGAAGGCGCAAGCCCGGGTACAGACGCTTCCCAGGATCATCATCGTCGCATGTCGCCGCGCCCAGCACTCCCCGATATTGGGGCACGCCGCTTCTTCGCACACCGTCGCGAGGCCGAGGTCGCGCACCACTTTGCGGGTCTCGCCGTAGGCCGGGGAGACCGGCGCCCTCACCCGGATCCAGGGCGGCTTCCGGGGGATCGGATTGTCCTGCCGTCCGATTTTTTCCGGATGGCGGACCGTCGCGGTCTGGCTGGCGCTGGTCATCGCAAGGGCAATCCTTCCCGACCGGCTCAACCTAGAAATGAAGTGCCCGCCCGTAGGCGTCAAGGACCGACTCGTGCATCGTTTCGGACAGCGTCGGATGGGGGAAAACCGTTTCCATGAGCTCCGCCTCGGTGGTCTCCAGCGTCCTGGCTATGGCGAAACCCTGGATGAGCTCGGTCACCTCCGGTCCGATCATGTGGGCGCCGAGCAACGCGCCGGTCGAGGCATCGAATACCGTCTTGACCGTACCCTCGTCGTCGCCGATGGCGATCGCCTTGCCGTTGGAGAGGTAGGGAAACCGTCCGACCTTCACCTCGTGGCCCGCCTCTTTCGCCGCGGCTTCGGTAAGGCCGACGCTTGCGATCTGCGGCCGGCAATAGGTGCAGCCCGGAATGCTGGAGACGTCGAGCGGGCGGGTCTCCTTCCCCGCGATGCGCTCGACGCAGATCACGCCTTCGTGGCTCGCCTTGTGCGCGAGCCATGGCGGGCCCACCAGGTCCCCGATCGCGTAGACGCCGGCCTCTCCCGTCTCGTTCCAGGAATTCACGACGACATGGCCGCGGTCCACCTCGACGGCCGTTCCTTCGAGCCCGATGTCTTCCACGTTGCCCACGATCCCGACGGCGAGAATGACTTTCTCCACCTCGATCCGGCGCGTCTCCCGGTCCGCTTCGATCGTTGCCGCGACTCCCGCGCCCTGGGGCTCGAGGGCGGTAACCGCCCCGCCGGTCAGGATTTCGATACCCTGTTTTTCGAAAGCTTTTCTAGCAATTGAGGAGATTTCTTCGTCTTCTACGGGAAGTATGCGGTCGAGAATTTCGACGACCGTCACCTCCGCACCCAGGTCGCGGTAGAAGCTCGCGAATTCGATACCGATCGCACCCGAGCCGATTACCATAAGGGACGACGGCATCGCGGGCGGAACCATCGCTTCCCGGTAGGTCCAGATCCGCTCGCCGTCCGGTTCCAACCCCGGAAGGGTACGGGCGCGCGCGCCCGTGGCGAGCACGACGTGCGGCGCCTCGATTTCCTCGACCGGGGCGCCATCGCGTTCGACGGATACCGTTCCGGGTCCTCGCAGCCGACCGTGCCCCTCGATTACTGCGACCCCGTTCTTCCTGAGCAGGTGGCTTACCCCGGCGCTCAGGCGACCCGCCACGTCCCGCGAACGCTTGACGATCTTCTCGAGATCGAAGGAAACGGACTCGGCGGCGAAGCCGAAACCGTCGAGATTGCCCAGCAGGTGATTGATCTCCGAGGTCTTGAGCAACGCCTTGGTCGGAATGCAGCCCCAGTTGAGACAAATCCCGCCCAGATGTTCCCGTTCCACCACGCATGCCTTCATCCCGAGCTGGGCCGCGCGAATCGCCGAGACGTAACCTCCCGGTCCGCCGCCGAGAACGGCGATGTCGAAAGAATGCCGCGCCACGCTTGCCTCCCCGTCTAGGCCAGCATCGCCGGCGGGTATTCGATATACCGCTTGATCGCGCCCAGCAGTTCGGCCCCGATGGCGCCGTCCACCACGCGGTGGTCGACCGACAGCGTGCACGACATCACGGTCGCGGGAACGATCTCGCCGTTCCGTACGACCGGGCGCGGTTCGGCCGCGCCGACGGCGAGGATGCAGGCCTGCGGCGGGTTGATCACCGCATCGAAGCTCTTGACCCCGTACATGCCGAGATTGGAAATCGAGAAACTTCCGCCCTGATACTCTTCCGGAAGCAGCTTGCCCTCGCGTGCGCGCCCGGCGAGCTCCTTCATCTCGGCGGCGATGCCGACGAGGCCCTTGGCATCCGCGTTCCTGACGATAGGCGTGACCAGTCCGCCAGGAATCGCCACCGCCACGGAGATGTCGACGGCGCCGTGTTGCGTCATCGTCCCCTCCCCGGCCCAGGACACGTTCGCCGCCGGAACGTCCCGCAGCGCGAGCGCGCAGGCGCGGATGACGATGTCGTTCACCGACACTCTCGCTCCTTCGATGCGGTCGTTGATCTCGCGGCGGACCTTGAGCAGTTCGTCGACCTCGCAGTCGACGCCGAGATAGAAGTGAGGGACCGTCGCCTTGGATTCCGTCATCCGTTCGGCGATCACCCGCCGCATCGTCGACAGCCTGACCGTCCGGTCCTCGGCCGCGGGCGCACCGGCGGGAGCGGGTGGCGGGACCGCCGCACTGCCGGCCAGCGCGGCCTCGATGTCGGCCTTGACGATGCGCCCCCTCGGTCCGCTGCCCCGGATGGCCGAAAGGTCGAGTCCCGCCTGGGCCGCCATGCGCCGGGCGAGCGGGCTCGCGGCGACTCTCTCTTCCCGGCCCGATCTGGCGGGAGCGTTTTCGGCAACGCTCTCGGAGGTCGGTGGAGCTTCCGGCGCCGGCTCGGCCCCGGGTTCGGGCTGCTCCGCCGGGGCCGGTAGTTCCCCGATGGACCCTGCGTCCTCGCCCTCGGCGAGAAGGACGCCGATCACCGCATTGACCGCGACGCCCTCGGAGCCTTCCGGAACGACGATCCTGCCCAGCACGCCCTCGTCGACCGCCTCGACCTCCATCGTCGCCTTGTCCGTTTCGATCTCGGCGATCGCCTCTCCCGCCTCGACAGGCTCCCCTTCGCTCTTGAGCCACTTGGCGAGGTTTCCCTCGGTCATGGTCGGCGACAGCGCCGGCATCAGGATGTTGATGGGCATCGAACGTTATTCCTCGGGGATGGTCGGCGCGCTCAGCTCTTGTACAGCACGTCCCTGGCGGCGCGTACCACGTCCTCGACCTGGGGAAGCGCCAGACGCTCCAGGTTCGCGGCGTATGGGAGGGGGACGTCGGCCGCGGTCACACGCACGACCGGCGCGTCGAGCCAGTCGAAGGCCTGCTCCATCATGACCGCGGCGAGCTCGGCGCCGATCCCGGCGAACGGCCAGCCCTCTTCCACCGAAACCAGGCGCCCGGTCTTCCTGACAGATTCGACCAGCGTCCGGGTATCGAGAGGCCGGACCGTCCTGAGGTCTATCACCTCGGCGTCCACCCCCTCCCCGGCCAGCAATTCGGCCGCTTCGAGCGCATGCCCGACGGCGATCGAGAGCGCCGCGATCGTCACGTCCGCACCGGCGCGGCAGATGCGCGCCTCTCCGATCGGGACCGTGAAATCGACACCGGCCGGTACGTCGAACGACGCGCCATAGAGAATCTCGTTCTCGAGGAACACGACCGGGTTGGGGTCGCGTATCGCGGACTTGAGCAGCCCCTTGGCGTCGGCCGCGCTGTATGGCGCGATCACCTTCAACCCCGGCACGTGGGCGAACCAGCTGGTGAAGTTCTGGGAATGCTGGGCGGCGACCCGGGCGGCGGCGCCGTTCGGTCCCCGGAACACCATGGGCGCCGAAATCTGGCCGCCCGACATGTAGAGGCTCTTGGCCGCCGAGTTGATGAGCTGATCCATCGCCTGCATGGCGAAGTTGAAGGTCATGAATTCGACGATCGGCCGCAGCCCGGCGAATGCCGCGCCCACGCCCAGACCGGTAAACCCGTGCTCCGTGATGGGGGTATCGACCACCCGGCGCGGCCCGAACTCCTCCAGCAACCCCTGGCTGACCTTGTAGGCACCCTGGTACTCCGCGACCTCCTCGCCCATCAGGAACACGGTTTCGTCGCGGCGCATCTCCTCCGCCATCGCGTCGCGCAGCGCCTCGCGGACAGTCTGGCGGACGGTCTCGCTTTCCGGTGCCTCTTCGCGCACCGCAGCGACCGGTGCCGCGGCGGCGGGCGCCGCCGGCGCGGCACCGTGACCGTTGGAAACCTCGGCCGGGCCGGTTCCAAGAGCGGACGGGTCCTCCCCGTCGACGAGCAGCACGCCGATGATGGAGTTGACCGCCACACCCTCGGCGCCCTCCGGGACGACGATCCGGCCGAGCACGCCCTCGTCGACCGCCTCGACCTCCATCGTCGCCTTGTCGGTCTCGATCTCCGCGATCACGTCGCCCGAACTCACCGGATCGCCCTCGTTCTTGCGCCACTTGGCGAGGTTGCCCTCGGTCATCGTGGGCGAAAGCGCCGGCATGAGAATGTTGATGGGCATGTCGGGCTATTTGTACCGCGCCGTTGTCAGGCCTCGACCAGCACGTCGGTCAGCAATTCTTCCGGATCCGGTTCCGGACTGTTTTGCGCGAACTCCGCGGCGTCGGCGACGACCGTCCTGATGTCCCGGTCTATCTCCTTCAGCGACTCCTCGTCCGCGGCGCCGATGGTGATCAGCCGGGTGCGGAGGTTCTGGATCGGATCGTGCTCCGCCCGCATCTCGGCGACTTCTTCCTTGCTCCGGTACTTGGCCGGATCGGACATCGAGTGCCCTCTGTAGCGGTAGGTCAGGGCCTCCAGAACGTATGGCCCGTCTCCGGCCCGGCAGTGCTCCATCGCGATCCTGCCCGCGTCCCTGACCGCGACCACGTCCATGCCGTCGGTCTGCGCGGACGGCATCCCGAAGGGTTCCGCGACCCGGTGGAGTTCCGGCAGGGCGGAGGCGCGTTCCACCGAGGTGCCCATGCCGTATCGGTTGTTCTCGATCACGAAAACGATCGGAAGCGACCACAGCGCGGCCAGGTTGAGCGCCTCGTGGACCTGACCCTGATTCAGCGCCCCGTCGCCCATATAGGCGGCGGTCACCCCGCCGTCGCCCCGATACTTCTGGGCGAACGCGATGCCTGTACCGATCGGAACCTGGGCGCCGACGATGCCGTGTCCGCCGAAAAAATTCCTGTCGCGGCTGAACATGTGCATCGAGCCGCCCTTGCCCTTGGAATAGCCGCTCCGCCTGCCGGTCAGCTCGGCCATCACGCCTTTCGGATCCATGCCGCAGGCCAGCATGTGGCCGTGGTCCCGGTAACTCGTGATCAGCGCATCCTTCGGACCGGCGGAGGCCTGCATGCCGACCACCACGGCTTCCTGACCGATATAGAGGTGGCAGAATCCCCCGATCAGCCCCATGCCGTAGAGTTGGCCCGCCCGCTCCTCGAAGCGCCGGATCAGCAGCATTTCGCGATAGAAGGCGAGCAGTTCCGCGGGATCGCCGTCGGACGGCGCCGCTCCGCCGTTCACGGTTTTGGCGGGCCTCTTTTCCGCTGCCGACGAGGCGCGCTGGCCCGATGCGGATTTCTTCGGCCTCGCGGCCATCAGCGATATTCCCTTGCGTTTCCGAGCGAACGCGCAGCGATGCGGGTCGAGCGGTTACCGCCGATCCAAGGATACTAATCGACCCTGACGGGGCGCAACAAACGGATGCGTAAGTTTGTGTCGTTTTGGCGAGGGTTTGCGCAACGAACATGCGCCGCCTGCGGGCGGGAGCCGCCGCTTGGATCGTCGGGCGCGGGAGAGTCAGCGGCGGATGGTGGGCGGACCGCCGACGACCGAAAAACGCCGCTTGGTCTCGGTGTCGGAAATCACGATGTCGTCGGCCCCGACGAGGCCAGTGATCACGCGTGCCCGCTCGTCGAGGTAATCGGCATCCAGACGATCGCTCCTGAGGGCCTCCACGTACCGATCGAGATGATCCCGTTCCGCGGTTACCCTGGCGAGGGTTTTCTCGGCACGGGCGATTTCCTGGTCGAGCTGGATGATTCGCAACACGCCGCGGTCGCCCTGGAACGCGTTGAACGCGAAATAGGCGGTCAGGGCGACCCCCAGAACCGGGCCCGCCACGCTCCTGATCGCTCTCCGCCTGTCCAATCTCACCGCCATGTCGTCACCCAATCACGATGAGATTCAATAAGTCAAGCCACAAATTTCAAGTGGCGAGGCAGGCATCGGCCGTATCGGCCCGATAGGTTTCAGGCTTTGCGGCCGCCGGACAGCGAGGCGGAGCCGGCATAGCGCGCGGCCGATCCAAGCCCTTCCTCGATGCGAATCAGCTGGTTGTATTTCGCGGTTCTGTCGGAGCGCGACAGCGAGCCGGTCTTGATCTGTCCGCAACCCGTCGCCACGGCCAGATCCGCGATCGTCGTATCTTCCGTCTCGCCCGAACGATGCGACATCACCGCCGCGTACGCGGATTTGTGCGCGATTTCGACCGCCCGCAGAGTCTCGGTAAGCGAGCCGATCTGGTTGACCTTGACCAGAATCGCATTGGCGACCCCCTCGTCGATCCCTCGCTCCAGGATCGCCGGGTCGGTAACGAACACATCGTCTCCCACGAGCTGGATCCGGTCGCCGAGGGCGCGTGTGAGCCTCGCCCAGCCGTCCCAGTCGTCCTCCGCCATCCCGTCCTCCAGCGAGACGATCGGATGGCGGCCGCAAAGGTCTTCGTAATAGGCGACCATCTCGTCCGACGTGAGCGACAGCCCTTCTCCCGCGAGCTCGTAGCGGCCGTTGCGATGGAACTCGCTGGCGGCCGCATCGAGCGCGATCGTCACCTGCTCTCCCGGCTCGTAACCCGCGTCCACGACCGACTTGAGAACGAAGTCGAGAGCTTCCGCCGCGCTCGGCAGGTCGGGCGCGAAACCGCCCTCGTCTCCCACGTTCACGCTATGGCCCGCAGCGGAGAGACGGCGCTGGAGGGCACGGAAAATCTCGGCGCCGCAACGCACGGCTTCCGAGATGGAACCGGCTCCGACCGGCATGACCATGAATTCCTGGAGGTCGATCGGATTGTCGGCGTGAGCGCCGCCATTGACGATGTTCATCATCGGCGTCGGCATCGTGCGCGCGGATACCCCGCCGAGATAGCGGTAAAGCGGAAGTCCCGATTCCTCCGCCGCCGCCTTCGCTACCGCCAGGCTGACCCCGAGAATCGCGTTGGCCCCCAGGCGGCTCTTGTTCCCGGTACCATCGAGTTCGATCATCGTGCCGTCCACGATCGCCTGATCGTCCGCGTCGAGTCCGGCGAGCGCGTCCGCGATCTCGCCGTTGACCGCGCCGACGGCCTTCAGCACCCCCTTGCCGTGGTAGCGGTCCGCGTCGCCGTCCCGCAACTCCACCGCCTCGCGGCTCCCCGTCGAAGCGCCGGACGGGACAGCCGCGCGGCCTTCGGCGCCGGTCTCCAGCAATACATCGACCTCCACCGTGGGGTTGCCGCGGGAATCGAGGATTTCCCGGGCGTGGAGGTCGACGATCGCGGACATGGCGTACTCCTTGGGGCGCGGGCGCTATAGCACGATCGACGCCAGGCTCTTGGCGAGCCGATCGACGGCGACGAGCTGTTCCAGAAGCGGCTCCAGCGCGTCGAGGGGAACCATCGCGGGGCCGTCGCTCGGCGCGTTGTCCGGGTCGGGGTGGGTTTCCATGAAGACGCCCGCCACGCCCACGGCCACCGCCGCGCGCGCGAGCACCGGCACGAATTCCCGCTGCCCGCCGCTGGCGCCTCCGAGCCCGCCGGGTTGCTGCACCGAATGGGTCGCGTCGAACACCACCGGGCAGCCCGTCTCCGCAAGCTGCGGCAGGGCGCGCATGTCGTTGACCAGCGTGTTGTATCCGAAGCTCGCGCCGCGTTCGCAGACCATCACGTCGTCGTTGCCGGACGCGCGCGCCTTCTCGACCACGTTGACGATGTCCCAGGGCGCCAGGAACTGGCCCTTCTTGATGTTGAGGGGCCGGCCCGTTTGTGCGGCGGCGACCACAAGGTCGGTCTGACGGCACAGAAAAGCGGGTATCTGAAGAACGTCGACGCGCTCCGCCGCCGGCGCGCACTGCTCCGGCAAATGGACATCGGTCAGGACGGGACAGCCCAGCCTGTCCCGCACCTCCGCCAGGATGGCGAGCCCCTCCTCCATCCCGATCCCGCGCTTCGATGCGAGCGACGTCCGGTTGGCCTTGTCGAAGGACGATTTGTAGATCAGCGGCACCCCGACCCGGCCGGCGATGTCGACGAGACGTTCGGCGCATTCGAGAGCCCGGTCGCGGCTCTCGATCTGGCACGGCCCCGAGATCAGCGTAAACGGGGCGTCGTTGGCGACTTCGGCGCCGCCTATGCGGATCCTGTGCGGTTCGGCCATCCGCTCTACACCAGGCGCGAACGTTCGATGGCGGCGCGAACGAAGGAATCGAAGACCGGATGGGGGTCGAACGGCTTCGACTTGAGCTCCGGATGAAACTGGACGCCGAGGTACCAGGGGTGCGCCGGGATCTCGACGATCTCGGGCAGCATCCCGTCCGGCGACAGGCCGGAGAATACCACTCCCGCATCCTCCAGCCGGGAACGGTAGTTGATGTTGACTTCGTAGCGGTGGCGGTGGCGCTCGCTGATCGCCGTCCCTCGGTAGATTTCCGCGGCGAGCGAGGATCCCTCGATGGCGCAGTCATACGCGCCGAGCCTCATCGTGCCGCCCAGATCGTCCCCGGCGCCGCGCTGCTCGATCCGGCCGCCCTTGATCCACTCGTGCAGCAGCCCGACCACGGGTTCTCGCGCGGGGCCGAATTCGGTCGATCCCGCGCCCGCGATGCCGGCGAGATTGCGGGCCGCCTCGATGACGGCCATCTGCATGCCGAAGCAGATCCCGAGATAGGGGACGTTGTGTTCGCGCGCGAAGCGGGCCGCGGCGATTTTTCCCTCGGCGCCGCGTTCGCCGAAACCGCCCGGGACGAGGATTCCCTCGACGCCCGAAAGGTGGTGAACCGCGTCCTCGGACTCGAAGATTTCCGAGTCGATCCATTCGAGGCGGACCTTGACCCGATTGGAGATACCGCCGTGCTCCAGCGCCTCGGCGAGCGATTTGTAGGAATCGAGGACCGTGGTGTATTTGCCGACCACCGCGATGGTGACTTCGCCTTCCGGATTCCTGATCCGCTCGACGATCTCCACCCAGCGTGTGAGATCGGGTTCCGGCCCGTCGGCGATGCCGAAATGGCGGCAGACCTGACCGTCGAATCCGCGCTCGTGGTACGAGATCGGCACCTCGTAGATGGTGTCCATATCGGGTGCCGCGATCGCGTTCTCCACCGGTACGTTGCAGAACAGCGCGATTTTCTTTCGGTCTTCCAGCGGCACGTCCTGCTCGCACCGGCAAAGTATGAGATCGGGCTGGATGCCGACGCTCTGCAGTTCCTTGACGGAATGCTGGGTCGGCTTGGTCTTCAGCTCCCTTGCCGACTGGAGATAGGGAACGAGGGTCAGGTGAACGTTCATCGCGCGTTCGCGCCCGAGCTCGTTCGCCTTCTGTCGAATCGCCTCGAGAAAGGGCAGGCTCTCGATATCGCCCACCGTGCCGCCGATCTCGCAGAGGATGAAATCGACGTCGCCGGCGTCCGCGGAGATGAACGCCTTGATCGCGTCGGTAACGTGCGGGATCACCTGGATCGTCGCGCCCAGATAGTCGCCCCGGCGTTCCCGTTCGATGACGTCTTGATAAATGCGGCCCGTCGTAACGTTGTCGCTCTGGCTGGCCGGCACGCCGGTAAACCGCTCGTAATGGCCGAGATCGAGATCGGTCTCGGCCCCGTCGTCGGTCACGTAGACCTCGCCGTGCTGGGTCGGACTCATCGTGCCGGGATCGACGTTGAGATAGGGATCGAGCTTGCGGAGCCGCACCTTGTAGCCGCGCGCCTGCAGAAGCGCGCCCAGCGCGGCGGAGGCGAGCCCTTTGCCGAGGGAAGAGACGACGCCGCCGGTAATGAAAATGTAGCGAGTCATCGACCCCCGTCCGATGTCACGCGGCCACGTCGATCCGCCGGCCTCCCTAATTGGCGAGCGGCACGCTGGGCGCGCGGGGTTCGGCCGGCTGCGCGGGCGCCTGCTGCACGGGACGGTCGAGAACCGAGCGCGGTTCCTGGGTCGCTCCCGACAGGATCGCGAGCACGATGCTGGTCGCCATGAAACAGGCGGCCAGAACCGCGGTCACCCGGGTCAGCAGATTGGCCGAGCCGCGGGTTGTCATCAGCCCGCCCATCGTACCGCCGCCGATGCCCAGCCCGCCGCCTTCGGAGCGTTGCACAAGGACCACGCCGACAAGGGCGATGGCGATGAAGAGGTGAACCACCAGAACGATTGCGATCATGTCGCGCGTGCCTTCATGCGTTCAGCGCCGGCAAAGATGTAGCGCCATTGGGTCCGAATTGCTACGGACATGATTGACAAATGGACCAGAAAGCCGTGGCGTCGAGGCTCGCTCCGCCCACCAAGGCGCCGTTTACGTCCGGCACCGAGAGTATCGCGGCGGCATTTTCCGGTTTGACCGATCCGCCGTAGAGGATGCGGACGCCGCTCCCGTCTTCCGTGCGGTCGAGCAGCCGCGCGCGGATGCTGGCGTGGATTTCGCCGATTTCCGCCTCGTTGGGCGTCCGGCCGGTACCGATCGCCCACACGGGTTCGTATGCGATTACCGTATTGGCCGCGTCCGTTCCGTCCGGCAGGGATGAGTCGAGCTGGGAGCCGACGACGTCGACCGCCCGTCCCGCATCCCGGTCCTCCAGGGTTTCGCCGATGCAGACGATGGCGGTGAGTCCCGACGCGATGGCCGTCTCTCCCTTGGCCTTGACCGTTTCGCTGTCTTCGCCGTGGTCGGCTCGCCGTTCCGAGTGCCCGACGATGACGTAGGCGCAGCCGACATCGAGGAGCATCGCCGCCGAAACGTCGCCGGTATGGGCGCCCGATACAGCGGTGTGGCAATCCTGCCCGCCGAGCTCGATTTCGGAAACGCCTTCCAGCCGGTCGGCCGCGAGCGGGAGATAGGGCGCCGGGGCGCAGACCACGATGTCGCATCCGGCGGGCCCGGATTCGCGAAGGAAAGCGCGCAGCCCGGCCAACAGGTCGCGCGTCGTCGCGCGCGAGCCGTTCATCTTCCAGTTTCCCGCGATCAGCGGGCGGAGGGACCCGGTCATTGGCGATAATTTACGGTAAATCGGACGACCAGGATTTTACCACGGCCCGCCCGGGAGCGCCAGAAAACCGGATCACCCGCGGGCCGGGCTCCGGCGCGGCGGTTGCGATCCGCAACGGCAGCCAATAGATATAGCCATGTGCGCCGTCCGCCGGCACGGCCGACCACAACGGGAACCCGCACCATGCTGCAGGCGATGAAGAGCAAGGCCGCGACCTGGGTGGTACGGGTGCTTGCCGTGCTCCTGATTATCAGCTTCGCCGCCTGGGGTATCGAGGACATGCTCAGGGCGCCGGGGCTTTCGACCGATGTGGCGGAGGTGGGCGGGACCAAGATCACCGCCAACGAGTTCGGCGCGGCCTTCCGCCGTCAGGTCGAAGCGCTGCGCGGGACCCTCGGACGCGATGTCGATTCGGAGCAGGCACGGGATCTGGGGGTGGCGGAGAGCACGCTGGACGGGCTGATCTCGCAGCGTCTTCTGGACCTCTATGCCGAGGAGAACGGGATTATCGTGGGCGACGATCAGGTCGTCCTGCGCCTGCGTGCCGAGCCTGCCTTCCAGGGCCCGGCCGGCGGTTTCGACCGGTCGATGTTTCACAGCGCGCTCTCCCGGCTGGGGATCACCGAGCAGCGCTACGTGGAGGATTTGCGGCAGCAAATCCAGATGTCGCATCTGACCGGGGTGCTGCGCTCGGCCAGCGTGGCTCCGGATCCGCTCGTCAGGTCGCTCTACCATTACCGCAACGACAGGCGCGTCGCGCGTTTCGTGGAAATCCCCCGGCCGGCGGACAGCACGCTGGCGCCGCCGAGCGACAGCACGCTGACGGACTTTCACAAGGAGAATGCGGCGGCGTTCACCGCGCCGGAGCGCCGGGACCTGACGGCGCTCCACCTCGATCCGAAGGATGTGGCGGCGGAAATCGAGCCGGCGGAAGGAGAGTTGCGCGACGAATACGAAAACCGCCTCCAGCAACTCTCCATCCCGGAGCGCCGCAATATCTCGCAAATCGTCGTCGGCGACGAAGCCGCCGCGCGGCGCGCGCTCGAGGCGTTGAGGAGCGGCCGCGCGATCGCCGAAGTCGCGAAGGCGGTCGCCGGAATGGACGAGGACGCGGTTTCGCTGGGCCTTCTGACAAGAGAGGACCTGCCCCAGGAGATCGCCGACGCGGCGTTCGCGCTGTCGTCGAATGTCCCGAGCGAGCCGGTGCGTTCTCCCGTCGGCTGGCACATTCTCCTGGTCGACCGGATCGAGCCCGGCCGGACGCCGAGCTTCGCCGAAACCCGGGCGAAGATCCGCGAGGACCTCGCTCGTGAGCAGGCCGTCGACGCGGTCGTCAAGCTTGCCAATCAGGTCGAAGACACGCTGGCGGGAGGAGCCACGCTCGAGGAGGCGGCCGGTGCGGTCAACGCAAAGCTGTTGCGGTTCCGCAGCGTCGAGCGCAGCGGCAGGTCGGCCGCCGGCGATCCGGACGACGGGCTTCTCGTACTTCGCCGCTTCCTGCAGGCGGCCTTCGAGACCGGCGCCACGCAGGTCAGCGACCTGATCGATACGCCGCTCGGGGGTTATTTTATCGTCCGGGTCGACCGGGTCGTTCCTCCGGCGCTGGAACCGTTCGACAAAGTCAGGAAAGAGGTCGCGGCGGCGTGGCGGTACGATCGTCTGAACGCGGCGGCGAAACGGACGGCCGACAAGCTGCTGGGCGAGGTCAAGTCGGGCCGGGGCTTCGACACCGCCGCCCGGGAGTTGGGGTTGGCGGTCAAGACATCTTCCCCGTTCACGCGGTTCGACCAGCGCGGCGACACCCCCCTGCCCTCGTCGCTCGCCGCCGAGCTGTTCCGGGCCAAGCAGGGTCAGGCGGCGCTCGGGGCGACCGAGGCGGGCTTTGCCGTTGCCGTTCTGCATCGGGTGGAGCCGGCCAGCCCCTCGTCCGACAAGGGCGCGTTCGACGAAATGCGTGGCGAGGTCGCGGCCGCGATGGGAGCCGACTTGCTGTCGCAATATACCGGCGCGCTGCGCGCGATTTACCCGGTGTCGGTGAATTCGGGGGCTCTCGACCGCCTGTTCGATGAGGGCGCGATCCGTCCCTGAGTCCATGCCGGGCAATTCGCGCGGCCGATCCGGCCACGGCTCGCCGGTCCGCTATGATGCGGAATGCATCGCTGCTATAAGAAGGCGACGTCAGTTGCGGCAGTACTTTAGCAGGGAGACCTAACCGACTATTCTTTTTGTGTTTTCGAAAGCGAATTTTCGACAATGAGTGAAGATTTCGATGCTTTCAAGGCCGTGCTCGGGCGTGTCGCCGACGGTCATCGGCTGAGCGAGCGAGAGGCTGAGAACGCGTTCGACACGATCATGACCGGCAACGCGACGCCGGCCCAGATCGGTGCGTTCCTGATGGCGCTTCGGCTGCGCGGGGAGACCGTCGACGAGATCGCTGGAGCGGCGAGAACGATGCGCGCCAAGGCGGCCCGGATCGACGCTCCGGACGACGCCATCGACGTTGTCGGCACCGGCGGCGACGGAGCCGGTACGCTGAACATTTCCACGGCGGCCGCGCTTGTCGTGGCGGGCTGCGGCATACCGGTCGCGAAGCACGGAAACCGGGCGCTCTCTTCAAGGGCGGGCGCGGCGGACGTCCTGACCGCTCTCGGGGTCGACATCGACGCGCCCTTTCCGCTGATCGAGAAGTCGATCCGCGAGGCTGGGATCGGGTTCATGATGGCGCCGCGGCATCACAGCGCGACCCGGCACGTCGCGGGCCCGCGGGTGGAGCTTGCGGTCAGAACCGTCTTCAATCTGCTCGGGCCCCTGTCCAATCCCGCCTTCGTGCGCCGGCTGCTGGTCGGCGTGTTCGCTCCGGAATGGCTTGAGCCGTTGGCGGAGGTGCTGGGCCGATTGGGTTCCGAACGCGCATGGGTGGTGCACGGCGCGGGCGGGCTGGACGAGTTGACCTCCTTCGGCGAGACGATGGTTGCCGAGTGGTCCGGCGGCGCGGTGCGGAGCTTCACGGTGACGGCCGCGGACGCGGGACTTCCGGAAGGCCGTTTCGAGGACCTCAAGGGCGGTACCGGAGCCTATAACGCGGAGCGGCTTCGCGCCCTGCTCGACGGCGAGCCGGGCACCTACCGGGACAGCGCCATCATCACCGCCGCCGGCTCGCTGGTGGTCGCGGGCGCAGCGGAGACCCTGGCGGAAGGCGCGGCGCTCGCCGCGCGCTCGATCGACCGGGGCGACGCGCGGGCGGCCCTCGCCCGCATGGTCGAAGTGTCGAACGAAGGCATCCCTCCTGCGGGCGGCGCGGAGACCGGAGACGGATGACCGACGTCCTGCAAGAGATCTGCGCCGTCAAACGGGACCACGTCGCGGAATGCAAGCGTCGTCGTCCGATGGATTCGCTCCTCGAAGCCGCGAAAAGGGCCGCCCCTCCGCGCGGCTTCTCGGCGAGATTGAGACGCGCGCGGGCGGAAGGACGGTACGGTCTCATTGCAGAAATCAAGCGAGCATCCCCGAGCAAGGGACTGATTCGAAAAGATTTCGACCCTGAGCGCCTTGCCCGGGAATATGAGGCCGGGGGTGCTGCCTGTCTTTCGGTTCTCACCGATCCTCCCTATTTCCAGGGCGCGGACGAGCACCTGTCCCGGGCGCGAGGCGCGGTCGATCTGCCGGTTCTGCGCAAGGACTTCACGTTGGATCCCTATCAGGTGGCCGAGGCGCGGGCGATCGGCGCCGACTGCGTTCTGCTGATCGTGGCGGCGCTGGAAGACGACCGGGCCGGCGAGCTTGCCGCCTTCGCGAGGGAACTCGGGATGGACGTGCTCGTCGAAGTCCACGACGAGGAAGAACTCGGGCGCGCGCTCGCGATCGACAACGGGCCGATCGGGATCAACAACCGCAACCTCAAGACCCTCAGGACGGACATCGAGACCACGCGCCGGCTGGCGCCGCTGGTTCCGAAGGACAGGCTGACGGTCGGCGAGAGCGGGCTGTCGAGCCCGGCCGATCTTGCCTCGATGGCGGCGGCGGGCGTCACGACGTTTCTGATCGGCGAAGCGTTGATGAGCCAGTCCGACGTCAAGGCCGCGACCGAGGCCCTGCTGCGGCGCGAGGCGGCCTGAGACGATGGCCGAATTCAGCCATCTCGACGCCCAAGGCAAGGCCGTCATGGTCGATGTCTCCGACAAGGACGTCACCGAGCGCACGGCGACCGCGCGGGGCACGGTATCGATGGCGCCCGAGACGGTAAGGAGGATCGTCGCCGGCGGCGTCGCCAAGGGCGATGTGCTGACCGTCGCCCGGCTCGCCGGCATCATGGCCGCCAAGCGGACGGCCGAGCTGATCCCGCTTTGCCACCCTCTCGCGCTAACGGCGATCGACGTCGACTTGCGCTGCGACGAAAAACGGGGCGCCGTCGATATCGAGGCGACCTGCCGGCTCGCCGGACGGACGGGCGTGGAGATGGAGGCGTTGACCGCGGTAAGCGTCGCCGCGCTGACCGTCTACGATATGTGCAAGGCCGTGGATCGCGCGATCCGGATCGGCGACATCCGCCTCGTCCGCAAGGCGGGCGGCCGGTCCGGCACGTTCGAAGCCTGCTGATGATCCCGGTCGCCGAAGCGCGCGAACGCATTCTGGCCGCGCTCGAGCCGATGCCGGCGGAGCAGATCGGGCTCGGCTCGGCGCTGGGGCGCGTGCTCGCCGAGGATGTGGCGGCGCGACGTACCCAGCCGCCGCTCGCCGTCTCTGCGATGGACGGTTATGCGGTCCGCGCCGGCGATGTCGGTACCCTCCCCGCCCGGCTCAAGGTCGTGGGCTACGCGCCCGCGGGCCGCGCGTTCGACGGTACGGTGGAAACCGGGGAAGCGGTCCGCATCTTTACCGGCGCGCCGGTGCCGGATGGCGCCGATACCATCGTGATCCAGGAAAACGTCAGGCAAGCGGACGGCGGATGCATCGAGGTCGTCGACGGAAAGGCTCCCCGGGGGCGTTATGTGCGGCCGGCCGGCCTCGACTTTTCCCGGGACGAAGTATTGCTGCATGCCGGTCGGGTACTGACGGCACGCGATATCGGGCTGGCGGCCGGAATGAACCTTCCGTGGCTCAAGGTACGTCGTCAACCCAGGGTGGCGATCCTCGCGACGGGCGACGAGATCGTCATGCCGGGCGAACCGATCGGGCGCGACCAGATCGTGAGCTCGAACGCGCTGGCGCTGGCCGGGTTCGTCACCGCCCTCGGCGCCGTCCCCGTCGATCTCGGGATCGCGCCCGATTCGGCGGAGTCTCTGAGAAAGATGGCGGCGGGCGCGCGCGGCACCGATCTCGTGCTGACCACCGGCGGCGCCTCCGTGGGCGACCACGATCTGGTGCGGAGCGTCCTCGGCGAGGCCGGTCTCGAAGTGGATTTCTGGCGTATTGCGATGCGGCCGGGAAAACCCCTGATTTTCGGGCGCCTCGACGACACCCCGCTGCTCGGCCTTCCCGGCAACCCGGTCTCGTCGATGGTCTGCGCGACGATTTTTCTCAGGCCGGCGCTGCGTGCGCTGCTGGCCGTCGCGCCCGTGCCGGACGATGGCGAGCCCGCGCGGCTCGGCGCCGATCTCGGCAAGAACGACGAGCGGGAGGACTATCTGAGGGCGTCGCTCGCGATGGACGAAGACGGCGGTCTGACAGCGACTCCGTTCGATGTCCAGGACAGTTCGATGTTCGCGAACATGGCCCGGGCCGACTGTCTGATCGTCAGGGAGCCGTTCGCGCCCGCCGCGGCGAAGGGCTCGGCGGTTCGTGTCCTGCGGCTCCAGGGTGGCGTCGTCGGCATCTGAGGGGCGAATCGGAAGCCGCATCCGGCGCTTGACCGGAAAACGGAACTTTACTAGAACATGTAGACATGTTTACGTTTCGTTCCATATCTGGTAGCGACAAAGCCGAACGGTGACCCATGCTGACGCCCAAGCAATACGAGCTTCTGGCCTATATCGACACCTTCATCGGCCAGCACGGGGTATCGCCCTCCTTCGACGAGATGAAGGAGGCGCTTGACCTCAAGTCCAAGTCGGGCATCCATCGCCTGATCGTCGCCCTCGAGGAGCGCGGCTTCATCCGCCGCCTGCGTCACCGGGCACGCGCGTTGGAAGTGCTGCGCCGGCCGGAGACGATGGCGGAGCCCGCCTCCAAGCGCGGCGGCATGTTCGCACCCCGGGTGATCGAGGGCGATTTCGCCAACGAGCTCGGCGGAACCAGCGGCCGCGACGATCAGCAGCTGGTCGAAATGCCGCTATACGGCCGCATCGCCGCGGGCGTTCCCATCGAAGCGCTGCGCGACAACACTCGCAGCTTCTCGATGCCGCAGTCCCTGCTGGGTTCCGGGGAACATTACGCCCTCGAAGTGGAGGGCGACTCGATGATCGAGGCCGGCATCCACGACGGCGACGTCGCCGTGATCCGGCGCGGCGACACGGCGGAGAACGGCAACATCGTGGTCGCGCTTCTGGGCGACGAGGAGGTCACGCTCAAGCGGTTTCGCCGCCGACGCGATTCGATCGCCCTGGAACCCGCCAACCCGAAGCACGAAACCCGGATCTTCGGTCCCGACCAGGTAAAGGTTCAGGGGCGTCTCGTCTGTCTCTTCCGCCAGTATTGAGCCACCCAGGGCCGCTCGCCGCGGATCCGTCGCGCGCTCAGGATGCGCGGCCCGTCCGGTTCGAGCCAGATCGCGAGCGCGCCCTCGCGCCGGCGCTGACGCAGGTCGATCAACGTTCCGGGCTCTGGGCACCTCCTCCGGACAACCCGGACCGAGGCGATCAGCAGCGTCGCCTTGCGACAATCCTCCAGAAGCGCGGCGCGGTCGAAAGCGATCGCTACCGAGTTCGGGCCCCGGCGGAGGAAGCATCCGATCCCGTCGCAGGCGAGCGCGGAGGTCAGTGCGGCGCGTCCTTCGGGCCATCGGGCGGGCTCGGCGAGCCCGGCGCTCCTGAGCCAGTATTCGCGGGTAAACCGCCGCGTACCGGGAGCGATCGCGAGGCCGTCCTCCAACCGCACCGCGACCGCGCCGGGATCGAGTCCCGTCAGGATGTCGGGCGGCCTCTCTCTTGCTCCCACCAGAACGGCGGCCAGGATCGGGATCAGGCCGAGCATCCTCAAGCGGCCGTGCCAGAGGCAGAGCCAGAGTCCGCCGCAGGTTGCCAGCGCAAGGAACGCGGTCGGCATCGCGGGAACGAGGAGCACGGAGGAAGGCCAGGACGACACGGTCTTTGCGACCGCGACGACCGCGGCGATCCCCCACCCCATCGGTTGCAGCGCCAGCGCTTCGAGTCCCAACGGCATCAGCAGGAACGCCACGATGGCGCAGGGCATGATCCAGAGCCCGGTGATGGGGACCGCCAGGACGTTGGCGACGATTCCGAAAACGGCAAACCGGTTGAAGTGGTATATCGCGTAGGGCCCCGTCGCGAGACCGGCGATCAACGTCGTCATCCCGACGCCAAGCGCATAGAGCGCGATACGCCGCGCGACGCCGGCGTCCGCGCGCCAGCCGGCGAAGCGGCCGCTGACCGCCTCGTAAAACGCGACCAGGGCGACCACGGCCGCGAAGGACATCTGGAAGCTTGCGCCCAACAGGCTTTCCGGCGCGATCAGGAGGACCGCCGCGGCCGCGACGGCGACCAGCCTCATCGAAATCGCGGCCCGGTCCAGCATGACCGCGAGCAGGACCACGGAGAGCATGATGAAGGCGCGTTGGGTCGGGATCGAGGCTCCGGAAATCAGCAGGTAGACCAGCGCGCCCGCGAGCGCGCCCGCGGCCGCCCACTTCTTGATCGGATAGCGCAGCGCAACGAAGGGAAACGCCGCGAGCGTCGTCCTCAGCCCGCCGAACAGAAGGGCCGCCACGAGGGAGAAATGAAGCCCCGAAATCGCGAGCAGGTGCGCGAGCCCGGCATCGCGCATAGCGACCAGGACAGGTTCTGGTATGGCACCGCGCTTCCCCGCGGTCAGCGCGGCCGCGATGGCGCCCTCCTCGCCCGGCAAGGCGTGCGCGATCCTCTGAACGATCCGCTGGCGCAGCAGGTCGATGCGGGCGCGCGGGCCGGGCGGATCGCGGGCCGGCGAGATCGTCGGGCGCGATACGGCGAAACCCACCGCGCCCAGTTGCCGGTACCAGGCCCGTCGCGCGAAATCGAATCCGCCCGGGATGACCGGCGCGAGCGGAGGCTGAAGAATTGCGCGAACCGAGAGAATTCGACCCGGTTGGAGCTCGGCGCCGGCGGAACGGATGCCGACGCGGATGCGCCGGGGGCTCCGTTCGGCCGGAAGGCCGGAAATCCGAGCCCGGGAGAGCGTCACCCGCCGCGAACCGCGCCTGTCGAGCGACGCGGTTTCGACGGTCCCGGTCACCGTTACCGGTCCGATGCGGCGTTCGAGCACCGGCGCCTCCACCGCGATCGTCCGGAGCTGGGCAAGGGAGAACCCGCCGGCCAGAGCGGCCAGTCCGATCAGGGCGGGACCCCAGGGCCGGTGCCTGAGCAGGAAAGACGCGGCGAGCGCCGCCAGGAATATGCCGACGAGCCATGGCGCCGGCTCGGCAGGCAGCGAGAAATAGGCGGCGATACCGAGCCCGAACGCAACGGGAAGCCACAGAACCCAGCGTTCCCGCTCCGCGGCGATGGCGGCCGACAGACCGGATACCGCGCCGGCCGGGACACCCGCGTTGCCAAGCACTCGGTTCATCGTGTAAGCGCTGACCTCTGCCGGGGCGCCCGCGCCTTGCCCCCGCCAAGCTGGTTTGCAGAGGAACCGCCATGACGGTCGTCACCCGCTTCGCCCCCTCGCCGACGGGATTTCTCCATATCGGCGGCGCGCGGACGGCGCTGTTCAACTGGCTGTTTGCGCGCCACCACGGCGGCCGCTTCCTGCTGAGGATCGAGGATACCGACCGCCGCCGGTCCACCGACGAGGCCGTCGCGGCGATTTTCGATGGCCTTTCCTGGCTCGGGCTTGACTGGGACGATGAGCCGGTGAGCCAGTTCTCGCGTCTCCCGCGCCATGTCGAGGCGGCGGACCGCCTGCTCGACGAAGGAAAGGCCTATCGCTGTTATGCCGCACCGGAAGAACTCGCGGAAATGCGCGAGCAGGCGAAGGCGGAGGGGCGCGGGATGCTTTATGACGGGCGCTGGCGCGACCGCGACCCGCGCGACGCGCCGCCCGGCGTCGATCCGGTCGTCCGTTTCAGGGCCCCCCGCGAAGGCGAGACCGTCGTCGAGGATGCGGTGCAGGGCACGGTCCGCGTGGCGAACGGCCAGCTCGACGACATGGTGTTGCTGAGAAGCGACGGAACGCCGACCTACATGCTTGCCGTGGTCGTGGACGACCGCGACATGGGGATCACCCACGCGATCCGGGGCGACGATCATCTCAACAACGCATTTCGTCAGACCCAGCTCTTTCGCGCCTTCGGTTGGGAACCTCCGGTCTATGCCCATATTCCCCTTATCCACGGCGCCGATGGGGCCAAGCTGTCCAAGCGGCACGGCGCGCTGGGCGTCGATGCCTATCGCGATATGGGCATTCTCCCCGATGCGCTGGCGAATGCGTTGCTGCGCCTCGGATGGAGCCATGGGGACGAGGAGATAATCGCCAGGGAACAGGCAATCGAGTGGTTCGATCTCGACCGTGTCGGGCGCGGCGCGGCGCGGTTCGATCTCGACAAGTTGATGAGCCTCAACGCGCATTACATCGATCGGACCGATCCCGGCGCGCTTGTGGAAATGATCCGTTCGGATCTTGAGCGGGCCGTCGGCACGGACCTCGACCCCGACAAGACCGATCGGTTGATACGCGCGATGCCGGAGCTCAAGCCGCGCGCGAACAGTCTGGTCGCTCTGGCGGAGAGTGCCGCTTTCTATGTCGCCGAGCGGCCCATCCCCATCGACGCGAAGGCGGCGAAGCTGCTCGGAGAGAACGCCCGCTCGACACTCGCCGGATTGCTGGACGCGCTGGGAACGCTCGAGTCCTGGGAACAGGGGGAGATCGAGCTGACGATTCGGACTTTCGCACACGACCGGGATACCAAGTTGGGGGCCGTCGCACAACCGTTGCGGGCATGTCTTGCCGGTACGACCGTCTCGCCCGGGATATTCGAGGTCGCCGCCGTTCTCGGGCGGGAGGAGACGCTCGGCCGTATCGAGGACGCTCTCGGCGAGACGCGCGACCCGCGAATTTGATCTGAAGGTACGAAATCCTTAAAGTCCGGCCGCGGCGCGCCGCCGGCAATTCTCGTCAACGGGGGACTTTGGAGATGGGCAACGACGCGATTCGTGGCGACACCGCGCCGGAGGACAGCATCACGATCGTCAACAATGCCTCCGGCGCCAAGGTCACGTTCCCCGTCCTGCAGGGCAGCTGCGGCCCCAAGGTGATCGACATCCGCAGGCTATACGGCGCGACGGACATGTTCACCTACGATCCCGGGTTCACCGCCACCGGAAGTTGCGAATCCAGCATCACCTTCATCGACGGCGAGGCCGGCGTCCTCCTGCATCGCGGTTACCCGATCGAGGATCTCGCGAAGCACAGCGACTTCATGGAAGTCTGCTATCTGCTGCTCTACGGGGAGCTGCCGACTCCTTCGGAGAAGGACACCTTCGTGCATGCCATCACCTACCACACGATGGTGCACGAGCAGCTCCACAAGTTCATCGACGGCTTCCGGCGCGACGCTCATCCCATGGCGATCATGTGCGGCATCGTCGGTGCGCTTTCCGCCTTCTACCACGACAGCACCGACATCTCCGATCCCTACCAGCGCATGGTCGCGTCCTACCGCATGATCGCGAAGATGCCGACCATCGCCGCGTGGGCGTTCAAATACTCCCTCGGGCAGCCGTTCATCTACCCGCGCAACGATCTCACCTATGCAGAGAACTTCATCCACATGATGTTCGCGACGCCGTGCGAGGACTATGAGATCAGCCCGACGATCGCCAGGGCGCTGGATCGGATCCTGATCCTGCACGCCGATCACGAACAGAACGCTTCGACGTCGACGGTCCGGCTGGCCGGTTCCAGCGGCGCCAATCCGTTCGCCTGCATAGCGGCCGGCATCGCGAGCCTGTGGGGTCCCGCGCACGGCGGCGCCAACGAGGCGGTGCTCAACATGCTCAACGAGATCGGCAGCCCCAACCGGATAGCCGAGTTCGTCGACAAGGCGAAGGATCCGGAAGATCCGTTCCGCCTGATGGGTTTCGGGCACCGGGTCTACAAGAATTTCGATCCCCGGGCGCGGCTTATGCGGGAATCATGCCACGAGGTGCTCAACGAGCTCGGGGTCGACAACGAGCCGCTGCTCGAGCTGGCGATGGAGCTGGAGCGCATCGCGCTGGAGGACGAGTATTTCGTCGAACGCCGGCTCTACCCCAATGTCGACTTTTATTCGGGCATCATCTTCAAGGCGATCGGCATTCCGGTCAGCATGTTCACCGTGCTGTTCGCCGTGGCCCGGACGGTGGGCTGGGTCGCCCAGTGGAACGAGATGGTCGAAGACCCGAACCAGAAAATCGGCCGCCCGCGCCAGCTCTATACGGGATACGAGCAGCGCCCCTATGTGCCGCTCGCGGAGCGCGGCTGACGGCGGCGGCCCTCAGGAGCGCTGGATCAACTCGATCCGGTAGCCGTCCGGGTCTTCGATAAACGCCATGTGGGTCTGGCTGCCGCCGAATTTCATGGGCCCCGGCGGCCTCGGAATGCCGACCCCTTCCTTCTCCAGCGCCTCGCAGGTCTTGTAGACATCCGGAACCGCGACGGCGAGATGGCCGAATGCCGAGCCGAGGTCGTAGGCGTTTTCCTGGTCCCAGTTGTGGGTCAGTTCGATCACCGTGTTACCGGTCTCCTCGCCATAGCCGACGAAGGCCAGCGTGAAACGGCCGTCGGGGAACTCGCGCCGCCGGAGGAGGTTCATGCCGAGGTGACGGGTATAGAAGTCGAGCGACTTCTCAAGGTCTCTCACCCGGATCATGGTATGCAGGAAACGATAGCTCGACTTGTCCGCGGCATCGGTCATCGGAAACCTCCTCGTTCGCTCCGTGCGCCGGACTTCCGGCGCACCGCCACCAGTACCACTTCGGCCGCCCCGACGCTCGGCTTTTTCCCACCCGCCGAAGCGCGGCAAGCGCGGTTACGGCCGCCTCGCGCTGTGCCCGGCGTGCGTCCGCATCCCGCAAGAGCCGCAACGCCGCCTTCAGGTTGCCGCCGATTTCGTCTCCCGAGGGTTCGCCCGCGACAAGGAAGATCGGGTGCGATGCGCTGGCCTGCACGGTCGCGCTCTGCGCGTCATTCGGACTCCTCGACACCGACGACGAAGAGCCCAGCGGCATCCGCTTCCCGGGCCACGGTGTCGGCATCGATGTCCAGCGCGCGACCCGCTCCGACGGCGATGCCGGCGAGCCCCGCACGGGCCGCGTTGGCCACGGTGCGCGGGCCGATCGTCGGCAGATCGACACGGGTGTCCTGTTCCGATCTGCGCGCCTCGGCGAGGACGCCGCCGCCGCCGCCACCCTCCGCGAGCAGCGGCGCGCAACGCTCCATCAGCGCATCGGTTCCTTCCGCGGCTTCGACCCCGATCACGCGCCCCTTTTGGACGATGACTCCCTGATCGATGTCCAGCGTGCCCGCCGCGAGCGACGCGGCCAGGGTTTCCGGCGCCACCACACGCAGGTCCTCCGCGCCGGCGGACTTGAGGAGTTCGACCCCCTTTCCGGCCTGGCCGAGTCGAACCCAAGCGTCGGGAGGGCGGGAGAACGATGCCGGATCGGCCTGATCCCGCAGCCCGATGACGTAGGGGTTTCATCCGGAGTCCCTGCACGCCGCGATGACCCGTTCGGGCATGTCGCCCGCGCCGGCGACGACGCCGACCCTAGGGGGCATTGCCCGCCCTGGGCTGGCATATCGCGCGGGTGGAATCGGCGCCCATGAATGCCACGATGTCCATCACCGCGGCGTTGTCGGAGTACATCTCCGCGACATCGGCGACACGCTCCGACAGCGTGCCCTCGTCCGCGAACAACAAACGGTAGGCCGTCCGCAGCGCCTGTATATCCGCGCGCGAGAAGTTCCGCCGCCGGAGGCCCACGACATTGAGTCCGTTGAGCCGGGCGCGATCGCCCGAGGCGGAACCGTACGGGATGACATCCTGCATCACCGACGACATGGCTCCGATGATGGAATGCGCGCCGATGCGGCAAAACTGGTGAACCCCGGAGAGGCCGCCGACGATCGCGTAATCGTCCACCACGACGTGCCCGGCGAGTGAGGCGTTGTTGGCAAAGACGACATGGTTGCCGACCATGCAGTCGTGGGCCACATGCGTACCCACCATGAACAGTCCGTTATCGCCGACCCGGGTCAGCATTCCGCCGCCTTCCGTCCCCGGGTTCATGGTCGCATGTTCGCGGATGACGTTGTCGGCACCTATTTCCAGGCGGGACGGCTCGCCCTTGTATTTGAGATCCTGCGGCGGCATGCCGATGGACGCGAAGGGATAGACCGTCGTGCGCGGGCCGATTGTCGTATGTCCCGCGACGACGACATGGGAGATCAGTCCGACACCGTCCTCCAGCACGACATCGGGACCTACGGTGCAGTAAGGACCGACGACGACGCCTTGCCCCAACCGGGCCTCCGATTCGACGATCGCCGTGGCGTGAACCTCCGCCACTCGGGCTAGCTGTCCCGGATCATCGCGGCATATTTGGCTTCCGCGACCACCGACCCGTCGACGACCGCCTTGCCGCTGAACTTCCAGACGTTGGCCCGGCGATGAATCTTCTCTACCTCGACCCGCACGGAATCGCCCGGCACGACAGGTTTGCGGAACCGCGCCCCGTCGACCGACATGAAATAGACCAGCTTGCCCTCCGATTCGGGTCCGAGCGTGTGGACGACCAGTACGGCCGCCGTTTGCGCCATCGCTTCGATAAGCAGCACTCCCGGCATGACCTTGTCGGTCAGAAAATGGCCCTGGAAATGCGCTTCGTTGACCGAGACGTTCTTGAGCCCCGTCGCCCGGACGTCGGGCACGAGCTCCAGTATACGGTCGATCATCAGGAACGGATAACGGTGCGGGATCATCTCCATCACCCGCTCGATTCCGATATCGGTAATGACGGCTTCGGCCTCTACTGTATCCATGCCCAGCGGTTAATCCCGTTCCGACAGCCGCTTCAAGCTGGCGATGCCGCGAAAGAATTGCTTGATCGGTATCGCGGGCGCGCCCGCGACGGTTTCCCCGTCAGCGACATCGCGCATGGCGCCCGACTTCGCGGCGACCCTGCCGCCGACGCCGATCCTGATATGTCCGGCAACCCCGCTCTGAGCGGCCACAACAGCGAAATCTCCAAGTGTGGCGCTTCCGGAAATGCCGGCCTGGGCGACGATGATGCAGCCACGTCCGAGGACCGCATTGTGCCCGATCTGGACCAGATTATCAATTCTGGACCCCTGGCCGACAACCGTGTCGGGACCGGCGCCCCGGTCGATAGTGGAATTGGCACCGATCGTTACGTCGTCTTCGATGATGACTCGGCCGATCTGCGGAATGTCGACATGCGTACCCGACTCGCTTTCCGTTGCGAAACCGAACCCGTCCTCACCGATCCGGACGCCCGCGAAAAGGCGCACCCGCGAGCCTACGATGCAGTGGCCGAGACTGCATCCGGCCCCTATGCGCACATCGTCTCCTATCGTGACGCCTCTTCCGATCACGGCCTGAGGACCGATGTGGCATCGCGCGCCGATCGAAACGTTCGCCTCGATCACGGCGAAATTGTCTATCCGGCAGTCTGGACCGATCTCGGCCGTCGGGTCGATCGCCGCCGTCTGGGCGATCCCGGGATCGACCGCGGGGACCGGATAGAAGGCCCGGCTCACGCGGGCGAAAGAGAGATACGGCGTTTCCGTAACCAGCAGCGCCATGCCGGGTGGCGCTTTTCCCGTATCGGACGGCCGGATCAGGCAGGATCCCGCCGTACTGACGCCAAGGCTGTCCGCGTAGCGCCGGTTTTCGAAAAAACTTACGTCGCCGGGCCCGGCGGCGTGAAGCGGCGCCACGTCGGCCACTTCGCGTTCCGGATCGGCGTTGGCGCCGAGCGTCGCGCCGGCGAGCTCCGCGACCGCGCCGAGAGAAAACGGACCGACACGATGGAAAAAGCGGGGATCCGCCATGCTCAGTTGGTCGACTTCGGCGTCTTGCTCTCCGTCGGTTCGGTCGGCTCCAGCTTCACCGATGGCAGGCTTTTGTCGATCCGACGGAGGACCTCACCGGTTATGTCGAGTTTCTGATCCGCGAGCAAGACGAGGGATTTCGGCAGGACGATGTCGAATTTGCGTTCCTCCGCGATCTTCGCGGCCGCGACCACCAACGACTGTTGGATGGTCCTCATCGCCTTTCCGTAGGCATTGTCGAGTTGTCGCTTTCGTTGCTGAAAGTCCACCTGGGCCTTACGCGCGCTCTGCTCGTAGGCATTTCTCCTCTTGGCAAATGCCTGGGGCGACAGGATGGCGCGCTGGCGCTGCAATTCCTGGCTTGCCTTGCGCAACTCCGCCTCGCGCTTCCGGACGGAGGTCTGGTAATTTTTTCTCAGCTTCTCGATCTGCGGGCGCAGGGTCTTGGAAGCCTGCGATTCGCGCAGGACTTTCTGCACGTCGACGATGCCGATGGACGGAGATTTGTCCTGCGCCGTCGCGGGCGACGACGCTCCGACAGACAAGACGCCGACCGCGATCGCGGGAAGGAGGGCGAAACGCCGAAATATGTTCCTCGACCGCATGACGGCGCTAGAACCTGGTACCGAAGCTGAACCGGACAAGCTGCGTGTCGTCGTAATCTTCCTTCTGGATCGGCCACCCCAGATCGATATTCATCGGCCCGATCAAGGACGCCCAGGTGAGCCCCACCCCGGCGGAGGCCCGCAGACTCGAGCGATCCAGAATGCCCGGAACGCTGTCATCCGTGATGCCGGTGCTTCCATAGTCCACGAAAGTGCGCGCCCGCATGCCCGCCTCGTTGGGCAAACCCACCGGAAACGACACCGAGATCGTCCCGGCGTAATACCAGTTCCCGCCGACCGCGTCGTCGGTCGCCCGGTCGCGCGGACTCGCGCCCGCGCCGGCGAATCCTCTCAATTCCCGGGAGCCGATGAGGAACCGGTCCAGAACCCGGACATCGTCGCCGAGTCCGTCCACGTAGCCGCCGCCCAGGCCGACATTTCCTGTGATGTCATCGGTCAACGGAATGAAGATCGATCCCCTGGCTTCCGTCTTGAGGAACCGTACCGAACCGCCCAGCCCCGCGGCTTCGTGTTCCACACTGGCGAGCAGGCCCTCCCGGGGCGAAAACCGGCTGTCCCGGGTGTCGTATTCGATCGCGTGGCTGATGGAGGAGATCATGGACTCCCCTTCCTGCTGCGCGATGACCGCCGCGGCGTTGGAGGGAACGTCCGTGATGTCGTCCCGGCGCAACGTATAACGCCAACGCTGGACCAGGTCTTCCGCGAGCGGGTAACCGGCGCGCAGAGCGAAACCGACGGTTTCCTGATCGAACGAACTTTCCCTCTGATAGTTTCGTGCCGTGGTGAAGATGTCGAACCCCGCGGCAAGCTTCCGGTCGAGGAAATAGGGCTCGGTGAAGTTCAACTCGATCTGCTGTTCCCGTTGAGCGAGTTGCGCGCGCACCCTCAGATCCTGACCCGTACCGATCAGGTTGCGCTCGCGCAGCCCGATTTCCGCGAGTCCTCCGACCGCGGTCGAATAGCCGGCGCCGAAGGTGATTTCTCCCGTCGCCCGCTCCTTGACAGTGGTCTCGATCACGGTTTGATCGGGGGCGGAGCCGGGAACATTCTCGATGTCCACTTCCTCGAAGAAACCCAAATTGCGCAGATTGCGCCTCGCGCGCCGGACGAAGTCGGTGTTGAACACATCGCCTTCGACGAGCCGGAACTCGCGGCGGATCACCCTGTCTTCGGTCCGGAGGTTGCCGCGGATGTCCAGTCTCTCGACGAAGACGCGCGGTCCTTCCCGGATTTCGAAAGTGACGCCGATCAGGCGCTTCGTTCGATCCCGCTCGATCTTCGATTTCACGTCGACGAAGGCGTAGCCGGCACGTCCCGCGGCATCGGTAAGGGCGCTTACCGTCCGTTCCACGTCCCCGGCGCTGTAGAGATCGCCCTCCTCTATCCCCACTTCCTGCTCCACCGCCGCGACATCGAGGTCCCGCAACCCCGAGGTCACGCCGATCTTGCCGAACCGGTAGGTCTTGCCTTCCTCCACGGTGAAGGTGATGAAGAAGGCGTCCCTGTCGGGCGTCAGTTCCGCGACCGCGGAGACCACGCGGAAGTCCGCATAGCCGGCATTGAGATACTTGCGGCGCAATAATTCCCGGTCGAATGCGAGGCGATCGGGGTCGTACACGTCGCCGCCGCTGAAGAACGCAAAAAAGCCGGTTTCCTTGGTCTGGATGACGTCCCTCAACTCGCCGTCGCTGAATCTCGTGTTGCCGATAAAGGTGATCCGCCGGACGTCGGTGGGACTTCCCTCGTGGATCTCGAAGATCAGATTGACGCGGTTCTGGGGCAGCTGGACGACCTTCGGTACGACACGGGCCGCGAAACGTCCGGTGCTCCGGTAGATCTCGATGATCCGGAGCATGTCGCTCTGCACCCGCGAGCGTGTGTACACCACGCGGGGACGCAGCGTGATTTCGTCGCGCAGGATATCGTCCTCGATTCGAAGATTACCCTCGAACGCGATCCTGTTGATGATCGGGTTCTCGACGATCTTGACCACGATCCGGTTTTCCTCGCGGCGCAATACCACGTCGGCGAACAAACCGGTTTCGAACAGGCGCTTCAGGGAGTCGTCGAGATCGGCGTCGGTGACCGCATCGCCGACCCTGAAAGTCAGATACGACCGGACGGTTTCGGCCTCGATCCGCTGGACGCCCTCCACGAGGATCTCGGCGACCGGACCGCCCGCGTTCTGGGCGCGCGAACCGTCGGCCGCCGCCAGGACGACGAGGACGGCTGCAAACGCACAAACCGACGCGGTAAATCGACGAAACGAACGAAGCACGCCTTTCCTCGAACTTTCCCTAGGTCACAAGGCCGACGATGAAGTCGACGATCCGGAGCTGCAGCAGGTCGTTCCAGGTCACGAATACCATAAGCCCGAGCACCATGGCGATTCCCATGCGGTAGCCGTACTCCCGGGCGCGTTCGCCGAGCGGCCGTCCGGCCACCGCTTCGACCGCATAGAACATCAGGTGTCCGCCATCCAGCATCGGGATGGGAAACAGGTTGATCAAACCCAGATTGATCGACAGCGCCGCGAGGAAGATCAGCATGCTGACCGCACCCGCCTGCCACACGTCGCCCGAAATCTGTGCGATCCTGAGCGGACCGCCGAGTTCGCTCGTGTCCCGGGTTCCGGCGAACATCTGACCGAGCGCCTGGAATATGTCGCCGATCATGCGGAACATTTCGCCGAAACCGCGAAGCACCGCGGTCGCGGGATCGTGACGGACGATGCGGACCCCGCCCCCGCTTCGCGACACGCCGAGGCGACCGACCTGCCCGTTCCTCGCGGGGCCGTCGGTGAGCCGGACCGTGTCCGGCACCGCGAACAGCGTCACCGGCTTGCCGTCCCGCTCCACCTCGATCTGGAGCCGCACGCCTGCCGACATGCGGACGATCCGGACGACCTGCTCGAAACGTTCGATTTCGGTGCCGTCGATGCGGACGATGACGTCGCCGGGCTGGATTCCGGCGCGCGCGGCGGCGCTGCCGTCGATTACCGCGGTGATGTTGGCGGGTGTCGAGCGCTCGCCGACGGTCGCGAAGATGCCGGCGAGGACGATCGCGGCGAACAGGAAATTGGCGAGCGGCCCCGCGAACACGATGGCCGCGCGGCGCCAAAGGGACTTGGTATGGAACGAAACCCTGTCGTCTTCCGGGTTCGATCCGGCCTCCCGTTGGGCCTCCCCCGCCGGCGGCGGCAGCATTTCGCCGAACATCTTCACGTAGCCGCCGACCGGTATCCAGCTGAGCTTCCAGCGCGTTCCCCGCGAATCGGTCCAGCCGTAAATCTCCGAGCCGAAGCCGACCGAGAACACCTCCACCCGCACGCCGCACCAGCGGGCGACGAGGTAGTGGCCCATCTCATGCACGAACACGAGAACGGTGATCGCGACCAGGAAGGGGATCACGTAGTCCTGAAGAAAGCCCAGAAAAGGAAGGACGATATCCACGCCGTTGCTCAACAGGTCCATCCGTATCGAGGTGCCGGCGCGGCGTTAGGCGCGCGCGGGCACCGGCTCCATCAACGCTCTGGCGCGCTCGCGCGCTCGCCGGTCTGCTTCGCGCACGTCTTCAAGGCTCTCGACGCCCGTCCCCGAGAACGCCTCGAGAACCGCTTCCACAATACGCGCTATGTCGAGAAAGCCGATGCGGCCGTCAAGGAAGCGCTCCACGGCGACTTCGTTGGCGGCATTGAGCACGGTCGGCGCGGCGCCCCCGGCGATCAGGGCTTCGCGCGCAAGTCGAAGCGCGGGGAACCGGACCGGATCGGGTTCTTCGAAGTCGAGCCGGCCCACGGCGCTGAGATCGAGCCGGTCGCTTGGGGTCTTCATCCGTTTCGGCCATGCGAGAGCGTATGAAATGGGAATGCGCATGTCCGGCGTGCCGAGCTGGGCGAGCACCGAACCGTCGACGTAGGCGACCATCGAATGGACGATGGACTGCGGGTGCACGACGATCTCGATCCGCTCGGCGGGAAGGCCGAACAAATGGTGCGCTTCGATCAGCTCCAGCCCTTTGTTCATCATGGTGGCCGAATCGACCGAAATCTTCGCCCCCATGTCCCAGTTCGGATGCGCGACCGCCTCGTCCGGTGTGGCTCGCGCGATGTCCGCGACCGGCCAGGTCCGGAACGGCCCGCCGGAAGCGGTCAGCACGATCTTCTCGATCGAGCCCGGCGCGTCGGAGGCGAATACCTGGTAGATCGCGTTGTGCTCCGAATCGACCGGGAGCAATGTGGCTCCGCTTGCCTCTACTTCGCGCATGAACAGGGAACCCGCGCAGACCAGGCATTCCTTGTTGGCCAGGCCGACGATCGCGCCGCGGCTGACGGCGGCGAGCGTGGGCGCGAGCCCGGCGGCCCCGACGATACCCGCCATCGCCCAGTCCGACCGCCGACCGGCCGCTTCGACCAGAGCCTCGGCTCCGGCGGCGCACTCGATTCCCGTTCCGCTCAGCGCGTCCGACAGGGCGCGATAGCGGGACGGGTCCGCGATGACGGCAAACCCGGCACCGAGCCGTTTGGCCTGGTCCGCCAGAAGCTCGGCGTTCGTGTTGGCGGTCAGTGCGATCACGTCGAACCTGTCCGGTTGCCGCCCGATCAGGTCGATCGTGCTGCAACCGATGGATCCGGTGGAGCCGAGGATCGTCACAGTTCGCGGCGCGCCGGGCGTCACCATGCGAATATCCCCGTATTGCTGGCCAGCACCAGGGCGACGAGCGCGGGGGCGGTAATCAGCATACCGTCGAGCCGGTCGAGCACGCCGCCATGGCCCGGGATCAGGTTGCTCGCATCCTTCACCCCGAAGCGCCGCTTGACGCAGGAAATGCCGAGATCTCCGGCCTGGGCCGCGACGGCCGCGCTGGCGCCGAGCAGGCACAGGAGCCATGGAGTCCGCGCGCCGGTCCACTCGGCGAAAACGAGCCCCCACACCGCCGCCACCGCGATGGCGCCGAGCAGTCCGGACCACGTCTTGTGCGGGCTGATCCGTGGGGCAAGGCGGGCGCCGCCCACGAGCCGGCCGACGGCGAACGCTGCAATATCGGTGATCCAGATCGCTCCGATCAGCCAGAGAGCCGTCTCGAAGCCGTCGATCGGAAGACCGCGGAGCCACATCAGCGCCGCGCAGGGCACGCCTATGACGATCGGCCCGGCCGAGATCCAGGCCGGATGGTTTCGGCGCGAGGCCGCGGCGGCGCAATAGGCGGCGACGCTGCCTAACGCCAGCGCGGCGCTGACGATGTCGAAGCGCCGGCTCCACGCCGCGACGCCCGCCACGGCGAGACAGAGGATTACCGCCCAGCCGCTGAGGCCGAAGCGACGCTCCCCGCAGATGCGGTCCCATTCCCAGGCCATCGCGACCGCCGCCGCGGTAAGGACGATCTCGATGAAGGGCGATCCCAAATAGAGCGCGAGGAGCGCGACCGGCGCCAGTACCAGGGCGGACAGGGTTCGCTTTCCGAGCTCGGCGCGGACCCGGCTAGCCGACACGGGTCATCCCGAACCGCCGGTCGCGCCCATGGAATTCGCGAACGGCGACAACGAAGTCTTCGCGGGAAAAATCCGGCCAGAGCGTATCCAGGAACACCATCTCGGCATAGGCGCATTGCCACAGAAGAAAGTTGCTGATCCGCTTTTCTCCGCTGGTGCGGATTACGAGGTCGGGGTCGGGGACGTTCGCCGTGAACAACTCACGGCCGAGCGCGGCTTCGTCGATACCGTCCGGATCGATTTCGCCGGATGCGGCCCGCCTGGCCAGCCGTTGCGCCGCTTGTGTGATTTCCTGCCGTCCGCTGTAGCTCAGCGCGATCGTCAGCGTGAGCCCGGAGTTACGCCGCGTGCGTTGCTCCGCCATCTTGAGCAAGGCGACGATGTCGTCCGCGAGCCGAGAGCGGTCGCCGATGAAGAGGATCCGGACGCTCTGGCGATCGAGCTCTTCGACTTCCTGTCGAAGATAACGCCGCAGGAGGCCCATCAGGTCCTCGATTTCCCGCGCCGGCCGGTTCCAGTTCTCGTTCGAGAACCCGTAGAGCGTCAGGTAGGAGATACCGAGCTCCGCCGCGCTCGTGACCGCGCGCCGGGCCGCCTCCATCCCCTCCTGGTGCCCGGCGGCCCGATCGAGGCCCCGGGATTCGGCCCAGCGCCCGTTGCCGTCCATGATCACCGCGACATGGGTCGGCGGCGCTTCGTCGGAGTATGAGTACGCGGGCTCCATCGCGGTCAAACCTGTAGAATCTCCGCCTCCTTGACGGACAGCGCCTCGTCGATCTCGGCGACGGTCGTGTCCGTCAGCTCCTGGATTTCGGTCGACCAGGCGCGCTGTTCGTCTTGCGAAATCTCGCCGCCTTTTTCCATTTTTCTGAACCGGTCGATGCCGTCGCGCCGGACGTTGCGGACCGCGACCCGGGCCTGTTCGGCATATTTGTTCGCGACCTTGGTGAGCTCGACGCGGCGTTCCTCGGTGAGTTGCGGGATCGGAACCCTGATCACGTTGCCTTCGGTCTGGGGATTGAGCCCGAGACCCGAATCGCGAATCGCCTTTTCGACCGCGCCGACCTGGCTTTGATCCCACACCTGGACGGTCAGCATCCTCGGGTCCGGAACCCCGATGGTTCCGACCTGGTTTATCGGCATCTTGCTGCCATAGGCCTCGACGGTCAGCGGCTCAAGAAGGGCGGCCGAGGCCCGGCCCGTCCGGAGTCCCGCGAATTCGCGCCGGAGCGCCTCGACGGCGCCGTTCATCCGCCTTTCGATATCGGCTATTTCAGGATCCGCCACGGCTCTGGTCCCCTTCGGCGATCAAGGTGTACATACCGTCGCCCGCGACGATGTCGGCGAGCGCCCCCGAAGTTTGAAGCGAAAACACCAGAATTGGTATCCCGTTTTCACGCGCCAGCGAGATCGCCGACGCGTCCATCACCTTGAGGTCGCGCGACAGGACGTCGAGATAGCTCAGCCTGTCGTAGCGCACCGCGTCGCGATCGAGTTTTGGATCGGCGGAATACACCCCGTCCACCTGGGTGCCCTTGAAGAGCGCGTCGCAGCCCATCTCGCTGGCCCTGAGCGCGGCCGCGGTATCGGTGGTGAAGAACGGGTTGCCGGTGCCCGCGGCGAAGATGACCACGCGGCCCTTCTCCATGTGCCGGATCGCGCGCCTGCGAATATAGGGTTCGCATACCGATTCCATGCGGATCGCGGAGAGCACCCTGGTGACGACGCCGTGCTGTTCCAGAACGCCCTGGAGGGCGAGCGCGTTCATCACCGTTGCCAGCATGCCGATATAGTCGGCCGTCGCTTGGTCCATGCCCTGCGCGGTGCCGGTGACGCCGCGAAATATATTGCCGCCGCCGATCACGATGCAGAGTTCGACGCCGACCCCCACCACCGAGCGGACCTCCAAAGCGATGCGCTCGACGGTGGAGGGATCCAGCCCATACTGCCCGGGCCCCATCAGGGCCTCTCCGGAAAGCTTGAGCAGTATGCGCCGGTAGGTCACGGTCCGGACGGCCTCTTTTCGTTTCCGGGCGGAGGGGCGCTCGGGTCGACCGATCAGACGCCGGCCGTTGCCGCCACCTCGGCCGCGAAATCGTCTTCCTTCTTCTCGATGCCCTCGCCCAGCATGAAGCGATGAAAGCCGGTCACCGACACCGGCGCATCGATGTCGCCGGCGAGGGCCTCGATAGCCTTGGAAACCTTGGATTCGCCGTCGATGACGAATGTCTGCTCCAGGAGGACCGACTCTTCGTAGAACTTCTTCAGCCGGCCCTCGACCATCTTCTCGACGATATTGTCCGGCCGCCCGCTGGCGCGCGCCTGCTCGGTCAATACCGCCCGCTCGCGGTCGAGCGAGGCAGGGTCGATGGCCTCGATCCAGGTCCACTGCGGGCTTGCCGCCGCCACGTGCATCGCAAGCTGGCGCGCGAACCCGTCGAGGCGCTCCGAGCCGTCCGGCGATTCGAGACCGACCAGCACTCCGATTCGCCCGAGCCCCGGCGCGACGCTGTTGTGAACGTAGGTGCCCACCGCACCGCTTGCGACCGAAAGCCGCTCGACGCGCCGTATCGACATGTTTTCGCCGATCTTGGCGATCAGGTCGGTGAGTTGGGAAGCGACCGTCCCCTCGCCCATTGCGGCCTCGCCCAAGGCATCGACCGAACCGTCCGTCCGCAGCGCGATAACGGCCACGTCCCGCACGAAATTCTGGAACTCTTCGTT
The DNA here is from genome assembly GCA_022823775.1 of Defluviicoccus sp. Lineage (GTDB taxonomy): Bacteria > Pseudomonadota > Alphaproteobacteria > MPNO01 > MPNO01 > MPNO01. The sequence continues at coordinate 26,374 of JAJEHI010000158.1, read as the reverse complement.
GCGGCCGACGAAATCCGTCTCGGCGTTGACCTCGACCACCGCGCCCCGGTTGCCCTCGGTAGCGACCGCGACCAAACCTTCCGCGGCGACGCGCCCGGCTTTCTTGGCCGCCGCGGCGAGTCCGTTCTTGCGCAGCCAGTCGACCGCGTCGTCGATATCTCCCGCCGCCTCGGTCAGGGCCTTCTTGCAATCCATCATGCCGGCGCCGGTCTTGTCGCGAAGCGTCTTGACCAGGGCCGCGGTAATCTGCGCCATCGTGTCCTCTTCGGCTTTCGGAAACCCTGGACGGGCCCGATGTCAAACAATGCCTCCCGCGGACGCGGGCGGCCCTCGTCAGGCGGGGGCCGCACCCTCCTCCACCGCCGCGGCGGGCTCGGCCGCCGGGTCCCCGGCTTCAGTAACGGGCTCGGGCTCGGGCGCCGGCTCGGCGTCTCCGGTCTCCGAAGCTTCCGTAGGCTCGCTCTCGCCTTGCGCCTCGACACCCTCCGGGAGGTCCTCGACGGGCGCCTCCTCCGATTCGCCGATGTCGCTGCCGCTCGCGATCGCTTCCTGCTGCAGGCCGTCGAGCACCGCCCTGGAGACGAGGTCGCAATACAGCGCGATCGAGCGAATCGCGTCGTCGTTCCCGGGAATCGCGTACGAGATGCCGTCCGGGTCGGAGTTGCTGTCGATGATGCCCACCACCGGGATGTTGAGCTTCTTCGCCTCCTTGATCGCGATCGCTTCCTTGTTCGTGTCGACGACGAACAGGATGTCGGGAAGGCCGCCCATTTCCTTGATGCCGCCCAGCGCGCGCTGGAGTTTTTCCCGCTCGCGGGTAAGGCCCAGAAGTTCCTTCTTGGTCAGCCCGCTCTCCTCGGTATCGAGGGTCTCGTCGAGATCGCGCAGGCGCTGGATCGACGCGGTGATGGTCTTCCAGTTGGTCAGGGTCCCGCCGAGCCAGCGGTGGTTGACGAAGTACTGGCCGCAACGTCCCGCGGCATCCGCGATCAGGTCGCTCGCCTGACGCTTCGTTCCGACGAACAGTATCCGTCCGCCCGCCGCCGTGACTTCGCGAACCGCGGACAACGCCGCATAAAGCATCGGCATCGTCTGTTGCAGGTCGATGATGTGGATTCCGTTCCTGACGCCGAAGATGTAAGGCGACATCTTGGGGTTCCAGCGCTTCGTGTGGTGGCCGAAATGGACGCCGGCCTCCAGCAGTTGGCGCATGGTGAACTCGGGCATTGCCATGATCGTTTTTCCTTGTCCGGTTTTCCCTCCGCGGGCGTGCGGCGGAGGAAACGATGCGGCCGTTTCCTCCGCCGACCGGATGGAAGGCGGTCCCGCCTTCCCGTGCCCGCGTGCGTTCTACGAAGCGCGGTTGTGATAAACCCGCCGGGTCCGGTTCGCAAGCGAAATCGGGGTCTCCGTCGCGCCGCCCCGCCTCAGATTTCGCTGATTTCGCCGACGCCGGCCAGCGCCCCGAGCGCCGGCAAGCCGTCCGCCGGCACGCTGTAGCGTTCGGGGAGCTTCAATTCGACTTCCCGTTCGCTTTCGATGTCGATCACCAGGCTGACCCGGCCGCGTCCCCGCTTCCACCCGGCGATCTCGGACTTGAGGGTTTCGAGGCAGGCAGGATCGGTCACCCGCACCAGCAGGCCCGTCTCCATCCCCTCGATCGCCGGATCGAGCGGCTCGATGCGTTGCGCGATCAGCCGGACCCCGTCCCCCTCCGCGCGCGACTCGGCGGAGATGAGCACCCGGCCGTTGGTGTCCAGCAGGTCGCGCGACTGGACGAGAAGGTCGCTGAACACCACGACCTCGAAAGAACCGGACGAGTCGGTGAGGCCGACATAAGCGAACCGGCTTCCCTTCGACGAAGTGCGTTCCTGCCGCGACGCGACGATCCCGGCGAGCTTGCAGGTCCCCGCCCGCCCGCCGCGCGCGATCTCGCCGTACGGGACCGCGCCAAGGCGTTTCAGCCGGCGTTCGTACGCGTCCAGGGGATGGGCGGAGAGATAGAACCCGACCGCATCGAACTCGTGGTCGAGGCGTTCCATCGCGGTCCAGTCGTCGACATCCGGGCGGCGCGTCTCGACGGGCGGCATCCCTTCCCCGTTTTTCCCGAAGAGGCTCGTCTGGTTGCTTTCCCGGTCCTGAGCGGCTGCCTGGCCGAGACGGACGAGGCGGTCGATGGTTTCGAAGACCTGTCGCCGGTTGGGGTTCAGGGAGTCGAGCGCGCCGGCGCGAACCAGGTTTTCGAGCTGTTGGCGGTTCGCGAGCACCCCGCCGAGCCGTTGGGCGAAATCGAACTCGTCCTCGAAGGGGCCGCCGGACCGGCGTTCGTCCGCGAGATCGGCCATCGCCTGTTCGCCGACCCTCCGGATTGCCGCGAGCGCGTATCGGATCGCCTTCGTCTCGTTGCCGTTGCGAACGACCTCGACGGCGAATGTCGCCTCCGAGCGGTTGACGTCGGGCGGCAGCAAGGGGATGTCCAGCCTCTGGAGTTCCTGGCGGATCGCCGCGAGCTTGTCGGTGTTGCCGAGATCCATGGTCATCAGCGCGGCGAAGAATTCCACCGGGTGGTTGGCCTTGAGCCAGGCTGTCTGATAGGCGATCAGCGCATAGGCCGCCGCGTGGGACTTGTTGAAGCCGTAGCCGGCGAACTTGTCCACCTGATCGAAGATCTGCCTCGCTTTCGCCTCGTCCACCCCGCGGGCGACTGCGCCGTCGACGAAGGCATCGCGCTGGGCATCCATTTCGGCCTGGATCTTCTTGCCCATCGCACGCCGCAGCAGGTCGGCCCGGGCGAGGCTGAAGCCCGAGAGCTTCTGGGCGATCTGCATGACCTGTTCCTGGTAGATGATCACCCCGAACGTCTCGCGGAGGATGTCTTCCAGGTCGGGATGCAGGTAATCCGGCTGCTCGTGGCCGTGCTTGCAGCCGTTGTAGCGCGGGATATTGTCCATCGGCCCGGGACGGTAGAGGGCGACGAGCGCGATGAGGTCTCCGAAGCTGTCGGGCTTCATCTGGCGCAACGCGTCGCGCATCCCCGCGCTTTCCATCTGGAACACGCCCGCCGTGTCGCCGCGGCCGAGCATGTCGTAGGTCTTTCCGTCGTCGAGCGGCAGGGCGAGCAGGTCGGGCCGCGCGTTCTCCGGCATTCGCTCGAGCGCGCGGTGAAGAACGGTCAGCGTCTTGAGACCCAGGAAGTCGAATTTCACCAGGCCCGAGAGCTCGGCGTACTTCATCGAGAACTGGGTCGCCGGGAGGTCCGAGCGCGGGTCCCGGTAGAGCGGGACGAGGTCGGTCAGCGGCCGGTCGCCGATGACCACGCCGGCCGCATGGGTCGATGTGTGGCGGTAGAGGCCTTCCAGCGCCATCGCAAGATCGAGCAGTTTCGCCACCTGTTCGTCGCCGGCGCGGATTTCCCTCAGCTGCGGTTCCTTCTCGAGCGCTTCGGCGAGGGTCGGCGGGTGCGCGGGGTTGAACGGCACCAGCTTCGAAATCCGGTCGACCTGGCCGTACGGCATGCCGAGAACGCGCCCCACGTCGCGGATCGCGGCGCGCGCCTGCAGCGTCCCGAAGGTGACGATCTGGGCCACCCGGTCGGCGCCGTACTTGTCCTGGACGTAGCGGATCACCTCGTCCCGGCGGTCCTGGCAGAAATCGATGTCGAAGTCGGGCATGGACACCCGGTCCGGGTTCAGGAAACGCTCGAAGAGGAGCCCGAAGCGCAGCGGGTCGAGGTCGGTGATGGTGAGCGCCCAGGCAACCACCGACCCCGCGCCCGAACCGCGGCCGGGACCGACGGGAATCCCCTGTTTCTTGGCCCACTGGATGAAATCGGCGACGATCAGGAAGTAGCCCGGAAAGCCCATGTCGATGATGGTCCGGAGCTCGAAAGCCAGACGCTCGCGATAGGGCTTCGCCGCGTCTTCCCGCTCTTCGGCCGTCGCGTCCGCCGGATAGACGCTCGCTTCGAGACGCGCTTCGAGGCCCGCCCGCGCGGCGGCGGTCAAGGCCTCCGCCTCGGCTTCTCCCCGCGAGGTCTCGAAGCGCGGGAGGATGGGCTCGCGCGGTTCGGGCATGAACGCGCAGCGCCTGGCGATGGCCAGCGTGTTATCCAGCGCCTCCGGCAAATCGGCGAACAGCGCGCGCATTTCCGCCGCGCCGCGGAAACGGTGGTCCGTCGTCAGACGACGCCGTTCCTGTTCGGCGACGTGGGTGCCTTGGGCGATGCAGAGAAGCGCGTCATGCGCTTCGTGCATGGAGGCATCCGCGAAATAGGCCTCGTTGGTCGCCACGAGGGGCAGGTCGTGGGTCATGGCGAGGTCGATCAGGTCGTCCTCTATGCGCCGTTCGATCTCCTCGCCGTGGCGGGTGAGCTCGACATAAAGCCGGCCCGGAAACGCGTCCCGGAGTTGTTGGAGCGCGCCGCTCGCCTTCTGCACCTGCCCGTCCGCGAGAAGCCGGCCGAGCGCGCCGGAAGCGCCGGCGGTAAGCGCCATCAGCCCCGATGCGTGCAGAGCGACATCCCGGAAAGAAACGTGCGGATCGCCAGCCTCGGATTCCAGGAACGCCTTCGACACCAGCGCCATGAGGTTCCGGTATCCCTCCTCGTCCTGCACCAGAAGGACCAGGAAATCGCGTCTTTCCTTGCGTCCGGAACGGGCGCCCATGCGGCCGTTCGCCCGTGACCCGGCATCCGCTTCCATCGGGGCGACCGCGATCTGACAGCCGATTATCGGCTGAATCCCCTCCGCGGCAGCCGCCATCGCGAATTCGAGCGCGCCGAAGAGATTGTTGGTGTCGGTCACCGCCACGGCCGGCATGGCCTCGTCGACGCAGAGCTTCACGAGATCGGCGATCTTGATCGCCCCCTCGGACAGCGAATAGGGCGTGTGGACCCTGAGATGGACGAAATCGGCGTGGGGCATGGGGTGCGTACGATCTGGAATCGGGACCGAAGGATTCCACGCGCGGCGCCGAATCGCCACTCGGACGGCATAGCGGTTTGTGGATTATTTCTCCGGCCGGACGGTGCCGTCCCGCAACACCAGGCGCCGGTCCATCCTGCCGGCGAGCTCGATATTGTGGGTCGCGATCAGGGCGGCGACGCCCCGGTTCCGGACCGCCGCGAGGAGCATTTCGAAGACCGACGAGGCCGTTTGCGGATCGAGGTTCCCGGTCGGCTCGTCGGCGATCAGAACCCTGGGGCGGTTGGCGAGCGCGCGGGCGATAGCGACCCGCTGCTGCTCCCCGCCCGACAGCCGCGCGGGCCGGTGCGTCGCGCGCTCGGCGAGGCCGATCCGTTCCAGCAACTCGCGTGCATGCAGGGCCGCTTCCCGGCGGGAGCGCCCGGCGATCATCTGGGGCAGCACGATGTTCTCCAGTGCCGAGAACTCGGGCAGCAAGTGATGGAACTGGTAGACGAATCCGATGCCGCCGCGCCGGATCGCCGTGCGCCGGTCGTCGCCGATCCCGGTGCAGTCCTCGCCGGCGAAGAAGACCGAGCCGGCGGAAGGCCTGTCGAGCAGGCCGGCGATATGCAGCAGCGTCGACTTGCCGGCTCCGGAGGGTCCGACGACGGCGACGATTTCCCCCGGCATGACCGAAAGGCTCACCGATTTCAGGACCTCGAGGCCGGCACTGGCCTGACGGTAGGTCCTGGCCACCTTCTGCAAGGCGACGGCGGGCGCCGGGTCACTCATAGCGGAGCGCTTCCACGGGATCGAGGCGGGCAGCCCGCCACGCCGGATAAAGCGTTGCCAGCAGCGACAGGACGATCGACATTCCGACGACGAGGACCACGTCCCCGGTCTCGACCCGGGAGGGCAGCCTGGAAAGGAAATAGATCTCGGCGGAGAAGAGATCGGTGCCGGAAAGGCCTTCCAGCCAGCGGCGGATGGTCTCGATATTGCTCGCGAAGGCCAGACCCAGCGCGAAGCCGATCGCGGTTCCGACGATACCGATCGAGGCGCCGGCGAGCAGGAAAATCCGCATCACCGCGGCCCGGCTCGCCCCCATCGTCCTCAGGATCGCGATGGCCGATCCCTTGTCCTTCACGAGCATGATGAGGCTGGAAACGATGTTGAAGGCGGCCACCAGGATGATCAGCGTGAGGATCAGGAACATCACGTTCCGTTCCACCTCCACCGCGTTGAAGAAGGTGGCGTTGGTCTGCCGCCAGTCGATCAGTCGAAGCTCGCGCTCCGCCCGCTCCTCGATCAGGCCCTTGATGTCGCTCAGCCTGTCGGGGTCTTCCACGAAGACCTCGAGCTGGCTCACTCCCGATCCGGTCCGGAAATAGAGCTGGGCCGCTTCGAGCGGCATGAACACGAAACCGTTGTCGTACTGGAACATGCCGAGGTGGAAGATCGCGGCGACCTCGTACGTCTTGATGCGGGGTACGGACCCGAAGGCGGTCGTTTTGGATTGCGGCGAGATCAGCCGCAATTTGGAGCCGGGAGAGAGCCCGAAGCGCCGTGCGAAATTTTCGCCGACCATCACGGCGCTTCGACCCTGGAAATCGTCGAGGCTGCCGCCGCGGATGTTATCGGCGACGATGCGCCGCGCCCTGAGATCGTCCGGTCGCAGCGCCCGGACGAGGGCGCCGCCGGCCACCCCGTTGGCGGCCGCCATCACCTGCCCTTCGACGATCGGCGTGACGCTGACGACACCGGGAACGCTCCGGAGCCGTTTCGCCAGCGGATCGAACTCCTGGAGCGAACCGCTCACCGCGCGCACCCCCAGATGGCCGTTGAGCCCGAGGATCTTGGACATGAGCTCGGCCCGGAAACCGTTCATCACGGACATGACGACGATCAGCGTGCCGACTCCAAGGGCGATGCCGGCAAGCGAGAAACCCGCGATGACCGATATGAAGCCCTCTTCGCGCCTGGCGCGCAGGTAGCGCATCGCGATCATGCGCTCGAAGGGCGAGAATATCACGAAGCGGCCGGGCCTCCGGCGTCGGACGACCCGGTCAAGCGCGAGAGCGCGGACTCGATCGAGATCTCCTCGCGGGCTCCGGTATCGCGCCGCTTCAGTTCGACGCTGCCGTTACCGATTCCGCGCGGACCCACGATGACCTGCCACGGCAGGCCGATCAGATCCATGTCCGCGAACTTGGCGCCGGCGCGGAGCGCGCGGTCGTCGACCAGGGTCTCGCGGCCGGTTCCCTGAAGCGCCCGGTAGATGTCGTCGCAGACGGCGTCGCACTTCGAATCGCCAGCCTTGAGATTGATCACTCCGACGCGGAACGGGGCGACCGCATCCGGCCAGACGATTCCATCGTCGTCGTGCGAAGCTTCGATGATGGCGCCCACGAGGCGCGATACGCCGATGCCGTAAGACCCCATCTCGAGGAATATCTCCTCGTCGTCGGGGCCGCGCACCGCCGCGTTCATTGTCTTCGAATACTTGGTGCCGAAGTAAAAGATGTGGCCGACCTCGATCCCGCGCGCGCGAACCAGGTCGTCGCCCAGTGCCGCCGCTTCCTCCTCATCGAATTTTTCGTCGGTCGCCGCGTAGTATTCGGTCCAGCGCGCGACCTCCGGCGCGAGGTCTCCCTCGTAGTCGACGTCCGTGCCGAGCACGTCCTGCTCGATCAGGGCGCGGTGGCAATAGACCTCGCTCTCCCCCGTTCCGGCGAGGATGATGAATTCGTGGCTGAGATCGCCGCCGATCGGCCCGGTATCGGCCTCCATCGGGATCGCCCTCAAGCCGAGCCGGGCGAAGGTCCGCAGGTACGACACGAACATCTTGTTGTAGGAGCGGCGCGCGCCCTCGTAGTCCAGGTCGAAGGAGTAGCTGTCCTTCATCAGGAACTCGCGGCCGCGCATCACGCCGAAGCGCGGGCGCACTTCGTCTCGAAACTTCCACTGAATATGATAAAGTAATTTAGGTACTTCTCGGTAACTCTTGATGTAATGACTAAAGATTTCGGTGATCTGTTCCTCGTTGGTGGGACCGTACAGCATGTCGCGGCCGTGACGGTCCTCGATGCGCAGCATCTCCTTGCCGTAACCTTCGTAACGCCCGCTCTCGCGCCATAGATCGGCGGACTGGATCGTGGGCATCAGCATTTCCTGGCAGCCCGCGCGGTCCTGTTCCTCGCGGACGATCCGTTCCACGTTGCGCAGCACGCGGTAGCCGAGCGGCAGCCAGGAATAGATCCCGGCGCTCGCCTGCCGGATCATGCCGGCACGCAGCATCAGCCGGTGCGAGACGATCTGCGCCTCGGCCGGGTCGTCCCTCGACGTGGGCATGAAGAACGTGGACAGCCGCATCTGGACCTTCGTCCGGGCAGGTTCAAGGGGCGGCGGACTCTACAAAATGGCCCGGAAGCCCGCAATCGGCAGGAAAAAGCCCGGCGCGCGAGGCGCGCCGGGCCCTTCAAGGCGTCGGTAGACTACTTGCCGGGCAGCTTGCCCTGCACGCCCTCGACGTACCAGTCCATCGAGAGCAGCATCTTGTCGTCGGCCGTCTTGCCCTCGGGAATGACCACCTTGCCGGCCTGGTTGCGCACCGGCCCCTGGAAGGGATGGCGCTTGCCCGACTTGATGTCGGCCTCGGCCTGCTTGGCGAGCGCGACCACGTCCTTCGGGATCGCCGAGTTGTAGGGCGCCATCTCCACCATGCCGGACTTGAGCCCGCCCCACACGTCCGATTCCTTCCAAGTGCCGTCGAGTACTGCCTTGGTGCGGGCGACGTAGTAGCTGTCCCAATTGTCGATGATCGCGGTCAAATGCGCCCTGGGCGCGAACTTGGTCATGTCGGAGGCCTGGCCGACCGCCCATACCCCCCGCTTTTGCGCGATCTGCGCCGGGGCGGGCGAATCGGTGTGCTGCAGGATAACGTCCGCGCCCTGGTCGATCAGCGCCTTGGCGGCGTCGCCCTCCTTGCCCGGGTCGTACCAGGTGTTGACCCAGACCACCTTGACCTCGGCCTTCGGGTTCACCTCGCGCAGCGCGAGCGTGAAGGCATTGATGCCGCGGACCACCTCCGGAATCGGGAACGAGGCGATGTAGCCGATGACGTTCGACTTGGTCATCTTGCCCGCGACCAGGCCCGAGATCGTCCGCCCTTCGTAGAAGCGGGCGAGGTAGGTCGAGACGTTGGCCGCGCGCTTGTAACCCGAGCAGTGCTCGAACTTCACCTTGGGGAACTTCTTGGCGACCTTGACGGTCGGGTTCATGAAGCCGAACGAGGTGGTGAATATCAACCCGTGGCCGGTCGATGCGAGCTGGCGGATGACGCGTTCGGAATCGGCGCCTTCGCTCACGCTCTCGACATAGGTCGTTTCCACCTTGTCTCCAAAGGTCTTCTCGATCGCCAGACGGCCGACGTCGTGGCGGTAGGTCCAGCCGTGGTCGCCGATCGGGCCGACATAGACGAAGCCGACCTTGAGCTTGTCGGCGGCTTGGGCCCCGGCGGCGAGCCCGAGAGCGGCCGCGGCGGCAAGCAACAGTCCTGCGCGTTTCATGGATCGCCTCTCCTTGTCTTGCGGTACATCGCAGGATAACCCAACCAAGTCGCGGCTGGTAAGGCTATCCGTCAGCTTGCGGGGCGGAAAATCTTGCCGATATCGGCGGGCGCGTTGAGCCGGATCAGGGCGCGGTCGCTGGAGATCAGTACCAGGACCAGGATCGTCGCGAGATAGGGCAGCATCGAGAGGATCTGCGATGCGATACCGAGGCCGAAACCCTGGCCGTGAAGCTGCAGGATGGTGACGCCGCCGAACAGATAGGCGCCGAGCAGCACCCTGCCCGGCCGCCAGGTCGCGAACACCACCAGGGCGAGCGCGATCCATCCCCTACCCGCCGTCATGTTCTCGATCCACATCGGGGTGTAGGCGACGGAGAGATAGGCTCCGCCCACCCCGGCCATCGCGCCGCCGAAGGCAACGGCGAGATAGCGAATGCCGATGACCGGATAGCCGATCGCGTGCGCGGCGTCGTGCGACTCGCCCACCGCGCGCAGCACCAACCCCGCGCGGGTCTTGTATAGAAACCACGCCACGACGCCGACCATGACGAAGGAGAAATAGATCAGGAAGTCGTGGCCGAAGACCACCGGACCGACGAAGGCGATGTCGCTGATACCCGGGATGTCGAGCTTGGGGAGCGCATCGAGCGGCGTGCCCACGTAACCCTGGCCGATCAGCGCGCTGAGCCCGATGCCGAAAATTGTGAGCGCGAGCCCCGTCGCGACCTGGTTGGCCACGAGCGAAAGGGTCAGCACGGCAAAGATCAGCGACAGCGCCATCGCGGCCGCCGCTCCGGCGACGATGCCGATCGCCGAGCTCCCGGTGATCGTCGCCGTGGCGAAGGCCGTCACGGCGCCGGTGATCATCATCCCCTCGACCCCGAGATTGAGAACGCCCGACTTTTCGGTCACCAGCTCGCCGAGCGCGGCATAGAGCAGCGGCGTCGCTGCCGCCATCATGGATACGATGACCGCGGCGGCGGTATCCAACTCAGCCTCCCTGCGGCAGCGCGATTTGCGCGCCGCGCCGGCCGAAACGGACACGGTAGCGGATCAGCACATCCGTCCCCAGCAGGAAGAACAGCAGCATCCCCTGGAACACACCGGTAAGCGCCAGCGGGAGCTTGAGCTCGATCTGCGCCAGCTCTCCGCCCAGATAGCTGAGCGCGATCAGGAGCGACGCGAACAGGACGCCGACCGGGTGGAGCCGGCCGAGAAAGGCGACGATGATCGCGGTGAAGCCGTAACCCGGCGACACGACGGGATGGAGTTGGCCGATCGGCCCCGACACCTCGAACATTCCCGCCAGGCCGGCCAGCGCGCCGGAGACGCAGAGCGTCGTCCAGATCAGCCTCTTCTCGGAGAACCCGGCATAGCTGGCGGCCGCCGGGGACTGTCCGACCACCTTGATCTGGAAACCGAGAAAGGCGCGGCTCAACACCAACCATCCTGCGAGGACGATCAGGAGCGTGATCGGCGCGGCGATGGAAAGCCGGGTCTCGTCCAGGATGACGGGCAGCAGCGCCGAATCTTCGAACATGCGCGATTCCGGGAAGTTCAGCCCATCCGGGTCTCGCCACGGCCCATGGACGAGGTAGCTCAACAGGAGCGTCGCCACATAGGTCAGCATCAGGCTGGTGAGGATTTCGTTAGCGTTGAACCGCACCCTCAGGAGAGCGGGAATCGCGCCCCATGCGAGACCGCCGAGGATGCCCGCGACGGCCATCGCGGGCAGGACCAGCCAGCTCTCCACGCCATGAAGGGCGAGCGCCACTCCCCCGCCGCAGATCGCGCCCAGCGTGAACTGCCCCTCCGCGCCGATATTCCACACGTTGGCGCGGAAACCGAGCGCCAGTCCGATACCGATAATCGCGAGCGGCGTCGCCTTGACCAGCAATTCCGAGACGCCGTAAAGGGTCGACACCGGCTTGACGAAGAATGTGTAGAGCGCGCGTCCCGGATCGAATCCGAGCGCCGCGAACATGATTACCCCGGCGATCAGCGTCAGTCCCACGGCGATCGCCGGCGTGAGCAGCATCATCGCGGCCGAGACGCCGCTCCGGGGTTCGAGCCTAGGCAGCATGGGTCTCGATAATCTCGCCGGCCTCGTCGAACATGCCGCCCATGAGCAGGCCCGCCTGTTCCACGGTCGTATCCTTGGTGGGCCGGCTGGCCGACAGCCGGCCCTCGCAGATCACCGCGAGCCGGTCGCTGATCGCGAACAGCTCGTCGAGGTCCTGCGAAATCACCAGGACCGCCGCGCCCGCCTTGGCCAGGTCGAGCAACGCCTGCTGGATCGCCGCCGCCGCGCCGGCGTCGACCCCCCAGGTCGGATGCGCGGCTATGAGGATATCGGGGTTCTGGAGGATTTCGCGTCCGATGATGAATTTCTGCAGATTGCCGCCCGAAAGACTCCCGGCCGCCGTTGCCGGTCCGGGTGTCATCACGCTATAGGCTTCGATGATGTCGGAGGCGAAGCGGGACATTGCGCGCAGCTGGAGAAGCCCCTGGCGCAGCATCCCGCTCCGAAGATAGGCGCTGAGGAAGCCGTTCTCGGAAAGCGTCATCTCCGGCACCGTGCCCTGCCCCAGACGTTCTTCCGGCACCACGCAGACACCGCGCGCGCGGCGCGCCCTGGGGCCCAGGCGGCCGACCGGCTGGCCATCCAGCAGGATAGAGTCGGCTTGCGGGCACAGCGTCTCCCCGCTCAGCGCCGCGAGGAGCTCCGGCTGGCCGTTCCCGGCGACGCCCGCGATGCCGAGGATTTCGCCGGCGCGCACGCTCAGGCTCACATCGCGGATCGGCGTACCGAAGGGATGCTCGGATTCGAGCGACAGGCTTCTTACGGTGAGCCGTTCGCTCCCCGCCTCGTCCGCCCCGCTCCGCACGGGAGTCGCCAGCTCGCCGCCGATCATCATCTGGGCGAGGCTCCGGGCCGTTTCCGTGCGCGGATCGCAGGTCGCGACCACTTTTCCCCCGCGCAGCACGGTCGCTGCCTCGCACAGCGCCCGGATCTCTTCCAGCTTGTGGGAAATGTAGAGCACCGTGACGCCTTCCGAGGCGAGCTGACGTAGCGTCTCGAACAGGCGGTCGGCCTCCTGCGGGGTCAGCACCGAGGTGGGTTCGTCCATGATCAGGAGGCTCGGGTTCTGCAGCAGGCAACGGACGATCTCCACCCGCTGGCGTTCCCCGACCGAAAGCGTGTGTACGTGTCTGCCAGGATCGAGAGCGAGCCCGTAATGAGCCGATACCTCCCCGATTCGCGCCGTGAGATCGCGCATCGGAACCTTTTCGTCGAAGCCGAGCGCGATGTTCTCCGCCACGGTCAGCGAATCGAACAGCGAGAAGTGCTGGAACACCATGCCGATGCCCAGCCGGCGCGCCTGGGCGGGCGATGCGACCTGGACGGGTTGTCCGTTCCACCGCATTTCGCCGGAATCGGCGCGCAACACGCCGTAGACGATCTTCACCAGGGTCGACTTGCCGGCCCCGTTTTCGCCCAGGAGCGCGTGGATTTCGCCGGGCCCCAGCGTGAGCGAGACGGCATCGTTCGCGACGACGCCGGGAAATGTCTTGCAGATATCGGTTAGCGCGAGACGCGCCGCCGCGTCATCGGACGCCACTGCTGCCGCTCTTCCATCGTTGCACCGACGTTCCGGACACGCTCTTCATCGTACTCGCACCGTAACGACCGGGATCATGGCACATTCGGTTCCGGGCCGCACGCGTCCAACCCCTTCCGGTCAGACTCTGCTCCAGGCCGGACGCAGCGCCAGGATTTCGCGGTGGACCGGGCAGTCTTCGTCGTGCGCGCCCGGAAGGTATCCCGTGCTCATCAGGAATTCGCCGGTGATCTCGCCGCCGGTGAACCTGAACGTCTTGCGGAACAGCTTCACCCAGTCGTCCCTCGGCAGCGGGTGCTGGCGGTCGAGCCATGCGGCGAAGGAGCCGTGTTCGGCGATCAGTGCCTCGATGACCCGGGCATTGTGAATCACGGCGTCGATCTTCAGACGGTTGCGGATTATCCCGGCATCCGAGAGGAGCCGCGCCTTCTCGGGATCCCCGTAGCGGGCGACCCTGCCGACATCGAACCCGTCGAACGCGGCGAGGAACGCCTCGCGCTTCTTGAGGACCGTGAGCCAGGAGAGGCCGGCCTGGTTGATCTCCAGCGCGAGACGCTCGAACAGGACCGCGTCGTCGCGGACGGGGAAACCGTATTCGGTGTCGTGGTAGGGGCCGTGGAACGGATGGCCGGGGGCGATCTCGCAATAGGACATGGGATCAGCCGCGGAACGATATGAGGTCGGCCGCGATGAACCAGTAAACGATGCCCCAGATTATCGCCGCGATCGCGGTGGTAACGCCGGCTTTCAGCCACAGGCGGGGCCTGACGGGGGCGCCGTCCGCATGGCCCTCCCCGACCGTTTCGCCGGCTTCGTGCGGCGAACGGATCCCGAAGGGAAGCGTGACGAAGAAGACCAGCCACCAGAGGATGAGAAAGACGACGATGCCGGAGACCCAGCTCATTCCCCCTGGCTCCGCTCAGACCCGGACCACGTGAACCTGGATCGCCGGACGCTTGCCGGTGGCCCGCCGCAGCGTGCCGGAGACCGCGCTCCGCGCCGTCTTCTCGATCCGCTCGTCGTCTTGTCGTGCGTTCTTCGGAAGGTCCTCGATGGCATCGATCAGCGCGTCGATCGCGTCTTCCTGCAACTCCTCGCCGTCTTCGGGTTCCGTGACGCCCTGCAGGGAGACCATGGGATCGGCCGCCAGCCTGCCGCGGCGGTCGAGGACCACCGTTGCCGCCGCCGATCCCGCGGCGCCGATCCGGTGGCGCGCGCGAACCGTCTGGCCGTCCAGGGGTACCAGCTGCTTGCCGTCGAGACCGAGCCGTCCGGTTTCCACCGCGCCGACGGTTTCGAGCGGGCCCGGGATCAACCTGACCACGGTGCCGTTCTCGGCCACCAGCCCGTCGGCGACGCCGGCCTGTCGCGCCAGCGCGATCTGTTCGAACAGATGCCGGGCCTCGCCGTGGATCGGCACGACGCGCGCGGGCTTGAGACAATCGTAGAGGGCTCGCAGCTCTTCGCGGGCGGGATGGCCGGATACGTGCGTATCGCGCTCGCCGTCCACGATCACCTCGATCCCCTGCCGCGCGAGCTGGTTCTGCACCCGGCCGATCGCGACCTCGTTGCCCGGGATCTGCCGCGAGGAATAGATCACCGTATCGCCCGGCTCGAGCGCGACTGCAGGGTGGTCGTTGGCGGCGATACGGGTCAGCGCCGCCCGCCGTTCTCCCTGGCTTCCCGTCACCGCCAACACCACCCTCTCGGGCGGGAGGTATCCCGCGTCGTGCTCGGTCAGGAACGGCGCCGTGTCGGCGAGGTAGCCGGTCTCCCGGGCGGCCTCGACCATCCGCCACATCGAACGCCCCACGAGGCAGGTCTGGCGATCGTTGGCCGCGGCCGCGTGCGCGATGGTCTCGATCCGCGCGATATTGCTGGAAAAGCAGGCAACCGCGACGCGCCCGGCGCATCCGGCGACGATCTCGGTAAGGCTTTCCCGGAGCGCGCCCTCCGAACCGGCGCGCCCGTCCACCATGGCGTTGGTCGAATCGATCAGAAGCGCGTCGACGCCCTCCGCGCCGAGCGCCCGCAGCCCGTCCATGTCGGTCTCGGCGCCGACCAGGGGCGCGGGATCGAGCTTCCAGTCGGTCGCATGGACGGCGAGGCCCGCCTGCGTGCGAATGGCGAGGACATGGCCCTCGGGGATCGAATGCGCGGCCGTGTAATACTCGACCTCGAACGGGCCGGCGTCGAACCGCTCGTAGGGCGCGACGATCCGGAGGGGCACGTCGTCGAGCCCTGCCTCGGCAAGCTTCCGTTTCAGGACCGCCGCGGCGAAAGGGGACGCGTAGACCGGGCATCGCAGCCGCGGCCAGAGCGTCGCCACCGCGCCCAGATGGTCCTCATGCGCATGCGTCACCACGATGGCTTCGAGCGCGGCGCGTCGTTCCGCGATAAAACCCGGATCGGGAACGAGGACGTCGATCCCCGGCGTCGACTCGTCGCCGAAACCGATCCCGAGATCGACCATCAGCCAACGACCGTCGCAGCCGTAGAGATTGAGGTTCATCCCGATCTCGCCGGCGCCGCCGAGCGCAACGAACAGAAGCTCCTCCGGGCCCGGGACGAACGGATCTTCGGCCCGGGTCATGCGGTTGCGTTCCGTCGCCAGATCGATGCCAGGCCGCGCAGCGTCATTTCGGAATCGACGTTGCGGATAACCTCGGTCCCCTCGGCGAAGAGCGGGGCGAGACCGCCCGTTGCAATGACTTTCATTTCGGTGCCGTACTCCTCGACAATTCGGGCGACCAGGCCTTCGATCAGCCCGACATAACCCCAATAGACCCCCGACAACATGGCGGGGACGGTCCGCTTGCCGATCACGCTCGGCGGGCGTCGGACGGCCACGCGCGGCAATTGCGCGGCTGCCGCGTGGAGCGCATCGAGGGAAAGGTTGATTCCGGGTGCGATCACGCCGCCGACATAGTTCCCCTTCCCGTCGACGACATCGAAGGTCGTGGCGGTGCCGAAGTCGATGACGATGAGCGGGCCGCCGAAGCGTTCGTGCGCGCCGACGGCGTTGACCAGCCGGTCCGTGCCGACTTCCGACGGGCTGTCCACCAGGACTCCGACGCCGAGCTCCACCCCCGGTTCCCCGACCACCAGCGGATCGCAGTCGAAGTAGCCGCGGCAAAGGCTCCGCAGGCTGAACAGCGCCTCCGGGACGACGGTGGCGACGATCGCGGCATCCACGTCCGACGCGGACAAGCCGCGAAGCGACATCAGCTGGCTCAGCCATACCGCGTATTCGTCGGCGGTGCGCTTCGCATCGCTCGAACTGCGCCAGACGCCGCGCTGTTCCTCTCCCTCGTAGAGCGCGAAAACGATGTTGGTATTGCCCGAATCGATGGTCAGCAGCACCCGCGCCTCCCGAAGAAAACCTCGCCAGCGGCGATTTCCGTCTCTCCGCCCGAGGGGTCGACAAGGACCAGCGCGCCTTCCGCCGTCAAGCGGTCGAAACGGCCGCTGACCGTTCCCCGCGCCGTCTGGACCGCGGCGATCTCGCCCAGACCGGCGGCGCGCGCGAGCCAGGCGTCCCGCACCGGACCGAATCCCTCTGCCAGCCAGCGCCGATACCAGCGGTCGAAAGAGCCGCATATCCTGACGCAGAGCGTCGCCGCGTCCTCGCGCCCGCCCAGATCGGCGGCGGTATCCGAGACTCCCTCCGGGGTCCGAGCCGCGTTGACCCCGATTCCCACCGCGGCCGCGTCGCCATCGGCTTCGATCAGAATGCCCGCGATCTTGCGTCCTCCCACCAGGAGATCGTTGGGCCATTTGAACCGGAAATCCGTTTCGCGGTCCATCGTCTCGCCGAGAGCGACGGCCGCGACGAAGGAAAGCTGGGCCGTGGCGCATCCTTCCGGCGGGCGGACGAGGACGGTCATATAGAGGTTGCCGGGCGCCGAAAGCCAGCTTCTGCCCCGGCGGCCGCGGCCCGCGGTCTGCTCCGCCGCCAGCACAACGGTCCCGTGGGGCGCTCCCTCCGCCGCGCGTCGGAGCGCCTCGGCATTGGTGCTGTCGATCCGATGAAGACTGACGAGCCGATAGCCGTCCGGGAGTCGCACCGGCCGGTCAGGAGAAGAACAGCACGGCGGCCGCGACCTCGGCGGCGCGCACGATGGGCGTCTGGAAAGCGATGAACGCGACGACCAGCACGCTTGAGACCGCGACGATGGCGGCGAGGCTGCGCCCCATCGGCTTGTCGAAGGCCTCGGCAGGCTCGTCGAAATACATGATCTTGACGATCCTGAGATAGTAGAAGGCCGAGATCACGCTGGTCAGCACGCCGATCACGGCTAACGTGTACAGCCCGGCATCGACCGCCGCGAGGAAGACATAGAGCTTCGAGAAGAACCCGGCGAGCGGCGGGATTCCCGCCATCGAGAACATGAAGATCGCGAGCGCGAGCGCCATGAGGGGTGCATTGCGGGAGAGCCCGGCAAGGTCCGTCAGATTCTCCACCATGCGCCCGTTCTGGCGCATCGCCAGCACACAGCAGAACGTGCCCGCCGTCATCACCAGGTAGACCGCCATGTAGATCGCGACTCCGCGCACGCCGTCGGTGCTGCCGGCGGCGAGCCCGACCAGCGCGAACCCGACATGTCCGATCGAGCTGTATGCCAGGAGGCGCTTGATGTTGGTCTGCCAGATCGCCGCCAGCGCGCCCAGGATCATCGAGAGAATCGCGATGAACACGACGATCTGCTGCCATTGCTGGAACAGGTCGAAAAACGGCCCGACCAGCACCCTGACGAAGAGCGCCATCGCCGCGACCTTCGGCGCGATGGCGAAGAACGCGGTGACCGGTGTCGGCGCGCCCTGGTAGACGTCCGGCGTCCACATGTGGAACGGGACGGCGGAGATCTTGAAGGCGAGCCCGGCAATGACGAAGACGAGCCCGACGACCACGCCGATCTCCGGCGCCGCGTCGGCGCGCGAGAAGAGCCCCGCGAGCGTCTCGAACCCGGTCGAGCCGGCGAAGCCGTAGACCATCGAGCAGCCATAAAGGAGCATGCCGGAAGACAGCGCGCCGAGGACGAAATATTTGAGCCCGGCTTCCGATGAGCGCGCCGAATCCCGCCGGAACGCGGCGATCACGTAGAGTGCGAGCGACTGGAGCTCCAGCCCGACATAGAGCGAGATCAGGTCGTTCGCCGATATCATCATCGACATCCCGAGCGTCGCGAAGACGATCAGGATCGGGTATTCGGGCCGGCCGATTCGCTCGCGCCGGTTGTATCCGAAGGACATGACGATGGCGAGAGCGGAGCCGATGAACACCAGCCATTTCATGAAGTGGCCGAACGCGTCGACGACGAATTGATCGCCGAACAGGGTGGTCCGGGGCTCCGTCGTCGCGCTCGCCGCCACGCCCGCGCCGAGAATGACGAGAACCGATACCCAGCTCACCGAATGGTAAGAACGATCGCCCGTGAACGCGCCCACCATCAGGAGCGCCATCCCGCCGCAGACGAGGATGAGCTCGGGCAGGATAAGGGTCAGCTCGGGCAGCGCGTCGGTCATTTTCCGCCCCTCACCTGCCGGCCACCGTGACGGCGTCCGCGGCCCTGAGCGCGACTTCGTAGTTTTCGATCAGGTTGGCGACCGACGCGTGCATCACATCGAGGAACGGTTCCGGCCAGACGCCCATCCAGAGCGTCGCCGCGACGAGCGGCGCGAATATCGCGATCTCGCGCCGGCTGAGGTCGGTCATCGTCTTCAGGTCTTCCTTGGTGAGCTCACCGAAGATCACCCTGCGGTAGAGGTAGAGCATGTAGGCCGCGCCAAGGACGATGCCGGTGGTCGCAAGCAGGGCGAGCCAGGTGTTGACCTGGAAGGCGCCGACGAGGACGAGGAATTCGCCCACGAAACCGCTGGTCCCCGGCAGCCCGACCGAGCCCAGCATGAACACCATGAACACCGCGGCATAAACGGGCATCCGGTGGACGAGTCCGCCGTAGCGGGAAATCTCGCGCGAATGCAGCCGGTCGTAGACCACGCCGACGCAGAGGAACAGGGCGGCGGAAATCACCCCGTGGCTCAGCATCTGGACGATGGCTCCCTCCACGCCCTGCGTCCGGACCGTGAAAATCCCGATGGTGACGAAGCCCATATGGGCGACCGACGAATAGGCGATCAGCTTCTTCATGTCCTCCTGCGCGAGCGCGACGAGGGAGGTGTAGACGATCGCGATGACGCTCAGCGTGAAGATCAGGGGAGCGAAGAAATCGCTCGCCACCGGGAGCATGGGGAGCGAGAAGCGGAGGAAGCCGTAGGCGCCCATCTTCAGGAGAATGCCGGCGAGAATCACTGAGCCAGCCGTCGGGGCCTCGACATGGGCGTCGGGCAGCCACGTGTGGACCGGCCACATCGGTACCTTGACCGCGAAGCTCGCGAAGAAGGCGAGCCAGAGCCAGATTTGCAGGTCGGGATCGAAGCCGAGCCTGAGGAGCTCGACGATGTCGGTCGTCTCGGCGTCGAAGTAGATCACCATGATGGCGACCAGCATCAGCACCGAGCCGGTCAGCGTGTAGAGGAAGAACTTGAACGCCGCGTAGACCCGGTTCGCCCCGCCCCAGACGCCGATGATGAGGAACATCGGGATCAGCACGCCCTCGAAGAAGATGTAGAACAGCACGAAATCGAGCGCGCAGAACATCCCGACCATAAAGGTCTCGAGCAGCAGGAAGGCGATCATGTACTCCTTGACGCGGGTCTGGATCGCTTCCCAGCTCGCCAGCACGCAGAGCGGGGTGAGGAAAGTCGACAGGATCACGAACAGCATCGAGATGCCGTCGACGCCGAGGTGGTAGCTGGCGCCGAGGATCGGGATCCAGTCGGCGCGCTCGACGAACTGGAACGCGGCCGTCGAGGTATCGAAGTCGATCCAGATCCCAAGCGACAGAACGAAGGTGATCAGCGAGGTCCAGAGCGCCGTCATCCGCGCGTTGCGGGCCACGATGCGCGCGTCGCCCCGGACCAGGAACACGAACAGCGCGCCTATCGTCGGCAGAAAGATCACCAGGCTCAGGATCGGCCAGTCGGTCACGCGTTCGCCTCCTAGCCGTGCGCGTAGAGGTACCAGGTCACGAACGCGGCGACGCCGATCAGCATCGCGAACGCGTAGTGGTAGACGTAGCCCGACTGCAGCATGCTGACCCGGCGCGCGAGCACTCGCGCCACTGCGGACAGGCCGTCGGGGCCGAGCCCGTCGATCAGCGTGCCGTCGCCCTCCTTCCACAGGCCGCGCCCGATCCGGTGCGCCGGACGGACGAAGATCCGGTCATAGAGCTCGTCGAAGTACCACTTGTTGAGCAGGAAGCGGTAGATCGCGCCGAACCTGCCGGCGACCTCGCCCGGGATGGACGGTCTGAGCATGTAGAACCAGTAGGCGAGCGCGATCCCGGCGACCGCGACGACGACCGGGAGCGCAATGACCCATAACGGAGAATGGTGGGCGTTCTCCAGTGCGTCGTGGCCGGGCAGGACGAGGATCGAATCGCCCCAGAAGTCCTTGAGCCCGTCGCCCACGAAATAGTGGTAGCCGAGCATGCCGGAGAAGACCGCGCCGATGGCGAGCACGATCAGCGGCACCGTCATCGATTTGGGCGATTCGTGGACATGCGCCATGGTGCGCTCGTCGGCCCTCGGCGCGCCGTGGAAGGTCATGATCAGGAGCCGCCACGAGTAGAACGCGGTCATGAAGGCCGCCGCGATACCGGCCCAGAAGGCGAAGTCTCCCGCGAGGGTATGCGCGCCGAACGCCGATTCGATGATCACGTCCTTCGAGTAGAAGCCGGCGAAGATCGGGATGCCGGCCAGCGCCAGGCTGCCGACCCACATCAACCCGTAGGTGAGCGGGATCAGGGAGTAAAGTCCGCCCATCTTCCTCATGTCCTGCTCGGACGACATCGCGTGGATCACCGAGCCCGCGCCGAGGAACAGCAACGCCTTGAAGAACGCGTGGGTCATCAGGTGAAAGATGCCGGCGGAATAGGCCGACACCCCGCAGGCGAAGAACATGTAGCCGAGCTGGCTGCAGGTCGAATAGGCGATCACCCGCTTGATGTCGTTCTGGCAGAGCCCGATCGTCGCTGCGAAGAACGCCGTCGCCGCGCCGATCACGACGACCACCGTCAGCGCCGCCGGAGAATGTTCGAAGAGCGGCGACATGCGGGCCACCAGGAAAACGCCGGCGGTGACCATCGTCGCCGCGTGAATCAGCGCCGAGACCGGCGTCGGGCCTTCCATCGCGTCGGGCAGCCAGGTGTGAAGCCCGAGCTGGGCCGATTTCCCCATCGCGCCGATGAACAGCAGGATGCAGAGGACGGTCAGCGCGTGCGCTTCGTAGCCCAGGAACGCGATCGTCGCATCCGCCTTCTCCGGCGCGGCCGAGAAGATCGTCGAAAACTCGATCGAACCGAACACGAGGAACACGCCCATGATGCCGAGCGCGAATCCGAAATCGCCTATCCGGTTGACGATGAAGGCCTTGATCGCGGCCGCGTTCGCGGCCGGCCGGTCGTACCAGAACCCGATCAGGAAGTAGGAGCAGAGCCCGACCCCTTCCCAGCCGAAGAAGAGCTGCAGCAGGTTGTCGGCGGTCACCAGCGCCAGCATGAAGAAGGTGAACAGGCTGAGATACGCCATGAACCGCGGGATCGACGGATCGTGGTGCATGTAGCCGATCGAGTAGACGTGAACGCAGGCCGAAACCACGGAGACGACGAACACCATCACCGCCGTCAGCTGGTCGAAGCGGAGCGACCAGACGACGTCGAACGTGCCCGACGTGATCCAGGAGAACAGCACGACCGTTCGCGGCTCGCCGCCGAGCGCCACCTCGTAGAGGATGAGGGTGGAGATCGCGGCGGAGGCGATCAGCGCCCCGCAGGTCACGTATTGCGAGGCCCGGTCGCCGATCAGCCGACCGAACAGCCCGGCCACGGCCGCGCCGATCAGCGGCAGGAATACGGCAAGCGAATACAGCACGCCCTAGCCCCGCATCAGGTTGATGTCCTCGACCGCGATCGAGCCGCGGTTCCGGAAATAGACGACGATGATGGCGAGGCCTATCGCGGCTTCCGCCGCCGCGATGGCGAGCACGAGGAGCGCGAAGACCTGGCCCACCAGGTCCTGGTGATGCACCGAGAAAGCGACGAGATTGATGTTGACCGCGAGCAGGATCAGCTCGATCGACATCAGGATGACGATTACGTTCTTCCGGTTGAGGAAAATGCCGAAGATGCCGAGCGTGAACAGGATCGCGGCGACTGTCAGGTAATGCGCGAGACCGACCACGTCAGACGCCGCTCCCGGGCTGGACTTTCTTGAGCTCGACCGCGTCGTCGCGGCCGCGCCCGAGCTGGTCGCCGATCCGCTGCTTGCGCACCCCCTCGCGCGCCCGCAGCGTCAGTACGATGGCGCCGATCATGGCGATCAGCAGGATCACGCCGGCGGCCTGGAACGCGTATATGTAGTCGGTATAGAGGATGTTCCCCAGCGCGTGCGTGTTGGTCGCCTCGGCCGCCGGCGGGGTGGGAGCCGCCTTGACGGTCGTGTCCTCCGGCGCAAACGCCCAGCCGGCGAAGACCAGCACCAGCTCGGCCATCAGAACGATCCCGATCAGGGCGCCGATCGGCAGGTATTGCAGGAAACCCTGGCGCAGCTCGACGAAATTGATGTCGAGCATCATCACCACGAACAGGAAGAGCACCGCGACCGCGCCGACATAGACGATCACCAGGACCATCGCGATGAACTCGGCGCCCATCAGGACGAACAGCCCCGCCGCGTTGAAGAAGGCGAGGATCAGGAACAGCACCGAATGCACCGGATTGCGGGCGGAGATCACCATCACGCCGGCCGCCACGGTGACAGCCGCGAAGAGATAGAACGCGATAGTCTGGACGATCATCGGTCGGCCCTAGCGGTACGGCGCGTCCGCGCTGAGCCTGGCGGCGAGGTCCGCCTCCCAGCGGTCGCCGTTGTCGAGGAGCTTTTCCTTGTTGTACATCAGCTCTTCGCGGGTCTCGGTCGCGAACTCGAAATTGGGTCCCTCCACGATGGCATCCACCGGGCACGCCTCCTCGCAGAACCCGCAATAGATGCACTTGGTCATGTCGATGTCGTAGCGCGTCGTCCGCCGGCTGCCGTCGGCGCGCGGCTCGGCCTCTATGGTGATCGCCTGGGCCGGGCAGATCGCCTCGCAGAGCTTGCAGGCGATGCAGCGTTCCTCGCCGTTTGGATAGCGGCGAAGCGCGTGTTCGCCGCGGAAGCGGGCGCTGAGCGGTCCCTTCTCGAAGGGATAGTTGACTGTCACCTTGGGCTTGAAGAGGTAGCGCAGCGTGAGCGCCATCCCCGAGAGGAGCTCGGTCAGGAACAGCGCCCGGGCGGAGCGGTCGAGCAGGGCCATCACCGTACTCCCATCGGCGCCGTGCCGGTCGCGACCAGATAGCCCGCGACCAGCACCAGCCACAGCAGCGATCCGGGCAGAAACACCTTCCAGCCAAGCCGCATCAGCTGGTCGTAGCGGTAGCGCGGGAAGGTGGCGCGGACCCAAAGGAAGACGAACAGGCAGAACGCCACCTTGGCGCCGAACCAGATCACGCCCGGGATCCAGTTGAACGGTGCGATGTCGATCAGCGGCAACCAACCGCCGAGGAACAGCACCGTCGTCATCGCGCTCATCAGGATCATGTTGGCGTATTCGCCGAGGAAGAACAGCGCGAAGGTCATCGACGAGTATTCGACGTTGTAGCCCGATACCAGCTCGGCCTCGGCTTCCGGCAGGTCGAAGGGGGCGCGGTTGGTCTCGGCGAGCGTCGAAACGAAGAACATCACGAACATCGGCAACAGCGGGATGCAGAACCACAGCCCCTCCTGCGCCTTGACGATCTCGCTCAGATTGAGCGATCCGACGCAGAGCAGCACGCTGATGATCACGAAGCCGATCGCAACCTCGTAGGACACCATCTGCGCGGCCGAGCGCAGCGCCCCGAGGAAAGCGTATTTCGAGTTCGACGCCCAGCCCGCCATGATGATCCCATAGACGCCGAGCGAGGAGATCGCGAACAGATAGAGGATGCCGACATTGATGTCGGCGAGCACCCAGCCGTCGTCGAACGGGATCACCGCCCAGGCGATCAGGCTCAGGATGAAAGTCAGCATCGGCGCCAGAAGGAAGACCACCCGGTTCGCGCCGACCGGGATGATGGTTTCCTTGAACAGGAGCTTGAGGCCGTCCGCGATCGGCTGGAGCAGTCCGAGCGGGCCGACCACGTTCGGGCCCTTGCGGAGTTGCACGGCGGCGATCACCTTGCGCTCGGCGTAGGTCATGTACGCGACGCCGGTGAGAACCGGCACGATGATCGCCACGATCGACAGGACGATCAGCACCGTCGGCCAGACATAGATGTCGAGAAAGCTATCCATCGGTGCCGGTCTTCGTGTGCGCGGGCGAGAGGAAGGCCCGCGTGCAGGCGGCCATGGTCTCCGACGACCGCGAGATCGGGTCGGTCATGTAGTAGTTGTCGATCGCGGTTTCGAAGGGTCCGGGATCGGGGCTTCCGTCCTCGCCGAAAGCCTCCCAGGGCGCTGCCTCGACCGAGCCGGTGCCGGCGAAAACGGGGTTTAGTTCGGCCATTCTGGCGCGCACCTCTTCGACGGTATCGCAGGGCAGCGGCTTGCCGAGGGCTTCGGACAGCGCGCGGAGAACGCGCCAGTCCTCGCGCGCTTCGCCCGGCGGATGCACCGCGCGGGCGGTGCGCTGCGGACGTCCTTCGAGGTTGACGAAGGTCGCCTCCTTTTCGGTGTAGGCCGCGCCCGGAAGGATCGCGTCGGCCCGCATCGCGCCGGCGTCGCCGTGATGGCCCTGGTAGACGACGAACGCCTTGCCGAGCCTGGACGTGTCGATCTCGTCGGCGCCCAGCAGGTAGACCAGCTCGATTTCGCCGCTCTCGGCGCCGGAGAGGATGCCTTCGACGTCGCGCCCGCCCTCGCCCGGCACGAGGCCGAGATCGAGCGCACCGACCCGCGCGGCCGCCCTGTGCAGCACGTTGAACCCGTTCCAACCGTCTTCCGTCATGCCGAAGTGTTCGGCGACGGCGCGGGCGGTTCCGATGATTCGCGCCCCGTCGGCGCGTGCGAAGGCCCCCTCGCCCAGCACGATCATCGGCTTTTTCGCCGCGTCCAGGACGGAGCAGAAAGCGTGCCTGCCTTCGGCGATGTCGGCCAGGATCGTGGCGTCGTTGCCGAGACGGTCGTAGCGATAGGTCAGATCGACCGCCTCCCCGATCAGGCCGACCGGGAAACCGCCCATCGCGTGGCGCTTGCGGAGCCGCGCATTGACAAGCGGCGCTTCCCGGCGCGGATCGGCGCCGACGATGAGGCAGGCATCGGCGTCTTCGATCCCCGCGATGGCGGTGTTGAACAGGTAGCCCACGCGCGCGCCGGAGGATAGCTTCGCGCCCTCCTGGCGGGCGTCGACATGGGGCGATCCCAGCGCGGCGAACAGGTCCTTGAGCATCGCCATCGCCTCGCAATCGGCGAGGTCCCCGGCGATCGCCGCGACGCGGTCCGGCGCGGTCTTCTTCATCCTCTCGGCCACCGCGCCCAGCGCTTCCGTCCAGCTAGCCGGCGCCAGCTTGCGGTGCTTCCGGACGTAGGGCGTGTCGAGCCGCTGACGGCGCAGCCCGTCGCAGGCGAACCGCGCCTTGTCGGAGATCCACTCCTCGTTGATGTCCTCGTTGAGCAGCGGGACGATCCGCTGCACCTCGCCGCCCCTCGCGTCGACGCGGATATTGCTGCCCACGGCATCCATCACGTCGATCGATTCGGTCTTGGTCAGCTCCCACGGACGCGCGTTGAAGGCGTAGGGCTTCGAGGTCAACGCGCCGACCGGGCAAAGGTCGATGATGTTGCCCGAAAGTTCTGAGGCGAGCGCCTTCTCGACATAGGTGCCGACTTCCATGTGTTCGCCGCGTCCGGTCGCGCCGAGCTCTTCGACGCCGGCTACCTCGGTGACGAAACGGATGCAGCGCGTGCAGTGGATGCAGCGCGTCATGTGGGTCTCGACCAAGGGGCCGAAATCCTTGTCGGGCACGGCGCGCTTGTTTTCGGCGAAGCGCGAGCGATCGAACCCGTAGGCCATCGCCTGGTCCTGCAGGTCGCACTCGCCGCCCTGGTCGCAGATCGGGCAGTCCAGCGGGTGGTTGATCAGCAGGAACTCCATCACCCCCTGGCGGGCCTTCCGGACCATCGCGGTGTTGGTGCGG
>JAJEHI010000022.1 GCA_022823775.1 Defluviicoccus sp. | reverse complement strand
GTAGCTGTCGGGCGGGACGTCCTCGCCGGCGGCCAGCCTTTCGATGACGTCCGCCGGCCCGTGGCGGAAGCCGTAGTTGATCACCTCGATCAGCGCGCCGTCGTCGGTCTCCATCGCGTAGCGGGTGTCGAGCTCGGCCGTCCCGTCGGCGAAGATGGTCTGCCAGTCCGCGCCGAGATTCAGGAGGCGTCCGGAGATCCCCGGCCCGGTGACGCGGCCGCCGACGATCGGGATGATCCGCCGCCGCCCGGCGCGCCCGGCCCCCATCTCGCGGACCGGCCCGAGTTCGACGGCGATATCGCAGAAGTGGCGCAGGTCGGGGGCGGGCAGCATGGCTTTGCCTTTCGATGGGGGGCATCGGGGTTCCGCCGGCCGGAATCCGCATTGCGGCGCCCGCCGTCAAGCGCAATCCTATCCGTCGCCGGCCCCGCCCTTTCCCCGCTCCCGCTTCAGCAGGATGTACACCGCGCCGCTGCCGCCGAGCAGGCGGGGAGCGCCGACTGCATCGACGCCGCCTGCGTCCGCGACCAGGTCGCCGACCTGGCGAAGGACGCGGACCTGAGCCGGTTTATTCTGTAGGGATCCCGCTAAACACGCGGAGCTACTTTGTCATTCGTACTGGTCCCGTCCTGGTGCAGTTGGGCACGGACACAAAAGAGGAGCGACGTCAACCGCTCCTCTCCTGTTTCCCGTGTTGTCTTGATTATGGCGCTGGGGGCACTTCTTGGAAGCGCTTTCCAGACAAGACCTCGCTCACGCGGCCTTGGTTTAACTTCACCAACGCAGCGATTTCATGCTGATAGAGGTTTGTGCTCGATGCCAGCCTTTTGATCTCAGTTGCGATCTCCGGCGTGAGCTTGATCCTATTTCTCGTCATCGCCGCCTCTGTTATCCAACCACAGCTGAAGCCGGAGCCTGATCGCCCGCGCCGCCATTCTGCAATTCTTGCACCTCCTTTTGGATCTCAGGCATTTGCAGGGCGCGCCTCTCGGCCTCGCTCAGCTCCAGATCAAAGTGGCGTTTTATGTATGCCTTGGTTGCGGCTCGTGCCTGCCGGTTTGAGACGACCGAGTTGGCGACAATGCAGATCCCGTCCCAATCATGGTTTTGTTTGCTCCAATTGATCGTCTCCAGCTTACGCAACACCTCCTTCCAGTCGTCAGGCCTTGCTTTCATCAGCTCGCCACCAGCGGCGCCAATTGCCCGTAGCACGACCGCGTGCGAGGCGATGCTTTCCTGCCGAAGCTCCACGGCACGCAGGTGCTCCGCCTTCACCTTCCGCCAATCTGACATAACGTCAGACACAGCCTGCCAGAACTCCCTGCCGATTTGGACAAGTGCCGGCACTGACGTCTCGTCTTCGTGGAGGATGGCATTCGCTCGAAACAATTCTTGGGTGGCGTCGTAAAGTGCTGACAAGGTGATTAGCTTGGGCGATCGCATGCCGATCGATACGGCGTCCTTATCGACCATCCCTTGGAAGACGGGCACCAGCTCACAGATCCTCAGCGTAGCCTGCGATACCGGATCTCGCTTGTCGTAGAGGATATCCAGCGACTTGGAGGTCTTCACGACGAAGCGGTTGAGGTCGGAGAACATTTGCTGCACCCGCTCCCGGCTCTCGTAATTAAAGAGCAGCACGGAAATGGTCTCTTCTCCCAAGGCCGGATTCTCTTTCACCGCATGCGCGATTGCGGCGCACCGGTGCTGGCCGTCGTTGATGACGAAGTTTGCCTGATCAAAATCCATCTCAAGCAATCCCAAGTCGCTGCCCTCTACGATCGGTTTGAATGTTACGTTGCATTTGTAGGACGCAGTGATAGACGAGAAGAGATACCCGTCCTCGTTGTCCAGCATGTATTTGGCGATGCCCGGCACGCGCTTTGTAACAAGAATTCGCTGTTCGCGATCCTCCGGCCGGAATTCCACCCAATCCCGAAACGTGAACATCTTCGGGATGACGCTGAGCTGCATCATACAGGAGTAATATTCGCGCTGGCCGATTTGACCGCGCATTGCGGGAAAGGAGATCTTCATTTCTTTGCCTCTTCGTTTGGAGCTCAGTTGAAGTCCAGGGTAGAGCGACCACCGCTCAGCCCGTCTGAATAGAGCTCACTGTAGCATATGATACAGCTGTATAATGTAAAGTCACGAGCTGTTTTTACGATTTTTGTGAGCTCATTATATTTTCGTGTCGAGCTGGGCCGTTTGTGACGCAGGCCTTGCCACGAGAAAAGGGGTTGAGACCGACGCTATTGCCCCGGTGCGGAGCGATGGGGCGGTTCTTGTTGTTTTTCGTCATAGCGCCGCCCGAGCGGTATCGGCGGACGGCTCAATACCGCGGCGGGTATGCAATGAGAAGCGGGGGTTGCCTCAATCGCCATCCCGTCCGCCGCCCTTCCGCCGCTCCCGCTTCAGCAGGATATACACCGCGCCGCTGCCGCCGTGGTGGGGCTGGGCGTGGCAGTAGGCGAGGATCAGGCGGCGCAGGTCCGGGGCGTTGAGCCAGCCGGGCAGGGCCTGGCGCAGGGCGCCGACCGACCAGTCGTCCTTCAGCCCCTTGCCGGTGACGACCAGGACGCAGCGCCGGCCGGCCGCCCGGTGCGCCCTGAGAAATCCGGCGAGCGCCGTGCGGGCGCTGTTCTGGGTGTGGCCGTGCAGGTCCAGGGTTGCGTCGATCGGCATGAGGCCGCGGCGGAAGCGGGTCGCGGTGCGCTTGTCGACGCCCGGCGCGTCGCCGTGGGACAGGCCGCCGGAACCGGGCCGCGGGCCGGCGGATTGCGCCGGGCGGCCCCCTGCGCCGATGCTCAGGCCGGAAATATCGACGCGCTCGCGTTGCGGGCCGGCCTTCGGTTCGGCCGGTTCGGCTTTCGCGGCGGGCGGCGGCCTTTCCGGGACGGGCGTCGCGACCGGAGGTAAGACATCCTTCCGCGCGAGCGGTTTTACCGACCGGGTGACGTTCTCCCACAGCCGGGCATCGTCATCGTCTCCGGCCGGGTCGGCGGCGGGTTTGCGGTCCCGGCTATCGTTCCGGCCGCTCATCGACGATCACGATGTGGAGCCGGCGCGGGCAGTGGGCGCCGAGCTAGATGGTCTGCTCGATATCGGCGCTGCGCGACGGCCCGGTGACCAGGTTGACCGTGCGCGGCAGGGCGCCTTCGCCGTAGCGCTCGCGCAGGGCCGCCCACTGGGCCTCGTAGTCGCCGCTGATCCGGTCGGCCCACAGCACGACGATGTGGTTCTCGGGCAGGAAGTTCAGCGTCGTCGGCCTGTCCTCGCCCGAGACCAGGACGAGGGTGCCGGTCTCCGCCACGCCGCCGAACGCCGCCGTGACCGAGACGGCGTCCGGCTCCTCGGCCCGGCGCGCCTCCAGGGTCAGGGTCGGCTGGCTGTCCCACGGGATCGCGTCGAGGTCGGCGTCCGGCGCGCGGACCAGGTTCGCCGGCAGGTTGTGCGCCTTGAGAAAGTCCGCGACCGCGGCCGGAACGTCGACCGCTGCGGC
>JAJEHI010000064.1 GCA_022823775.1 Defluviicoccus sp. | reverse complement strand
CGATGGCTTCGGTGGCCTCGAACGAAATCGCCGTCCCCCAGGGATACGGCGCCTCGTCGTCGGCATGCACCTCGGCGTCGGCCTCCCCGAGAAAGTGGGCCGGTTCCAGCGCGACACGCCAGCCGGGCACTATCTCCCCGTCCAGCGAGCGCGGCCTGGACGACACCGTGCAGTTGCGCCGCGCCAGGCTGGCGAAACCGAAGCCGGCGGCGTCCTCGCGCTCGACCAGCGCGTCGTCCCAGCCGTTCTCGCCGAAGCTCAGCAGGACGGCGGGATCGGCGATCCCCGCGCCGTCGTCGGTGATGGTGACGGTGAGCGGCGTCTCGCCCGTCGCGGCGGCGATTTCGTCGGGCCGGGCGGTGGGAGCGGAAACCGAGATGCGTACCCGCGCGGCGTCGGCGCGGCGACTGTTCTGGAGGGTCTCGGCGAAGATGTCGGCGAGGGTTGCGGCGTAGATGCGGGTCACCCGCTTCACGGCGGTTTCGTGGATACGGGCGCGGATCGTCCGGGTCATGGACGGACCTCCATGCTAGTGCGGAATCGGAAACGCCCCGCCCGGCGAGAGGGTGCCGGGCGGGGCGTTCTGGCGGGGCCTGCGGTCGCCTAGTGGACGCGGCGGAGGAACTCGGGGATCTCCATCGGGTCCGGCGGCGCATCATGCCCGTTGACCGGTCCGGTCGCCCCGATGCCGTCCGGACCGCCCGCGACGGCGGGATCGGCCTCCCCGGTATCGCCGGGATCGGCATCCGGACCGGGGTCGACCGGCTCGGCGGCGCCGTTGCCGGCGTTCGCCGCCGCGCCGTTCGACGGCTCCGATTGGGGAGCGGGCTCCGTCGCATGACCATTGCCGGCCGGCCCAGCCTCCGTCGGATCGGTGCCGGGGTCGGCAGCCGGTTCGGCGGGCCCCGGCTCGACGGCCGGTTCCGCGGGTTCCGGGGTCGCGGCGGTGGCGCCGGTTTCCGTCGCGGGTTCCCCGGCGTCGCCGACCGTCCGGCCCGTGTCGAACGCGGTGAAGCCGGGCGGGACCCAGGCGAGCGCCTTGGCGTGCATCGCGGCGCTCACGCCGATCGGCGGGTCGCCGGCGGCGAAGGCGGCCTCCATCGCTTCGGCCAGAGCGGGCTTCTTGTACTTGGACCGCGCCGACGCCCAGTTCAGACCGAACACCGTGCGGGCGATGTCGAGGACGCGCGCCTTGGCGATGCGCGACCAGTACGTGGCCGCCGTCGGGCGCACGAGCTTCGCGAAGTCGATGTCGAGCCGTGCCACCGTGGCTTCGAGCTCGGGCCGCGCCTGGGGCTCGAAGGCGAGCTGGCCCTTCACCGTCCTCGCGACGCAGGCCGCGAACAGCGCCTCCTTCTCGGCCCGGGGCAAGGCCCTGAGCGCAGCGAAGGATTCGCCGTCGTCCGCGATCTCCAGCCAGTCGAACGGCAGGTGCGAGCGGTCCGCCAGCATGGCCTCGCCCGGCGACCAGTCCGCGAAATCCTCGTCGTTCATGCGGATGTTGGGCCGGTCCGGGGTCTCCTTGACCGCGATGTCGAGGGCGTGGTCGTGGTAGCCCGGCGCGAACACCGAGCGGCCCATCTGGAACAGCGCGAGGTCGAAGGCGGCCTCGAAGTCGCCGGCGAGATAGGCCTTGATGAGCGCGGTGCGGATCGCGCGCTGGTCGTCGGCGTGGCCGATGCCGACGCCCGCCTCCTTGCGCGCCTCGGCCTCGCGGTCCCTCGGCGGCGCCATCGGCGTCGAGACGGATGGGGCGGTGGCAGGATCGACATGGGTCGCGGCGTCCGGGTCATGGCCATTGCCAGGCCGGGGTGCCGCGCTGCCGGACTCCGCCGGCTTCGGCATGTCCTCGGGCTTCACCAGCCCCTGAACGACCTGAAGCGAGCCGTCCTGGGCGACGGTGACGATGCAGCCCGCCATGGCGAGGTCTTCGCGGCGGAACACCGCGCGTGCCTCGACGACGCCCTCGATCTCGTCGAGGCGGGCTTCGATGCGCCCCGCTTCCTCGACCAGAGGCTCGGTCCACTGGTCGTCGTCCAGGCCGCGGAGCTCGTCGTAGCGGGTTTCCAGCTTCTCGATCTCGGCCTTCTCCTCGTCGGTCGGCGTGCTGGGCTGGGGCTCGACGCGGCCGTAACAGGCGGTGTCGTCCCAGGAGACCTCGATCATGGCGGTGGCCCACTTCCAGCGGGTCGCCAGCTCGTCGGCGGCGACCTGGAGCTTCTGCGTCGCCAGCTTCTCCAGCAGCACCGGGTCCTCGAACCAGACGCCGTGCTCGTGCTCGTCGGCGAACAGGTCGCGCATGACTTGGCCGCCCGCGGCCTCGTAGGCGTCCACCCCGACGAAACGGGCGATGGCGGAGGCCCCGGGGATCCTTTCCTCGGTGAGCAACCGCTTCACCTGCCAGGCCGACGGGCGGTAGCCCTGGCCGGAAACCTGTTCCCAGACCGCGATCTGGCGCTCCCGGTCGGCGGTGACGGCGAAAGCCTTCAGCACTTCGAGGTCGATCTCGTTGGCCCGGTAGGCGTCCAGCAGTTCGGGCGCGGCGTTGCCGAGACGCAGCCGCTGCTCGACAATGCGCTCGGATGCGCCGAAACGCGCCGCGATGGCGGAGACCGACTGGCCGGCATCCGCCAGCTTGGAGAACGCGACCACCTG
This sequence comes from Defluviicoccus sp., assembly GCA_022823775.1. Taxonomy (GTDB): domain Bacteria; phylum Pseudomonadota; class Alphaproteobacteria; order MPNO01; family MPNO01; genus MPNO01. Next base: position 313 of record JAJEHI010000064.1, on the reverse strand, counting down.
GTCGGCGGGGTGCATCGCGATGCGGATGACGTTCTCGGCGAGCGAGAGCTCGGCGGGATCGGCGTCGCCGGACCTGACCTGGCAGGGCACCGGATGGTCGGCATCGAACACCTCGTCCTCGACCAGCTCCTGCATGGCCTTGAGGCGGCGGCCGCCGGCCACCACGGCATAGCGCTCGGCGCCATCCTCGCCGGGCTCGTCCGGGCGGACGACCAGGTTCTCCAGCAGGCCGAGGGCGGCGATCGAGGCCTTGAGCGAAGCGTCGGCCTGCGGATCGGGCGGCGTCTTGCGGACGTTCTCGGGGGCGAGCGCG
>JAJEHI010000081.1 GCA_022823775.1 Defluviicoccus sp. | reverse complement strand
TTTTGCGACCTGCTGCGGCCGACCGAGCCGATCGGCTTCTACGAGGTCGAGATCGACGATTTCGAATCGAGCGAGCAGCGCTACTTGCCGAACACCGCGATCGTCGAGACCGTGTTGCGCGGCAGGTCCGGCCAGGCGCTGAAGATCCAGGACTTCGCGCCGCGCTTCAAGCGGCACGGCCGCCTCGCCCGGCCGCTGACCCTGGTGCGCCGGCTGATCCCGGTCTCCGGCAGCCCGCAGATCCGCATCAGGCTGCGCCCGGCGGGCAATTACGGGGCGGTGCGGCCGGAGGTGACGCGCGGCAGCAACCACCTGCGCTACGTGCTGCCCGATCATGTCATGCGGCTCACCACCAACGCGCCGGTGTCCTTCGTGCTGGAGGAAACGCCGTTCCTGCTCAACCGCCCGCTCGACCTCATCCTCGGCCCGGACGACTCCATCGAGCGGGACATCGCCGAGCTCTCCCGCGAGTTCCTCGAGCGGACCGAGGATTACTGGCGGGAATGGGTGCGCTACATAGCGCTGCCCTTCGAGTGGCAGGACGCGGTGATCCGCGCGGCCATCACCCTGAAATTGTGCGAAGTCGAGGAGACCGGCGCGGTGGTGGCCGCCATCACCACCTCGATCCCCGAGGCCGACGGAACCGCGCGCAACTGGGATTACCGGTTCTGCTGGCTGCGCGACGCCTATTTCGTCATCCGCGCGTTGAACCGCCTCGGCATCACCCGGACGATGGAGGAGTATCTCAACTACATCCTCAACATCGTCGCCGCGACCCTGGACGGCACGCTGCAACCGGTGTTCGGCATTCAGATGGAGACCGAAATTGTCGAGCGCGAAATCGACACCCTCCGGGGCTATCGCGATCACGGGCCGGTGCGGGCCGGCAACAAGGCCTATGTCCAGACCCAGAACGACGTTTACGGCACCGTGATCCTCGCCTGCGCGCAGGCGTTCTTCGACGAGCGGCTCGATTTGCGGGGGGACGAGGACCTGTTCCGCGTCCTCGAACGGGTCGGCCAGGCGGCGGCGCGGTTCTTCGACACGCCCGACGCGGGAATCTGGGAGCTTCGCGGGACCGAGCGCGTCCACACGTTTTCGGTCCTGATGTGCTGGGCGGCCTGCGACCGGCTGTCGCGCATCGCCCACCGTCTCGGGCTCGAGAATCGCGCCTGGCTGTGGCAGGCGCGCGCCGACAACATCCGGGAAACCATCGAGCGCGAGGCCTGGAACGAGGAAAAGCAGAGCTATGTCAGCGCCTTCGGCGGCAGCGAGATCGACGCGGCATTGCTGCTGATGCACGAGGTTTCGTATTGCGACCCGCTGGAGCCGCGCTTCATCGGCACCGTCGCCGCGGTCGGGCGCGAGCTGCGCCGCGGCGACCACGTGTTCCGCTATGTCGAGACCGACGATTTCGGCGCGCCCGAGAACGCGTTCAACATCTGCACATTCTGGTACATCGACGCGCTCGCGGCGTGCGGCCAGCGGGAGGAGGCACGCCGGCTGTTCGAGAACATGCTCGCCTCGCGCAACCCGATGGGGCTCTTGTCGGAGGACCTCGACACCAGGACCGGGGAGCTCTGGGGCAATTTCCCGCAGACCTACAGCATGGTCGGCCTGATCACCTCGGCGATGCGGCTCTCCCGCCCGTGGGAGGACGCGTTCTGATCGAATTCGACGCCCGGGACGACCTTTTCCCCGCGATGACGATCTTGCAAGGGCCGCGGTTCCGATTTGGCGGCACGTCCGAATCCACTCGCAATCCCGTCAATTCGTTCGATCATTGCTTCCAAGCGTTCGTCATCCCCTGCTGGGGGACGTATCGGTAGACGTGATCGAGGCGCCCGCGGCTGAAATACTTGAACTCCAGCCCCGCCAGAAGCCCATCGTTGTCGAGGTCGACCTGGGTGATCTCGATCGCTGTCGATCGGCATTCCCGACGCTCGCCGACCTTCCATCCATGCCCGGCCGGGAACTTGCATCGGCCGACGCGAGCGAACCGCTCCCTGCGGCTGTCGTAGACCCGGCCGATGCCGCGCTCATGGCAGACGAAATACTGGACCTTGTGCCCGCGCACCTTCTCGCGGACCCAGATTTGCAGCGTCTCGCCGGTCTTCGGGTGGGTCCATGTCTCGGGGCCTCTGATGACGGTCTCGCTCCGGTTGTTCACCAGGAAATTGTTGTATGCCTTGTGCATACAGGGGCTGTCCTTGCGACCGTCCCAAGCCATTCCCGTCCATAGGTGATAGGGGATGTAGATGGTGCGGGACTCGCAATCATAGAGGTTCGAGATGTGCCAGGCCGCCTCGTCCGGCGGGCCGGCACAGGCTCGTTCATGGATCGATTCCGCTGCGGCGGCGCCGGTGCAGAGGACGATGATCATCGCCAAACAGAGCTTGTTCATGGCGCGTCTCCAGTTGAAGACGTAGGAGCCTAGCACGGTATGGATTGATCGACGAAAGCGTACGAAGGGTCAGGCAAGAGCGACGTCGGTCGTCCGGCTCAAGCCGTCCGCCTACCAGCCGAGAAAGGCGGAACTCGAGAAGACATGCGGATCGACACCCCCCGAAAGCGACGGCGCGCCGTACTCCGACAGGTTCTGGTGGAGATCGACGAAGATGCCTGATCGGGGTCGATGTTACTCTAGTCTATAATCCCCCAATTATTGGCCCTGATAACGGGGGAAGCGCAGCATCCCGATTTATCCCATCCACCGGACTCAGCGGACCGCATGACCGATCGCATCGTCGTCGTTTCGAACCGGGTCGCGCCGATCGACGAAGGACGGGCCGCCGCGGGCGGTCTGGCCGTCGCCGTGCTTGCCGCGCTGAGGCGTTCCGGGGGTATCTGGTTCGGCTGGAGCGGCAAGGTCGTCGACGTTCCCGGCGAGACCGTGGAGCTGACCGAGAGCGGACGGCTTGCCCGCGCCACCGTGGATCTCGGCGAACGGGACCACGAGGAGTATTACAACGGCTTCGCCAACGCGACGCTCTGGCCGCTGTTCCATTACCGCGTCGATCTGGTCAACTTCGACCGCGGAAATTACGCCGGCTATCGGCGCGTCAACGAGGAGTTCGCCCGCAAGCTGGCTGGCCTGCTGCGCCCCGACGACATGGTCTGGGCCCACGATTACCACCTGATTCCCCTCGCCGAGGAATTGCGGCGGCTCGGCCTCCCGAACCGGATGGGCTTCTTCCTCCACACCCCCCTGCCGCCCCGGGAGCTGCTGGCGACCCTGCCGGTGCACGACGAGCTGATGCGTGGTCTTTCCTCGTTCGATCTCGTCGGCTTCCAGACGGAGACGGACCGCGGGCATTTCTGCCGCTATCTCATCGTCGAGGCCGACGCCCGCGTGCGGGAAACCGGGGGCGGAGCGACGGTTCGGGCGTTCCAACGCACGTTCAGGGTCGAGTCCCACCCCATAGGGATCGACACTGCCCATGTCGAGCGCAGCGCGGCCAACACCGCGGGCATCCGCGAGGTGGAGCGCCTCAAGGTGAGCCTCGCCGGCCGCCGGCTGATCGTCGGCGTCGACCGGCTCGACTATTCCAAGGGCCTGCCGCAGCGCTTCGATGCCTTCGCGCATCTGTTGCGGACCTGCCCCGAGCACCACAACCGCGTCTCGCTGATGCAGATCGCGCCGCCCACCCGCGGCGGCATCGCCGAGTATTCCGAGACCCGCCGAACGCTCGAAACGCTCGCCGGACACGTGAACGGCGAGATGGCGGACGTCGACTGGGTGCCGATCCGCTATCTGAACAAGAGCTTCAGCCGGCGCACCCTGTTCGGTTTCCTGCGTCTCGCGCGGGTCGGCCTGGTCACGCCGCTCAGGGACGGCATGAACCTCGTCGCGATGGAGTATCTCGCTTCCCAGCCGCCCGACGATCCGGGAGTCCTGGTGCTCTCGCGCTTCGCGGGCGCGGCCCGGTACCTCCCGGATTCGCTGATCGTGAACCCCTACGACGTGGAGGGCGTCGCCGGCGCCATCCAGACCGCCCTGAAGATGCCGCTGGAGGAACGGCGGGAGCGTTGGGAGAGGTCGATGCAGGTCCTGAGGTCGAACAGCGTCGAGTCCTGGTACGAACGGTTCGTCGCCCGTCTCGCCGAGGCGTAGCCCGAGACGGCAGGTTCCCCGGGGACCCACCGTCCCCCGGCCCCTCCCGCAAGCGGGAGGGGAGAAGGTTAAGGAAGAGGAGGAGGCACGCGAATCCCCCTCTCCCCCACGGGGAGAGGGTCGGGCGACAGCCGGCCGGGTTCAGGGGCCGGGCCGCAGCGCGCGCGGGAACCGTGCGAGCCAGTCCAGCAATTCCCCGACGGTACCGACCTGCACCGCCGCCCGCGTGGCCGCGCCTTCGCCGACGCGGACGCTCACGCCGCCCCGCGCGTCGACGGCCGCGAAACCGTCTTCGTCGGTGGTGTCGTCGCCGCAGAATACCGGTGTCCGCCCGTGGAACGGGTCTTCGCCCATGAAGGCTTCGATGGCGGTCCCCTTCGTGAAGCCCACGGGCCTGATTTCGAAGACCATCTTGCCTTCGACGATCCGCCAGCCCGCCGTACCGCCTTCGAGGGCGGCGTTCAGGAGGTCGCCGCAGGCGTCCTTCAGCGACGGCGCGAGGCGGTAATGCAGGGCGAGGGAATGTGTCTTGTCCTCGACGACGATTCCGGGACGCGCCGCGGCGAATTCCTCGAGCGACGCCCGGATACCCGAAAGCTCATCCCGCGGCGACGGCGGAGCGACGGTCGCGCCGTCCGCCTTCCGCCGTTCCAGCCCGTGCAAGCCGGCGACGGCCGGGACGGCGGCGCCCAGAAAGGCGTCGATCTGCGCGATGGGCCGGCCGGTGACGATCGCGACGGCGCCGCCCAGCGCCCCACGCAGGGCGGCCAGCAGCGGCGGCAGGGTTTCCGGCACGACGATCGAGTCGGGTGTCGGCGCGATTTCGACGATGCTGCCGTCGAAATCGAGAAACAGCGCCCAGTCCGCGCGCGGCTCGGGAAGGGCAGTGGACCGCACCCTCGCCCCTACCGAAGATCCGGCATCTCGCGCGCCGGCCTTCCCCGGAGCCGGCTCGTGCGAAGCGCCTCTCCCTCGCGGCCGGCGATCTCCAGGATCATCTTCTTGAGGATCGCGTCGGCGAACGATCTCCTGTCGTCGGCCTTGATCACGAAGGAGCGGGGACCGCCGGTGACCGCCGCGCGATAATATTCGTCGAGGTCGGGCATGGACGGGCGGTCGATCACCAGCCCGTTGACCGTCATCCCCGCCGCGACCGCCGAATCGCGGGCGATTTCGACCGGCAGGCCTATCGTGTTGGGTCCGTCGCCCGATACGTCGATCACCAGCCGCGTGCCCTCGAACCCGTTGCCCGCGATCGAGGCGGTGGCGAGCGCCACGGCGTCGCCGATCGCGTTCCCTCCGGGACACAGCATCGGCGGCAGAGCGAGGACTCTCCCGCCGAAGGCCCTCGCGTCGTCGCCGCCCGCGATGCGGGTCCAGCCGACGCTGACGCGTTCGCAGCCCGGACCGGCGAACTCGACATAGGCCACCGCGATGGCCCGCAGGAACCCGCTCCCGATCGCGCCGAGCACGCGCGGGTTGGCGAGCGCGTCGGCATAGCCCTGGCGTTGCAGCCGGGTCTCGGCCTCGTCGATGCTGCCCGAGGCGTCGACGACGAAGGCGAGCTCCAGGTCCACCGCCATGCGCTGCGCGCGAGCCGGCAGGGCAATGCAGAGCAGGACCAGCGCGGTGGAAAGCAACAGCCGACCCGGCATGGTTTTCTCCCCGTTCGAATCCGTCGCCGGCCGCGACGAGGGGAATACAATAGCAGGACCGGTTCGCTCGGAACCGGGCAGGCGGGGAGGGTCCGGGAATGTCGAGGAAGATCGCAATCGTCGGCAGCGGCGCCAACGGCACCTCGATCGGCGTCGACATCGCGCGGGCCGGCCATGACGTGACGCTGATCGACCAGTGGCCCGCCCATGTCGAGGCGATGCGGAGGAACGGCGCCACGATCGCGATGCCGGAGGAAACCGTCGTCCAGCAGGTGAACGCGCTCCATCTCTGCGAGGTCTGCACTCTGAAGGAGCCCTTCGACGTCGTTCTGGTAGTGACCAAGGCCTACGACGCCCGCTGGTCGAGCCGGCTCATCGAGCCCTGGCTCAAGGACGACGGTCTGCTGGTCGCGGTCCAGAACGGCATGACCGCCGAAACCGTCGCCGAAATCGTCGGCCCCGAGCGCACGCTGGGATGCGTGATCGAGATCTCGTCCGGGCTCTTCACGCCCGGGATCGTGGAGCGCCACTCGCCGCCAGCCCGGTCCTGGTTCGCGGTCGGCAGCTTCCACCCCACGACGAAGGGGCGCGAAAGCGAGGTCGCGGAGCTGCTCGCGCATGCCGGCGCCTGCGAGGTCGTCGACGATATCCTCGCGGCCAAGTGGATGAAGCTCGTCAGCAACTGCACCACCCTCGCCACCACCGCGTGCCTCGGCAGATCGATCGTGGACGCGGAATCCGTGCCGGGGATGCGCGAGTTCATGCTCCGCGCCGGGCAGGAGGCGCTCGACGTCGGCGCCGCGATTGGGCACCCGACGCGGCCCATCCTCGGAATGTCCGAAAGGGACGTGCGCGATTCGAACCGCTTGGTGGAGACCATGCTCGACCGCCTGATGGAGGGCTTCATCCTGCCCAACACCAAGGGTGTCGTTCTCCAGGACTGGGAGAAGGGGCGGAAGAGCGAGCTCGACAACCTCAACGGCCACGTCGCCCGGACCGCGCGCGAGGCGGGAATCGCCGCGCCGGCCTGCGAGGCGGTTTCCGAGCTCGCGCGGCGCATCGAGAGCGGCGAGCTCGAAGCCGGCGCCGGGAACCTCGTCCTGCTGAACGACCTCGCCGAACGCTACGCGCGGGGCTGAACGCGCGCGCAATCGATAAAAGGATGGACGGCGCGGGCGTGGCGGGCTAGCAGGGGCGCGACCGCCCCGTTCGCCCGAAAGGACCTCGCCCATGACCCGGATCGACATCCAGTTCACCATGTTCTCCGCCTTCTATTCGCCGCTGATCGCGACGATGGCGGGCGGGTTCCTGGACGAGGAGGGGCTGGATGCCGAGTGGTCGGTTGCGTCGCCCGGGGTGTCGGCGATCGCCGCGCTCAAGGACGGCACCGCGCACGTGGTGCAGTCGGCGCTCAGCCAGGCGTTCGGGCCGCTGTCGCGGGGCGAGGATCCGGGCGCGGTCCACTTCGCCCAGATCAACGAGATGGACGGGTTTTTCCTCACCGCACGCGAGCCCGACCCCGATTTCGACTGGCGCAAGCTCGAAGGCGCCCCGGTCGTCCTGTTCGGCGGCGGCCAGCCGCTCGCCATGTTCAAATATGCCTGCCATAAGGCGGGCATCGACTACGGCCGGATCGAGGCGATCCATCCGGGCAACGCCGCCGAGGTCGACGCGGCCTTCCGCGCCGGCGAGGGCGCCTACGTGCAGCAGCAGGGGCCGTTCCCCCAGCAGCTCGAGGCCGACGGGGTCGGACATGTCGTGGCCGAAGTCGGCCGGCAGGTCGGGCGCTGCGGTTTCTCCAGCCTGTGCGCCCTCCCCGATTGGCTCGAGACCGACGCCGCGCGCGCGTTCACCCGCGCCTACCGCAAGGCCCGCCTTTGGCTGAATGAAGCCCCGGCGGCCGAAATCGCCCTCGCCGAGGCGGCCTATTTCCCGGATATCGACCTCGCCGTCCTCGAACGCTGCATCGCGAGCTACCAGGAGCTCGGCTGCTGGGCGCCGCATGTCGAGATCACCCGCGAAGCGTACGAGGCCACCCTCGACATCTTCGCCTATAACGGGCTGATCCGGGAGCGTTTTCCCTACGACCGCGCCTGCGCCCCGCCGCCGGCGGAGTAGGGCGCCGCGCCGTGTCGGTGGAGTCGTCCAGACCCGTCTGATAGCATCCGGAACGGCTCATCGATGGGGAAGGCCGGCCGCCCAACCCGTAACCCCGCGCTCGACGGGGGCGAGGGCGCCGCGGCGTTTCTCCACGCTTCGACGAAACGGGAGAGGCTTATGAAAACGAGGTCTTACGTGACAGCGGCGCTCGCCGGGCTGTTGGCCGGGGCGCTGTCGATCGGCGTGGCGCAGGCGCAGAAAACCGTGAAGATCGGCGCCTCGGCGCCCAAGACCGGACCGCTGGCCGTCGGCGCCTCGATCACCCACTGGCCCAACGTCAAGCTCTGGGTCGAGACGGTCAACGCGCGCGGCGGCCTGAAGCTGAAGGACGGCCAACGCAAGATCGAGCTGATCGAATACGACGACCGCACCACGCCGGGCGAGGCGATCAAGAACGTCACGCGGCTCGCCACCCAGGACAAGGCCGACTTCATCCTCGCGCCCTACGGGACCGGCTTCAATCTCGCCACCGCGGCGATCTTCGCCAAGTTCGGCTATCCGATGGTCACCTCGACCTCGATCACCGACAAGCAGGAGGAGCTGGTCAAGCGCTACCCCGGCATCTTCTTCACGCTGGGCTCGACCAGCGCGTTTTCCGAAGGGGTCGCCGACGTGCTGAAGAAGATGCGCGGCGAAGGCAAGATCGGCAAACGCGTCGCCATGGTGAACGTCGCCGACGCCTTCGGCATCGAGCTCGCCAACGCCGCGCGGCCGGTGTTCAAGAAGGCGGGCTTCGAGATCGTCTACGACAAGTCGTACCCGCTCGGCACCCAGGACCTGTCGCCGGTGATCCGGGGCGCCAAGGCGGCGAAGCCCGACGCGTTCGTCGCCTGGTCCTACCCGCCCGACACGTTCGGGCTGACCGCGCAGGCCAAGGTCCAGGGTCTCGACACCAAGGCGTTCTACACCGCCGTCGCCACCGCCTTTCCGGCGTTCGTGGGCAAGTTCGGCGCGGCCGCCGAGGGCATCCTGGGCGGCGGTGGCATCTACGTCGAGTCGCCGGAGATGAAGGCCTATTTCGAGGCCCACAAGAAGATCACCGGCAAGTCGCCCGACTACTGGGCGAGCCCGGTCGTCTACGCGACCTATCAGGTGCTCGAACAGGCGATCGAGGGCGTCGGCGAGCTCGACCGGAAGAAGGTCACCGAATACATCAAGAAGAACAAGTTCAAGACCGTGGTCGGCGAGATGGACCTGTCGACCGGGATCTCGAACAAGTTCTGGACGGTCGGCCAGTGGCAGGGCGGCAAGTTCCACGGCGTCAACTCGCTGAACATCCCGGGCGCCAAGCCGGTAATGGAAAAGCCGGCCTGGAAATAGGCCGGGGCGCGCCCTTCGATACGCCGCTTCGCGGCTACTCAGGGTGAGGGATTCTTTTTCGTGTCCTCATCCCGAGTAGGCGCGCCAGCGCCGTATCGAGGGACGCCGCGCCGACGCTTTCCACCGTCGCGGGTTCGTAGCCCGCGCCGGGCTTCCTTTGTAGACGCCCGGTCGACGGCATGGACATCCTGATCATCGGTGTTCTGCTGGGCGGCGCCTACGCCCTGATGGCGGTGGGGCTGCAGCTCCAGTACGGCGTCGCCCGCATCATGAACCTCGCCAACGGCGAGATCCTGGTGGCCGGGGCGTTCGGCGCGTTCTGGTTCTTCACCGGCTCGCAGGTGAGCCCGCTGATCACCGTCATCGGCTACGCGCCGGTGGCGTTCGCCGCCAACTGGGCGATCTACCGCTATCTGATGCTGCCGCTGGTCCGGCGCTCGAAGAGCGAGGGCCATCTCGAGGTGGACAGCATCCTCGCCACCTTCGGTCTCAGCTTCATCCTGGTCGGTGTCATGCTGGCCCTCTTCGGCGGCGAGTTTTTCAGCTACTCCTTCCTCGAAAAGCCCTTCGACATAATGGGCCAGCCCTATGAGCAGAACCGGCTGGTGGCGTTTCTCTATGCCGCCGCCTTCTGCGTCGGCCTCTATGTCTGGCTGCACCGGACGCGGATGGGGCTGACGCTCCGGGCCGTCTCGGTCTCGCCCGAGGCCTCGCGCCGGGTGGGAATCGACGTTGCCGGCGCTTCGGCGCTGGCCTTCGGTCTCGGCGGCGCGATCACGGCCGCGGGCGGCGGGCTCCTGTCCACCTTCCTCGTGTTCGACGCCTCGATCGGCATCATCTTCACCATGAAGGCGCTGGTCATCGTCATCATGGGCGGGCTCAGGGACATCAGGGGCTCGATCGTCGCCGCCTTCGTGCTGGGGCTTACCGAAACCGCGGTCGCCAGCCTGATCGATCCGGGCCTCACCCTGGCGGCCGCCTATGTCGTCTTCATCCTGGTCCTGCTGTTCCGGCCGCAGGGGATTTTCGGCAGGCGGGCGACATGACCGGGACGGAAAAGACCGGGCTGGCGGTCGGCGCGGCGATCTTCCTTGCCGCCGCGTTCGTCCCGCTGCTGAGCGGGGGCTACGGGCTGTCGCTGGCCGTGACCGTGGTCATGTATGCCGTGCTCACCACGTCCTGGACGCTGTTCTCCGGCCCGACTCATTACATCTCGCTCGCCACTGCGGCGTTCTTCGGGCTCGGCATGTACACGGTGGCGGCGCTGATCGATGTCTTTCCCTATCCCGTCCTGCTGGTCATGGCGACCGCCGTGGGCGCGGTCCTGGCGGCGCTGATCGGCCTGGCGACGCTGCGCCTGTCGGGCGTCTATTTCGTGATCTTCACGCTGGGGCTCGCCGAGATGGTCCGCCAGCTCGTCACCTGGGTGCAGACCACCATGGGAACGTCGAGCGGGCTCGTGGTGCTGACCGGTATCGACGAGCCGATGATCTACTGGCAGCTGCTGGCGCTCGCCGCCGCGGTCTATCTGGCGAGCTGGCGCATCGGCCGTTCGCGGCTCGGCTTCGCGCTCCGCATCATCGGCGGCGACGAGGTGGTCGCCCGGCATAGCGGGATCAACACCGCGCACGCGAAGATCGCGCTGTTCGTGATATCGGGGTCGGTCGCGGCGCTGACCGGCGCCATTCTCGCGCCGCGCTGGACCTATGTGGAACCGGTGATCGCCTTCAGCCCCATGCTGTCCTTCCTGGTCGTCATCATGGCGCTTCTCGGCGGCGTGCACCGGCTCTGGGGACCGCTGCTCGGCGTAATCCCGTTCACCTTCCTGTGGGATTTGGTGACGGCGACTTTCCCCAACCAGACCGCGCTGATGCTGGGACTCTGCTTCCTCCTGATCGTCTACATCATCCCCAACGGCTTCGCCGGCCTGATCGAGAACCTGATCCGCCGCCGGCCCCTGCTGGCGGGCTGACATGGCGGCGGAGCCCCATACGGCGCTCAGCGTGCGTGGCGTGACCAGGACCTTCGGCGGCCTGGTCGCGGTCGACGACATGAGCTTCGAGCTCGCGGAGCACGAGGTGCTGGGTCTGATCGGCCCCAACGGGTCCGGCAAGACGACGATGATCAACCTGATCTCGGGCGCGCTCAAGGCGAGCCGCGGCGAGATCGTGCTGTTCGGCGAGAACGTCGTGGGCGAGTCCGCCCATGCCATCGCTCGCCGGGGCGTCGCCCGGACCTTCCAGCTGGTGCGCATGCTGGAATCCATGTCGGTGATGGAAAACGTCGAGACCGGCGGGGTCTTCGGCCATGCCCGCCGCTGGGGCGCCGAGCTTCGCGACCACGCACGGCACAACATCGCGCGGGTCGGGCTGGCCGGAAAGGAGGACGAGCCGGTTGGCGCGCTCACCTATATCGATCAGAAGCGGGTGGAGCTGGCCCGCGCGCTTGCCGCCGATCCGAGGCTGCTGCTGCTCGACGAGTGGCTTGCGGGACTCAACCCGACGGAGCTTCAGACCGGCATCGAGCTGGTCGAGGATCTCCGCAGCGAGGGCCGCACCATCGTCATCGTCGAGCACGTGATGGACGCGATCCGCAGCCTGTGCGACCGCTGCGTGGTGATGAACTCGGGCGCCGTGATCGCCGACGGGACGCCGCGGGAAGTTCTGGCCGACGACGCCGTGATCGCCGCCTATCTGGGAGACGCCCATGTTTGAGGCGCGCCATATCTCGGTCGCCTACGGCAAGCACCGGGCGCTGGAAGACGTCTCGGTCACGGTGGCGGCGGGGGAGATCGTCGCCATGCTGGGCGCCAACGGAGCGGGCAAGAGCACGTTTCTGAAGGCCGTGGCCGGTCTGGTGGCGAAGGACGCGGGCGGCGGCGTCGCCCTCGACGGCCGTGAGATCGGCGCGCTCCCGCCGCACGAGATCGTGGAGCGCGGTATCGCGCTGGTGCCCGAAGGGCGCGGGCTGTTCGACGACCTGACGGTGATCGAGAACCTCACCCTCGGCGCGTATCCCAGGCGGGCGCGGGCCTCCGAATCCGAAAACCTGGAGCGGGTGCTGGACCTGTTCCCCGTGCTCGCCCAGCGGCGCCGGCAGGTGGCCCGTACCCTGAGCGGCGGCCAGCAGCAGATGGTGGCGATCGGCACGGCGATGATGTCGGCGCCCTTCATGCTGATGCTGGACGAGCCCTCGCTGGGCCTTTCGCCCATGCTCTGCACCGAACTGTTCAGGACCCTGGCCAGGGTACGCGAGGCGCGCGTCGGCATCCTGCTGGTGGAGCAGAACGCCAAGCAGAGCCTCGCCATCGCCGACCGCGGCTATCTGCTGGAGAACGGCCGCATCACCGGCGAGGACAGCGCGGCGAACCTCGCCGACGACCCCTCCGTCCAGGCCGCCTATCTGGGGGCGGCGTCCCCCGCGTGACGGCCGGGCGGCAATTCCGGCCGAGCGTCTTCGCCTATACCGCCTCCATCACGTCCGCCCAGCGTTCCAGCATCTCGTTCTCGTGGCCGGGCATGGTGTGGTACATGACCTGGTGGTATCCGGCGTCCCGGATGCCGCGCAGGCGGTCGACCAGCTCGGCCTTGGTTCCGGTCAGGGACAGCCCGCGTATCACCCTCTCGTTCAAATGTTTCTCGTCCGGGCGGACATACATCAGATGGCCGCGGTGGTTGCCGAGGTAGCGGGCGTCGGCGGGCTCGTATGATTCGTACACCTTGCGGTAGGCGGCGAGCTCCTCCTGGAAGGGGAAGTGGTCCGACGAGCCGAACAGCGAGCCGAACGTCTCCTCTTCCGCCAAATTGTGGAAGGCGATCGCGGCCATGGGCCCGGCATGAGCCATGGCGCGGGGGCCGTCGGCCGGCTCGCCCTCGTCGAGCACGCAGCCGCCGGCGCCGAGGATCGCGCGATGGCCCCCGATGTCGTGGCCGAACGCCTCGAACGCGGCGCGATAGTCCTCGAGGTCGGTCTGCTCCTTTTCCGGCCAGCAGGCCGGGCCGATCCAGCCGGCGCCCAGCTTGCCCGTGAGCCGTCGCGCCTTGGGACCGAACGCCGACAGCACGGTCGGGATCGGGTCCTCGACGTTGACCAGCCCGCGTTCCGGGTCGATCAGCCGGATCTTGCGGACCGCGCCTTCCTCGTCCCAGTCGACGGTCTCGCCTGCCAGCAGCCCGTGGACGACCGCGATGTATTTCTCCATGCGCGCGAGCGTAACCGGCTTGAGCCCGAGCGTGCGGCGCCCGGTGAAACCGGTCGAGACGCCGAACACGATGCGGCCGGGCGCGAGCGCATTCAGCGTAGCGAGCCCGGAGGCGGTGACCGGCGCGATCCGGTTGGAGGGGATGATGACCCCGGCGCAGAGCTTGATCCGGCTCGTCTTCACCGCCGCCGCGCCCATCGCCGCGAAGACCTCGGCGTTGAGCAGCACGGTGTCGTAGAACCAGGCGTGCGTATAGCCCAGCTCCTCGGCGCGTTTGCAGACCTCCCAGGAATTGGCTTTCGTTGGCAGGCTCAGTCCGAGTTCCATCGCATTCATCCCCGAAAACGGTCTTACGGAGGCCCGGCGCCAGTGCCCCGCTCGAACCGTGCCCCATCGCGCGGACGCCTACAAGCTGGGCCGCGGCGGCGCCTTTCGGTATCCGCCGCACGCGGTTTCCGCTTAAAATGGGCCGACTCCATCGCATTTCGGGGAGGGACGAGGCGATGATGATCCAGACCGCCCCGCGGGGGGAGCCGCATTTCCTTTGCTCGATGCGCGAGCACAACGCGCTTTGCGGGCAGTTCGTGCGCGCCTTCGGCAACGACGAGTTCGAACGCTGCGAGCCGCACGAGGAAATGGTCTACGTGGTGAGCCACCACGACTACGGCTGGGACGAATTCGACGGCGACCCGGTGCTCGATGCGCGCACCGGCCTGCCCTGCGGGGTCGGCAACGCGCCGGTCTCGGGCGGGACCGATACCGGGCGGCGCTCCGCCGACGTCAACGAGGCCCGCCACCTTTATTGCGGACTGATCTCGTCGATGCATTCCTGGGGGCTCTACAACGCGCGCTACGGCTTCTCCGAGTTCCGCGTCCGGGCGGGCGGGTCGACCTCGATTCCGGTCGGGCCCGGCGACCGCGAGGAAGTCGACCGCATGCTGGAGGGCGAGATCGCGCGCCAGGAGCGGATCAGGGAGACGCTCGCCGCCGATCCGGAGACGGCCGCGTGGGTCGAGGAGGCGCACATCGTCCAGAACTACAAGCAGCTCCAGTTCTTCGACACGCTGGCGCTCTATTTCAACCTGCGCCACGAGACCGACCGGGGGGTCGAGACCTTTACCTGCGTGCCGAGGGACGCCGCGACCGACGCCGAGGTGACGGTGACGCCGAAAGGCGAGGGGGTCTACGCGCTCGACCCGTTTCCGTTCGCGGGCACCCGGCTGGAAACGGCGTGCAGCGGGCGCTATCTCGCCGCCTGCGACGAGGGCGCGGCGCCCGACGATCTTGCCGCGGCGCTCGCCGGCCTGCCGACCGAGACCCAGACCTACACCCTCGTGAAAGGATAAATGCACGTCAAGGTTGTATAACAGCCTGGCCTCGGCTAGACTCGGACGATGATCGCCGCCTTCGACACCCTGAGCGCCGCCCGCCGCATGGAAGAGGCGGGCATGAAGCGCGAGCAGGCCGAAGCCGTCGCCGAAGCCGTCCGCTCGGCCGCGGGAGCCGACCGCGAAGATCTGGCGACCAAGGCGGACCTGGCGGACGTGAAGACCGAGCTCAAGGCGGACTCGGCCTCGCTTAGAGCGGAGCTCGTGGACCGGATGCAGTCGGGCGAACGGCGCATGTACGCCGCCGTCTTCGGCGTCGGCGGGTTGCTGTTCGCCGCGCTCAAGCTGGTTCCCTGACGCCTGTGGGAGGGTCGATCCGGTCCCGTTCGCCTGCCTGCCCGCCGGAATACCGACCTGCATCTTCATGCATGGCGGTCCCGGGACGGCGCAGCGGAGGCAGACTGGAATGACCGCCGTCCGCCGCATGGAAGACGCGGGCACGAAGCATGAGCAGGCGGAGGCCGACGGCAAACGCGTGATGCGCGGCGCGGACTCGGTGGACTTCAAAACGGAGTTCGACGCGCTAAAAGCGGATGTCGTGGCCGCGTTGGAGACTTGGGAACGGCGCTTTTACGCAGCCCTCCTCGCCTCCCATGGGCTTCTCTTCATAGCGCTCAAGTTGTTTCCCTGAAAACGGTGGGTGGCGCTTGGCTGGGAGCGGTGCGTGACTGCCACAATGTTGCACCTCGTTCGTGGCTAAAGCCGAACGTTGGACGATTTCGCCAACGCGCTCGCCGGTCCGCCTTCGGATACTCGAACCGGACCCCTCGAAACGGCGTGCCATACCGCGAACTGGTCGCCGCCCATCGAGTTCGGTACAGTCAACACTTGGCGCGCTGCCGACGAGGCAGACCGGCGCTACTCCGCTGGGGCGCGGGAATCAGACGGTATAGGTGCGTGACCATGCAGGTTTTCGCGGTTTTCGACGTCTCCGATCCCGATCCCGTGAGGGAAAAAATCAAGGCGCGGTACGGCGACAATTGGTACGAAACCGGTCGAAACAGCTTCTTCGTTGCGACCGAGGGCGAGACGACACGGCAATTGGCGTCCGCGATCGGACTGGGGGACGAGTCCGCGTCCTCTGGAATCGTCATGCCCGTAACGTCGTACTGGGGCCGCCACGACTCGCAGCTTTGGGAGTGGATCGGCGTGAAGTTGAATACCAATGGCGGATAACGAACGTGCGACTCCGGAGGACGCGGGAGTCGGGCAGACCGCGCCCCCTGTCCTCGTCCAGGGCGAAGCGAACTGGATCATGCAGGGGATCAACCAGCTCAACGCGAGAATCGACGGCCTTGACGAGAGGCTGCGTGCCGTCGAGAACAAGATAAGCAAGGCGACCGGTTGGGTGATGGCCGGATTTGCAATCGTCGTTATCCTCCAGATTCTCTTGAAGTTCTTCGACATCTCGATCACTCCAAGCTGACACGCTTGGAACGAACTCCCGAACCGAAAGGCCGGTCCCGCGATGAAAGTTCTGTGGTTCCATTTGATGCCCTACACGGAGCTGCCCGACGACTTTAAGGAGCGGCATCCCGGGGTCTGGGTCGAGATCGACCCGGCGCTGTTCGATCCCGAGCGCGCGCACGTCATGTACAACGACTTCATGGACGAGCTCGAATTCGCCGCCCAGCAGGGCTTCGACGGGATCTGCGTCAACGAACACCACTCCAACGGCTACGGGCTGATGCCCTCGCCCAACCTGATCGCCTCCACGCTTGCCAGGCGCACGCGCGACTCGGCGATCTGCGTGATGGGCAGCTCGGTCGCGCTCTACGACCCGCCGGTCCGGGTCGCCGAGGAGTTCGCGATGATCGACTGCATATCGGGCGGGCGGCTGATCGCGGGCTTCCCGGTCGGCACGCCGATGGACACCTGCTATGCCTACAGCCAGAACCCCAGCCTGCTCCGGCCGCGCTACTACGAGGCGATCGACCTGATTACCCGCGCGTGGCGGGAGGAAAAGCCGTTCCCCTATAACGGCCGGTTCAACCGGATGCGCTACGTCAACCCGTGGCCGCGGCCGATCCAGAAGCCGCGCCCGCCGGTCTGGGTGCCGGGCTCCGGCTCGGTCGAGACCTGGCGCATGTGCTACGAGAACGATTTCGTCTACGCCTATCTCTCCTACTGGGGCTACAAGGCGGGGCTCGGCGTGATGAAGGGCTTCTGGGAGGAGATGAAGGCGATGGGGGCCGAGCCCAACCCCTATCACGCCGGTTTCCTCCAGGCGGTCGGCGTCGCCGAGAGTCGCGCGGAGGCGGTCGACCTCTATGCCGGGCCGGCGAGCTATTTCTACGACCGCTGCCTCCATCTCGACCCCAAGTTCGCCCGCCCGCCGGGCTATATCTCCGAGGCCACGGTGCGTTCGCGCCTCACCTCGCAGGTCACCAAGGCGGCCGATCAGGCGATCGCCGCGCGCCCGTTCCAGGCGAACACGGACAACGTGCTGGATCAGGGCCACGTGATCGTCGGCAGCCCCGACGAGGTCGCCGACCAGCTCCGCGAGGTGGCGATAAACCTCAATGTCGGCCACCTGATGCTGCTGCTCCATTTCGGCAACATGTCGAAGGACCTCACCCGCCATAACACGCAGCTCTTCGCCGAGAAGGTGCTGCCCCAGATCGCCGATCTGTTCGACGACGAGTGGGAAGACCATTGGTGGCCGAACCCGATGCCGAGCCAGAGCCGCGCGGTGCCGGAGCCGGTTGCCGTATGACCGGATACTCGGAGCGCTCCGCCACGGTATCCGGCGGGGAATTGCGGATCTGGGAGAAGGGGGAGGGCCCCGGACTCTGCTGGTTCGCGGGCCTCCCCGGGCTGCCCCGCTGGTTGCCGGTGCTCGACCGTCTCGCCGAGTGTCATCGCGTCGCGGCGCCGTCGCTCCCCGGCGCGCCGGGCGGGCATTCCGCCGATCTGCTGGACGAGCATGTCGACTGGCTGCTGGCGGCCCGCGACGCCCATCGCGCCGCCGATGCCGAGGGCGGAGCCCTGGTCGGCGCATCGACCGGCGGCGCGCTCGCGGCCGATATCGCCGCCGTCTGGCCGGGGGCGGTCGGCAGGCTGGTGCTGATCGCGCCGTTCGGCCTGTTCGACGAGGCCGAGCCGGTCGCCGACGTGTTTGCCCAGCGCCCCGCCGAACGCTCGCCGCTGCTGACCAACCGTCCGGAGGATTTCGACGCCTGGACCGCGTCCGGCAGCGACGATGCGGACGAAACGATGGAATGGGACATCATGATGCAGCGCGCCAACAACGCCGCGGCGCGGCTGCTATGGCCGCTCGGCGACACCAGGCTGGCGACCCGGCTCGCGCGCATCGCCTGCCCGACGCTGCTGATCCGGGGCGCGGACGACCGGGTGATGCCGGAGTCCTACGCCGCGCGCATCGCCGACACGATCGCCGGCCCCGCCACCGTCGTGACGATCCCCGGCGCCGGCCACATGGCCGAGTTCGACCGCCCCGACGAGGTGGCGGAGGCGATAACGGAGTTTCTCGCCGGGGGCTGAGCGCCGGGGGTGGGGCGGATCGTCACCATTAGAGGTTTTTCGAAGCGGCGCGGGCTATTCGATTTCGTTTAACGGCAATTGTCTTGTGCGAAACTCGGGGAGCTTAATCCGATTTACTCATCGCGGCGGGAGGGCGTGGCGAATAAATCGGGTCAGAGGGCCGATCCGGGCTGGATTTCGAATTCGACATATAATTTCCCCTCGAAGGATCCCGCCATGCCTCTCACCTGCGCACATCTTGTCGGCAGCCTGCCCTACCCCGACGCCGAGACCGCGTTTGCCGAGACCGCCGCGCGCCTCGGCGGGCACCTGAAGCGGATACCGGACGGCGAGACCGGCGAGCGGGCGCGGTGGATCTTCTGGCAGCGCGCCAAGGTGGCGAGCCACCCGGCCATGGAAGTCGCGGCGGACGAGGACAAGGCGCGAATCCACCAGTGGGACGGCAAGCTGATCCGCGAATGGGAGCTGTTCCGCTTCAAGCCGGGCATCGATCCGGCGACGGTCGATTTCGATCCCGGCTACGCGCCCGAGGCCATCGCGTCTTACGAACGCTTCGTCGAGATGCGCGAAGCGGGAAAGTTGCGCGACGGGGTCCGCTTCCAGGTCTGCCTGCCGACGCCGATGGCGGTCGGCTACTGGTTCGTCTCGCCCGCCTCCCGGACCGATTTCTTCGCCGCCTACGAGCGCGCCTTCAAGGCCGATCTCGCGAAGATCCGCGCCGCGATCCCGCACGGCGACCTCGCGATCCAGTGGGACGTCTGTCAGGAGGTGCTGGCCTGGGAAGGGTATTTCCCCAATCGGCCGGAGAGCTACAAGGAGGACATAACCGGCATGCTGGCCCGGCTCGGCAACGCCGTGCCGGAACCGGCGGAGCTCGGCTACCACCTCTGCTACGGCACACCGAACGACGAGCATGTGGTGATGCCGGCCGACCTGGCCAACGCGGTCGAGATGGTCCACGGCGTCCTCGCCGGGCTGGAGCGGTCCCTGCAGTTCGTCCACGTCCCCGCGCCGAAGCACCGCGACGACGCGGCCTATTACGCGCCGCTCGCCGGTCTCCGCCTGCCGGAGGAGTGCGAGCTCTATCTCGGAGTCATCCATCACGACGACCGCGAGGGCGACAGGCGTCGCATCGCCGCCGCGTCGCGGACGGTGTCCGATTTCGGCATCGCCACCGAATGCGGCTGGGGCCGCGGCGACCCCGCCCGCGCGCCGGGCCTGCTCGATAGCCACCGCATCGCGCTGGAGGGCGGTTGAAACGGGTTTCGGGCGGCGGGCGGCACCGAGGCGTCGCTCGCGGGGCCTTACCGGGGTTCCCTACCGGACCGCATGGACCTTCAGTCGAAGTCCTTCGCGTTCCTGAAGTCGATCGATGACCTCGAAGAGGTTCCGCGCCTGCGGATTACCTCCGGGACCGAACATGCGCATCAGGCTCTTCGGCGATTTCGAGGTTAGCCCGCCAAGCTCCTGAAATCCGACGGTTGCGTTGATGTAGTCGCGCAGGATCGTCTTGCCGGCATCCACGTCGCCGGACAGAAGGCACTCGACCCCTTGCTTGAGCAGTTCCTCGCGGAAGGCGGGATCCCGCTCGATCCGGGCTTGCACCGTTTCCTTGAAATCGCGCGTCAGAGGCATGGTTTCCGGGCCTCCCGTCTCTTGCGCCGCTTGTAATCCCGCCAGCGGTCCCGCGCGGTCTCTATGTCTTGCCGCTGGCGTCGTTTGGTGCCGCCGCCAAGCAGCACGACGAGTGCTTCGCCGTCCCTGCCCAAATAGAGCCGGTAGCCGGGACCGAAATCGATCCTGTATTCCGATACGCCGGTGCCGACACTCTTGATGCCGGACAGGTTTCCCTGCTCCATCCGGATCAGGGCCGTCGTCACCTTGGCGGCAGCCTGCGCGTCGAGCCGGTCGAACCATCGGGCGAAGGGGCTTCGGCCATCGCGATCGACATACTCCCTGAGCGAAGTCATCGTCTCATAGTTACACCAATGTTACCATTTACCGATTGCCGCGGCAAGGCCCTTTTCATACCGCGGCACGGGTCCGCACGAACCATGTTCCCTAAAACCGCAGCCGCGCCTTCAGCACCTTTCCGGCGGGGCCCTTGGGGAGGGCGTGCTCGATGCGGACGTGGCGGGGGTATTTGTAGCCCGCCATGCGGTCGCGGCAGAAGGCGACGATGTCCTCGGGCTCCGCCGCGTCCGGCCGTTTGAGGCTGACGAAGGCCGCGATGTCCTCGCCGAGATCGTCGTCCGGGATGCCGATCACCGCGGCCTCGGCGATCTCCGGGTGGGTCATCAGCACCGCCTCGACCTCGCCGGGCGCCACGGTGTAGCCGCCGCGCAGGATCATGTCCTTCTTGCGCCCGACGATCCGCACATAGCCCTCGGGGGAGAGGGTCGCGAGGTCGCCGGTGCGGAACCATTCGCCCTCGAACACCGCTTCGGTGTCGCCGGGCCGGCCGAGATAGCCGGTCATCCGCGCCGGGCTCCGGATCCAGAGCTCGCCGGTCTCGCCCGCGCCGAGCGCCTTCCCGTCGTCGTCGACCGCCTTGAGTTCGACGCCCGGCACGGCGCGGCCGATGGCGTCCGCCAGGTCGGCCGGCTCCGCCGCGCGATAGGAGATCGGCCGGAACAGCTCGGTCATGCCGTAGCCGCGGACGATGCGCACGCCCGTCTTCTCGCGCCATTGCTGGGCAAGATCCCACGGGCAGGGCGCCGCACCCGAGAGCGCGTAGCGCAGGCTGGAGAGATCGGCGCCGGCGAGCGCGGGGCTGTCGAGGATGCGTCGGAACATGGTGGCGACGCCGGGGAACACGGTGACGCGGTGGCGCTCGATGGCCGCGAGAGCGTCCCCGGGATCGAAGCGCGCGAGGAACGCGACCGACCCGCCGGAGAGGAGCGGCGCCAGGACCGAGCCGAAGATGCCGAGCGAATGGGCGAGCGGCAGGGCGGAGAGCGAAACGTCGTCGTCGGTCAGGTCCATCACCGGCACGCGCCAGGACTCGAGCGCCCACGCGACCGCCGCCTGGGACAGCAGCACGCCCTTGGGATCGCCGGTGCTGCCCGAGGTGTAGAGCACGATCGCCGTATCGCCGGGGTCCGTCTCGACGGCGGGGAACGCCGTCTCCTCCTCGCCGATCGTCTCGATCGGCCGGTCCGGCGCGAAATCGTCGAGGATGCGTTGGCGCTCGCCGGCGGAAAGCCTCGGATTGAGCGGCAGCACGGTGGCGCCGGTCTTCAGCCCGCCCAACAGCGCGATGACGATCTCCACCGGATCGTCGAGACCGAGCGCGACACGGCTTCCGCGCCCAATTCCCTCGCCCGCCAGGGCGGCCGCGACCGCCCCAGCCCTGCCTTCGAGGCGGCGCCAGTCGACGGCGCCTGCGTCCGACAGCAGGACCGGCTTGCCGGGCCGCTTCCGGGCCTCCGCTTCGAGCAGTTGCGCGAGGTGGTCGGCCATCGCGGGCTACGGCAGCAGCGCCTCCACGTCGATGCCGTCCCACACCTCGGACGGGAAGCTGTGCCGCGGGGTGAAGGCATCGAGGCTCGGCTTGGCGGTCGCGTCGACGCCCCACTTGGCCGTGAACCCGTCATTGCCGGCGGTCGACGGGTCGAGGTCGGAGCCGCGCGCGCCCGAAATCACCACGATGTCGCGGTCGGGCTGGCAGCGCGTGGCGATCGCCCAGTTGACCTCGCGCTCGTCGAACACGTCGATGTCATGGTCCACCACGACCACGCGCTTCATGTAGAGGTCGGCGCCGAGCACGGCCATCATCGCGTTCTTCGCCTGCCCCTCGAGCCGCTGCTCGATCGAGACGAAGCAGGTGAACGGGCTCGGCACGCGCACCACGCGGACCGACGGGATCATCGCCCGGACCGCGCGGTAGAGATTGGCCTCCATCGGGATGGTGGAGAGCAGCATGTGGTCGAGATGGCCGACGGTGATGTCGTGGAACATCGCGCCCTCGCGGTGGGTGACGGCCTTGACCTGCACCACCTCGCGGTCGCGCGCGCCGAGGCTGTAGCCGGTGAACTCGCCGAACGGCCCCTCGGCGATCCTCGCGCGGGGCAGGATCTCGGCTTCGACGATCATTTCCGCCTGCGCCGGGACCAGGACGTCGGAGGTCTCGCAGCGGACCAGCTCGAGCGGCTCGTCCAGCAGCCCGCCCATGATCCCGCGCTCGTCCTCGTCGATCGAGCCGATGGCGAGGCAGCCGAGCGCGATCGCGGGGTGGACGCCGATGGCGAAGGCGACGGGCAGCGCCTCGCCGCGCGACTCGGCGACCTGGTAGTACTCCCAGAGATGCTTGCCGAGCGTCAGGTGGATCGAGGTCGTGTCCCTGCCGGTGATCATCAGCCGGTTATAGGCGCAGTTCCACATGTCGCTGTTGGGGTCCTTGGCGAAGGATATGGCCGCGGTGATGTAGGCCCCGCCGTCGCCCTGGTGGTGTTCGAGCTGGGGGAGGCGCGAGAGGTCGATATCGGCCCCCTTGAGCACCACGTCCTTGCACGGCCCGGTATTGACCTCGCGCGGCGCGACCGGTTCCTCCATCGCCTTGAGGTACTTTTGCAGCATCTCCCTGGGCGGCGCGTTCATCGCCATGGCGAGCCGCGACCGGCTGGCGTGGAGGTTAGTCAGCACCGGGTAGTCGCTGCCCCTGACATTCTCGAACAGGAGCACCGGGCGGCGCCTGGCCTCCTTCTCGATCTTGACCACCGCGGCGGTCACCTCGTGGCCGGGGTCCATCTCGCGGGAAACGGTGACGAACTCGTCCGGCCGTTCCGTGCGCACGCGTTCGAGATAGGAGGGGAGATCCTGAGCCATGTTTCGCCTTCGCCGGTTGGTCCGGCGGCACGCTAGCGAAAGGGCCGTAGGGTCACAAGGCGCGCGGCGGGATCAATCCGGGGTGTAATGCTCGACGCCGTCGAGGTCCTCGCCGCGGCCGCGCAGTTCGATCACGTTGAGGTCGGGGTCGCGCACGAAGACCGAGACGTTGCCGTCCTCGCCGAACCTGACCGGTCCCTGGCGGATCTCGATTCCGTTCGTTCTCAGCGTTTCCACGGTGTCGGCGACGGAGGCGACGCGCAGCGCGACATGGGTGATGCCGGCATATTTGATGCCTTCGACGTCCATCAGCACGTTGCGACCGCCATAATCGTCGTTGGCGTTGACTACCAGGTTGATCTCGACGCCTTGCGGGTTCCGGATGATGATCACCGCGTCGAACTCGACCTCGCGTTCGAGCTCGAAGCCGAGGGTGCGATAGAACGCGAGCGCCCGGTCGGGGTCCGACACCCGGATCCCGATATGGTCGACCTGCTCGACGTCGATGGTCCCGGCTGTCATCTCGCGTCTCCCGTTCGTGGGCGACGGCATTGTACAGCATTTCCCCGCCACCCTCCCCCTACCCCTCCCGCAAGCGGGAGGGGAGAAGGTAAGGAAGAGGGGTCGGCGCCGCGCGAATCCCCCTCTCCCCCAGCGGGGGAGAGGGTCGGGGTGAGGGGACCTCTCGGGCGGCGTCGGGCGGCGATAGCGGACGCCGCCGCGGAACGAATGGCATGACGGGACACTCTCTTTAAGGTAGTGCAAACGCCATATCGCTCTATTATATTGGGTATATGAGCGACGAGATACTCACCATGCTGGGAGTCGGGGCGACGCTGCTCGCGTCGGGCGGAACGTTCGCCCTGTTCATCTTCCGCCTCTTCGCGCGTCTGGAAGACAAGGTGGACAGTCTCACACGGGATCATCAGTCCCTCGCGCGGGAATTGTCCGAATTTCGCGGCGAAATGCGTGGGCGCCTTGGCGACTTACGTGTGGGAAGCGGCGCGGGGTGAGCAACGAGATCGTCGCCATACTGGGTGTCGGCGCGACGCTGATGGCATCCGGCGGCACGTTCGCCCTGTTCTTTTTCCGCCTGTTCGTCCGCCTTGAAGGTAGGATCGGCGGACTCGAAGGAAGGTTCGACGGGCTTGAGGTCAGGGTAATCCGGCTCGAAGACAGGTTCGTTCGGCTGGAAGAAAAGGTCGACGATCTCGCCAGGGATCACCAATTGCTCGCCCGGGAGCTGTCCGAGCTGCGCGGCGAGATCCGTGGGCGTCTCGGCGAGCTTCAAGCGGGTAGCGGTACAGGGTGAGCGAGGAGATACTCGCCATGCCCGGGGTCGGGATCGCCCTGGGCCTGTTCATCTGGCGGATCGATGCCGGCCTGGAGCAGCGCCCGGACAGGAGGATCGACCGCCTGGCCGACGATCGCCGGACTGTGGTCGGTGAGATGTCCGAGCTGCGCGAACGGATGGCGCGGGTCGAGGGGCTGCCGGAGGGCTTTCTCCGCCGGTGGGATCCGGACGCCCCGGCCGCCGGGCGGCCGTTTCCCTAATTCTCCCTGACCGCGGCGCTTTCGTGCCAGCGCTTCAGGATCGCGTGCTGGAGCCAGCCGAGGGCGGCGAAGATGGCGATGCCGGCGAGCGAGATCAGCAGCAGCGCCGCGAACATGCGGGGGATGTTGAGCCGGTAGCCCGATTCGAGGATCCGCCAGGCGAGCCCCGACGCCGTCCCGCCGGTCCCGGCCACGAACTCCGCCACCACCGCGCCGATCAGGGCGAGCCCGCCGGCGATCCGGAGCGAGGACAGGTAATAGGGCAGCGCGCTCGGCAGGCGGAGCCGCCACAGCACCTGCCGCCGGCTCGCCCCGTAGAGCTCGAACAGGTTGCGCAGATTGTGATCCGCGCTTTTGAGGCCGAGCGTGGTGTTGGCGACGACCGGGAAGAAGGCGACGATCCAGGCGCAGACCAGCAGCGCGATCTCGATGTCCTTGACCCAGATGATGATCAGCGGCGCGATCGAGACCACCGGGGTCACCTGGATTATCACCGCGTAGGGGAAGAGGCTCGCCTCCAGCCAGCGCGAGCGGGCGAACAGGATGGCGATGCCGAGCCCGCCGAGCGCCGCGAGCAGGAACGCGCCCAGCGCGGTCTTCATGGTGTGGAGGAGCGAGGGCAGCAGGGTCCGCCAGTCCGCGACCAGCGTCTCCAGGATCAGCAGAGGCCCCGGCAGGACGTAGTGCTTGACCTCCCAGGCCCGCACCGACCCCTCCCAGACCGCGAGCACGGCGACGCCGATCAGGAGCGGGGCGATCGTCCGCGCGGCGCGGCCGGTCGCTTCGGCGCGGCCGGCGGGGTCCGGGGCGTGCGGCTCCCCGCTCACATCCGGCCGTGGAACCACTTGGCGACGGCGAGCACGGCCGCGTCCTCGCCGCGGCTGCCGATCAGCTGCACTCCTATGGGCAGCCCCCGCGGGCCGGTGGCGAAGGGAAGCGTGACGCAGGGCAGATGGAGCAGCGTCCAGGTGGTCTGGAAAATCGGATCGCCGGTCATGCCGAGCCCTTCCGGCGCCTCGCCCGGCGCGCTCGGGGTGAGCAGCACGTCGCAATCGCCGAATGCGTCGCCGGCCGCCGCGCGGCATGCCCTGGCATGGGTCCGCGCCGCCTCCAGCGTCGCCTCGTCGTAGCCGAGTCCCTCCTCGATCATGCCGCGCAGCCGCTCGCTCAGACGGTCGCGGTGGTCGGCATATTGCCGCGCGAGGCTCTGCGTGAGGCCGGCGTTGAGGATCACGCGGTGGCTGTCGGGAACCGCCGCGAAATCGTCCGGCAGCTCGACATCGTCCACGTCCGCGCCGAGATCGGCGAATTTGGCGGCCGCGCGCTCGACCGCCTCGCGGCACACCGCATCGGCCTTCTTCCAATGGTGGGTGCGGCAGAGCCCGACCCTCGGCGCGCGGCCCGGCCCGTCGGCGGGAACCGCCGGTTCCGCGCCGCGCACGATATCGTAGAACAGCCCCACGTCGTCGACCGACCGGGCCATGTAGCCGAGCGTGTCGAAGATCGGCTCGAGCGGCAGGATGCCGGTGAGGTCGACCGTCCCGTGCGTCGGCTTGAAGCCCACGACGCCGCAGAACGCCGCGGGCCGGATCAGCGACCCCGCGGTCTGGTTGCCGAAGGCGATCGGCACCATCGAGGCGCCGACGGCCGCCGCCGAGCCGCTGGAGGAGCCGCCCGGCGTGTGGGCGGGGTTATGCGGGTTTTTCGTCTTGCCGGGCCAGAAGGTGGCGAACTCGGTGGAGACGGTCTTGCCCATCAGCACCGCGCCCGCGGACCGCATCGCGGCGACGCAGGCCGCGTCGCGCTCCGGCCGGTGGCCGCCGTGGATCGCGGGCGCGCCGTACTCGGTCGGCAGCTCGCCCGAGTCGATCACGTCCTTGACCCCGAACGGCACGCCGTGCAGCGGGCTCGTCGAAGGCGAGGCGTCGGCCTCCCGCGCGCCGGCGATGGCGTAGTCGGGATCGAGATGGGTCCAGGCCTCGACGTCCGGGTCGCGATCCGCGATCCGGTCCAGGCAGGACCGCACGAGCTGCTCCGACGTGATCTCGCGGGCGGCGATCCCGCGCCCCGCCTCGGCCGCGGTGAGTTGCCAGAGTTCGCTCATCCCGTTCCCCTCCCCGAAAACCGTCCCCGCTGCCCGACCGTCTTAACCGAGCCCGGCGCGGGACGCCAGCGGGAATGGGGGCGGTTGCCGCGTCCCGCCCCTTCGACCGGAGCGCGGAGGTGGCACCGGGAAAACATCGGACATGGCGGGCGAGGGGCGCGGCGGCCCAGGGGTTGCGCCGGGCTACCGGGAGCCGGGCGGGCCCTGGAACTCCCAGGTGTGGCCCTGCGGGTCGGTGACGAACAGCTGGGGCTCGCCGAGCAGGTTCGAGATTTCCTCGAAATGGATTCCGAGCGCGCGCATCCTGCCGCGGAAGGCTTCGACGTCGCCGATGCGCCACGCGGTGTGGCGGCCGGCGGGTTCGATGTTCGCGTCTTCCCCGGGCTTGAGCGCGACGTCGTTGGCGATCAGGTGGAACTGGACGTTGTCGTTCTCGTCGCCCAGCCATGCGCCGGGGCCGAGATCGTCCAGCGCCTTGGGGCGCGGCAACAGCTTGAGGTCGAGCACCCTGGTGTAGAACTCGACGCATGCGTCCAGCTTCTCGGTGGCAACCGGGATGCCTTCGTGGATCGAGCCCTGCCAGGTCAGGCGCGGGGCGCCGGTTTCGGTCGCGGTCATGGTTTCGCCTCCTCGGTCGGTTCCGCGATGCTACACCGCTTTCGCCTGAAAGCGCGCAGGGTCGACATCGTGCAGCAGGTTCGGGGCGCCGTAATCCCGGATGGTGCGTTCGGGATCGGCGGGAGGCGCGCCCGAGCCGTGCTCCAGGAACGCGCCGAGATACCGCGAATGCGCCACCAGCCGGCGGCCGAAGTCGAGCTGGGACTCCTCGTACCGGGCGAGAGCCGGGGCGATATCCCCCGATGCCGAAAGCGAGTCCGCGAGGCGTTGCGCATCCAGCGCCGCCTTGGAGACCCCGCCGATCGAATGGGGCCGGGCGACGAACGCGGCGTCGCCCATGACCGCGACCCGGCCGTCCGCCATCCGCGCGGATTCCAGGTCGGTTATCGCCTGCAGCAGCGGCCGCGGCACGCTGTCGACGATCGCCGCCACCGCCGCCGGGAGCCGCTCGGCGGCGTCCGCCTTCATCGCGGCGACCGGCGCGGGCCGGATAAGCGGCGGCGGGATCGAGATGCCGTGGTTCCTGCCGCCCTCGTCGGTGAACAGGTCGCGCAGCGCTTCCGCGCCCGCCGGCCGGTACCAGATGAAGTAGACGCGCCGGTGGCCCGGCCGCATGTCCTCGCCCGGACCGGGCACCGCCATGGTCAGGAGCAGCTCGCCCGGCGGGAAGCAGAAGACGATCCGGTCGCCGATGGCGGCCGCTTCCCCGCGCACGGCCCGCTCCTCCACGATCCCCCGCCACGCGACATAGTTGGCGTAGCGCGGTTCGGTTCCGGGCATCAGCTGGCGGCGGACGGTGGAGAACACGCCGTCGGCGGCGACCAGGAGATCGGCCGCGACGCGGGTTCCGTCCTCGAAGACCGCGGCGACCGATCCCGCGTCCTGCTCGACGCGCGCGAGCGTCATCCCCTGGCGGTAGATTTCGGCCGGCACGGCGTCGCGCAGCGGGCGGTAGACCCGGGCCCAGCTGCTGCCGACCGTCGCGCGGTCGTTGACGAAGGCGATCTCCCCGTCGCGCTCCATCCAGACATAGCTGTTATGCGCGACGCCGGCCGAGGGTTCGAACCGCGCGCCGATGCGGTCCATGATCTCGAGCAGTTGGGAGGAAATGCCGAGGCCCGCGCCGCGGCCCGTGAGATCGCCCACGGTGCGCTCGAACACCGTCGCGTCCCAGCCCGCCCGGCGCAGCAGGCTGGCGGCGAACAACCCGCCTACCGAACCGCCGATCACCAGCGCATGCGGTTTGTCGGAAATCGCGCGCCTGCCTTTCCCGCAACCCGGTCCAGTAAACCATATCGGGCCGCGCCGTTCAGCGGAAACCGCGCGCGGGCATGGGCAGCCCGGAGTCCAGGTGATACGCTTTCCGGCGAAGCGGGAATTCGAACCAGGCGATGGGAGGATTGCGATGCGTTCGACAGGAACAGGGATTGCGGGCCTCGTCCTCGGTGCGATGGCGGTCTCGTGCTTCGCCGCCGCGGGTCATGCGAAGACCGTCAAGCTGACCGTGGTGGGCGCGCCGCCGCCCGTCGTCACCCCGGTCCAGGTCACCAAGGAATATTTCGTTCCCGAGGTCGACAAGCGGATCGCCGCCTCGGGCAAGGACTTCAAGATCGAGTGGACCCAGGCCTACGCCTTCACCCTGGCCAAGTTTCACGAGGTGCTGGAGGCGGTCGAGGACGGCATCGCCGACGTCGGCGTGCAGATCCACGTCTTCGAGGAATCCAAGCTGCCGCTCGAGAACGTCTCCACCTACGTCCCGTTCGGCACCGCCGACGTCCATGCCCTGACCCGGATCATGCGCGACGTCCACAAGCAGGTGCCGGAGATGGGCAAGGTCTGGCACGGGTACAACCAGGTCTATCTCGGGACCGGGGTCAACGACACGATCCACCTGATGACCAAGTACCCGGTCAAGCGTTACGAGGACCTGAAGGGGCGCAAGCTGGGCGCCAGCGGGACGATGGGCAACTACCTGCTGAATACCGGCGCGGTGGTCGTGAGTTCGAGCATGGCGCAGGCCTATCTGCACATAAAGAACGGCGTCTATTCCGGCTACCCGGTCTCGTGGGGGCTGGGTTTCCCCTACAAGATCTATCAATCGGCGCCGTATTTGACCAAGGTCAATTTCGGCGCGATCGCGGCGACCGGGCTCAGCGTCAACAGCGAGTCCTGGAAGAAGCTGCCCGGCTGGGTCCAGACGATCTTCCGCGAGGTGGCGGTGGGCTGGCAGGACCGCCACGCGGCGGTCAGCCTGGGCAAATCGAAGAAATTCGAATCCATCATGGCCAAGGCCGGCGCCAAGATCTCCGACTTCCCGGCGGAGGAGCGCGAGCGCTGGGCGCGGGCGCTGCCCAACGTCGCCAAGCAGTGGGCGGAGAGGCTCGAGAAAAAGGGCCAGCCCGGGCAGCGCGTGCTCGCGGCCTACATGCAGGGGCTACGCGACGCCAAGGCCGAGATCGTGCGCGACTGGGACAGGGAATAGACCCGTCTTCCGGCCCGGACCGCCGCCCCGGGCAGCCTCCCGGGAAGGCCTGATCGGTGGCCGATAGGTCCGAACCCGACCCGGCGCGGCGGCCCGGCCCGATGGCCGCGGTCGATTGGGCGATCTCCGGGCTGAACGCGATCGGCACCCTCTGGATCTTCGCGATCATGGTGGCGATCAACGCCGACGTGTTCGCGCGGTTCCTGTTCAGCGCGCCGATCAGCGGGGTGCCGCTGCTGATCGAGCTGTCGATCGTCGCCATCGTCTTCGTTCAGCTCGCGGCGGCGCTGCGCGGCGGGCGGATGACGCGCTCCGACGTCCTGATCGGCCGCCTGCTCGGGACCCGGGCGATGCTGGGCCATACCCTGCAGGCGATATACCACCTCGCCGGCGCCGTCCTGATGGCGGGCATCGTCCTCTACGCCCTGCCGATCTTCGAGCGGGCGTGGCGGCGCGACACCTATGCCGGGCTGGAGGGCGACGTGACGATCGCGATCTGGCCCTTCAAGCTCTTCCTCGTCCTCGGCGCGGGGTTCTGCGCGGTCCAGTTCCTGCGCGAATTGTGGGCCGATCTGCAATTCATCGCCCGTCGACGCCGGGACGGCGACCGGAAGCTGGGCGAACCGCTGGCGGGGATCGCCGCCGCCGTCGCCGTCGCGCTGATCTTCGTCGCGCTCGGTACCGTGTTCGAGTTCAGCCGGGCGCAGGTCGCGGCGATCTCGGTGCTGTTCGTCCTGTTCCTGGTCTATGTCGGCGTCCATGTCGGGGTCGCGCTCTCGCTGCTCTCCTTCGTCTGCGTCTGGATCATGCGCGACAATTTCGAGATCGCCGGCAGGCTGATGGCGCTGGCGGCGTCCGAAGGGCTGCAGCGCTACGAGTTCGGCGTCATCCCGCTGTTCGTGCTGATGGGTCTTTTCGTCAGCGTCTCCGATATCGGCAAGGACACCTACGACGTCGCCAACCACCTGTTCCGGCGGTTCAAGGCGGGGCTGGGGACCGCGACGGTGGGCGCGAACGCGGTCTTCGCCGCGGTCACCGGGACGTCGATCGCCTCGGCGTCGGTCTTCACCAAGGTCGCGGTGCCCGAAATGCTGCGGCTCGGGTATCGGCCGCGCTTCGCCGTCGGGGTGGTGGCGGGCTCGTCGGTGCTCGGCATGCTGATCCCGCCGAGCCTGCTGCTGATCCTGTTCGGCATCCTCGCCGAGACGTCTATCGGCGATCTGTTCATCGCCGGGATCGTCCCGGGCCTCCTGCTGGCGGCCGCCTATTGCGTGCTGATCTGGGTCATGGCGCACCGCTTTCCCGACCGCGTCGCCGCGCGCGAGACGCTCGAGCGCGAGACCCGATCCGAGATGTCGGCCGGCGAAGTCTGCATCAAGATCGCCCCCATCGCGCTGTTGATCCTGATCGTGCTCGGCGGGATCTACGGCGGGGTGTTCACGGCGACCGAGGCGGGCGCGGTGGGCGCGCTCGGCGCGATGATCCTGACGCTCCTCAAGCGCAAGCTGACCTGGAAGACCCTCTGGGAAGCGCTGTCCGAGACCGGGCACGTGACGGCGGCGATCTGCTTCCTGCTGATCGCCGCCCAGCTCTATTCCCGGACGATCGCCATGTCCGGCGTCCCCAACCTGATGGAGCAGTACATCCTCGCGTCGGGGCTCGGCTATGCCGGCCTGCTCGCGGTCTACATCGTCGTGCTGATTCTGCTCGGCACCATCCTGGACGCGGGCTCGATCATGCTGATCACCGTGCCGCTCGCGGTGCCCGCGCTGGCCTCGTTCGACATCGACCTCGTCTGGTTCGGGATCGTGACCATCATCGCGGTCGAGATCGGCCTGCTGACGCCGCCGCTCGGGCTGGCGTGCTTCGTGATCCACAACAATCTTCAGGACCGCCGCATCGGGGTCGAGGACATCTTCTGGGGCGCGGCGCCGTTCGCGCTCACCATGCTGGTCGTCCTGATCCTGGTCACCGTGTTCCCCTGGATCGCCCTCGCGCTCGTGTGACGCGTGCGCCCTGCGCGCCGGGCGAAAGGCCCCCTCACCCTGGCCCTCTCCCCCGGCGGGGGAGAGGGGGATTCACGCTGCGCCGGCTCCTCTCCAGTTTCACCGTCCCCCCACCCGCTTGCGGGAGGGGCCGGGGGAGGGCGATCGGTCGGGCGCGAAAATGCTGTAACATTCGACGCCGGCCCGGCGGCGACGGGAGGTGGGAATGCTCGAACTCTATCATTCCGGTCTGTCGACCTGCTCCAAGCAGGTCCGTCTCGCGCTGGTCGAGAAGGGGCTGCCCTATGTCAGCCGCTATATCGAACTCCAGCACCATGAGCATCTCGGCGACGCCTATCTGGAGCTCAACCCCTGGGGGGTGGTGCCGACGCTGGTCCATGACGGGCGCCCCATCGTCAACTCGGCGGCGATCGCCGAATATCTCGAGGACAGGTTTCCCGATCCGCCGCTCCGCCCGTCGGACCCCGGGGCGCGGAGCCGCATGCGGCTCTGGACCTGGGCGGCCGACACGGTGCATCCGGCGCTGCAGAACGCGACCTACGACGGCGTGCTGAAGCGGAAGATGACGGATCTCCGGCCCGACGAGATCGAGCGTCTGCTCCTGCGCATGCCGGCGCCGGAACGGCGGGAGCGGATGCGCCGGATCGTCGAGGGCGGATTCGACCGGAACGAGATCGAGCATGCCTTCGAGCGCCTCGGTTTCGTCGCCGGACGCGCCGAGGAGGATCTCGCGGACGGGCCGTGGCTCGCCGGGGAGAGCTATTCGCTCGCGGACATCGCCATGCTGGCCATCGTCCACCGAATGTTCGAGCTGCGCCCCGCGATGCTCGACCGAGGCCGGTTTCCCCGCGTCAACGGCTGGTACGACCGCCTCATGGACCGCCCCGCCGTCCGGCGGGTCTACGCGGCCGGCACCGATGAGACCCCGCCCCGGCCCGCACAGCACACGATTTCCGGCATGGTCTGAGACCGCGCCGGCCGCCGCTCCGCCGACCCGGGCGCGGAATGGTCCTATCGAACAAACCGGGCGGGCCTGATTTTCCTTATCCGGTAAACCGGGTCCCGGCGCCTCAGCCGGTTTCCTCGGGCACGGGCGGGCGGGCGTCGAGCACCGGCGCGGCCCAGGCGAGCGCGATATCCTCCATCTCGCGGGCGTTGGTGGAGTAGAGGTTGAACGTCCCCTTCTCGCGCCCCGGCTTGACCCGCTTGACGTAGCGCGGCCCGTCGTCGGCGAGCTGCACGATGCAGAGCTTGCCCAGGCATTCGGACGGCACGCCCTCATAGTCGCGGGTGTAGAACAGCAGCCACCCCTCCTCGATGGGGAGCATCGAATCGCCCTCCACCTCGACCGCCACGGTCTGCTGCGCGTCGAGCCCGTTGGGGCAGCGAACCTTGCGGATTCCGTCGCCCTGTGCGTGGTCGTCGATGGCGTTGACCTCGGCCCCCGCGCCGACCTTGCCGACGACGGTCACGTTGGCCAGCCCCTCGACCAGGTCGAGCACGTTGCAGTCGAGCGCGGTCGCCACGTCGACCAGCCGGTCGAGCGTGATCGAGACCTTGCCGGTCTCCCACTTGTGCAGATGTCCGGCCGAGGTGCCGAGCATGCCGGCGAGCACCTGGAGCGTCAGCCCGCGCCGCTTGCGCCACTGCCTGATCCGGTTGGAGATCGCGGTTCCGTCGGGTCGGAGCGCCATCGCTTTCTCCCCATGGTTGCAATTTTATGCCCATTGTCGCTTGACATAGTTTTTCCTATGAGGAAAAATGGGCAGATCAGATATGAGCAGGAGATAGCGTATATGAGGGAAAATCGCAAGCGGCTTTCGCGGTCCGCGGCGAATCGTCTCGACCGGCTGGCGGCGAGCGGCGTCGAGCTCGATCGCCTCGAATGGACCTTCGGCATGCCGGCCGCCGCGCTGGAGGCGGCGCTCGACGAACGCGGGCGCGTCGATCTCCTCCCGGCGGCGGAGACCGAGGGCGCGGCCGCGGCCGACGCGGGCGGCC
>JAJEHI010000152.1 GCA_022823775.1 Defluviicoccus sp. | reverse complement strand
TGGCGGCTGGCGTGTCCGACACGCTGCATGATATGGAATGGATCGTCGGCCTGATCGACGCCCGCGCCCCGGCTCCGCAGCGCCCCGGCCCGAAGCCGGGAACGGGCGGCAGGCCCAGAAAGTCAAACTGAGACACTACCGACCGTTTCAATGCGCTCGGCCTGGAGTTTCTCGGCCCCCAACTGCCGAACGGTCGGCCGGCCGCAACGCCCCAACCGGGCGTTACCAGCGATACGCGGAACGTTCCGACATATCATACCAACCGGCAATCTCCGGCAGAGGCCTGCCGCCAGCTCGATTATGCCTTCGCCTCGCGCGGTTTCCACGAGAAGGTCGGGGTCCGCGCCCTCAACGGGATCGACGAATGGGGGCCGAGCGACCATTGCCGGCTTCTGATCGAGGTGGCGACCGGCTGAAACGAGTTTCGCGGCGACGAATACAAGAAGCGATACCGCAATCACCGTCCCGCCGCCCCGCCGGCGCGGTTGCGTGCGGGCCGGGCGGGTGCGAACATCGCCCGGCGACGGTTCGATGGGATGGCAACGCCGATGCTGCGTTCGGGCGACGAGTATCTCGCAGGCATCCGCGACGGGCGGGCGGTCTATATCGGCAAGGAGCGGGTGGCCGACGTCACCGACCATCCGGCCTTCGCCAACGCGGCCCGGATGTATGCCGCGATGTACGACCTCAAGCGCGCCGACGACATGCGCGACGTGCTCTGGGTCGAGGACGGCGGCGAGCGGTATCCGGCCTGGTTCCTGAAACCGCGCGACCGCCGCGACCTCGAAATCCGCACCGCTGCGCACCGCGCCATCGCCGCCTTCTCTCACGGCCTGCTCGGGCGCTCGCCGGACCATGTCGCCTCGTCGATCACGGGTCTTTCGATCGGATCGCAAGTGTTCGACCGGGACGGCGGCGGGTTCTCCGAACGCATCGACGCCTATTACGAGCACGCGCGGTCGGGCGACCTCTATCTCGCCTACGCGATCCTGCCGCCGCAGGGCGCGCGCAAGCCCGAACTCTATCAGAGCGCCGACCGCAGCCCGCCGACGCTCCGGGTGACGGCCGAGGACAGCGAAGGGGTCGTCCTTAACGGCATGAAGATGCTGGCGACCGGCGCGGTGTTCGCCGACGAACTGTGGATCGGCAACATCATCCCGCTGGCGCCGAGCCAGGTGAAGGAATCGGTGACCTGCGCGGTGCCGGTGAACGCGCCCGGCGTCGCGCTGTGGGCGCGCAAGCCGTTCGGCGCGACGCAGGGGATCGAGTTCCACAACCCGCTCTCCCACCGCTTCGACGAATCGGATTCCATGATCGTGTTCAAGGACGTGCACGTTCCCTGGGAGCGCGTCTTCGTGCACGACAATCCGGCGCTTTCGCGCGACATCTATGTCCGGACGCCGGCGCACTACATGTCGAACCACCAGTCCAACGTGCGCTTCGCGGCCAAGCTCCGGCTGCTGGTCGGGCTCGCCTCGAAGGTCGCCCGGTCGAACGGCGCGCGCGACATCCCGGCGGTGCGCGAGGAGCTGGCCGATATCGCCTCGATGGAAGCGGCCTATGGCGGCATGATCGACGGCCAGCTCCAGGCCTTCGGCGAGACCGGCAACGGCTATGTCCACGTCAACCCGCGCTACATGTATGCGGCGATCAACTACGCGGTCGAGCATTACGGCAGGATCTGCGACCGGGTCCGCACGCTGATGGGCGGCGGCGTGTTCCAGATGCCGGCGAGCATCGACGTGGCCGACGACCCCGCGCTCGGACCCGTCTTCGAGGACTACTGGTCGACGGCGGACGAAGCGGCGACGGAGCGCATGAAGCTCTTCCACCTTGCCTGGGACCTGCTCGGCTCCGAATTCGCGATGCGCCACGACCAGTACGAGAAATTCTATGTCGGCCCGCGCTTCATCGTCCGCGACTATAATTTCCGCCACGTCCCCTGGGACGACTATGAGGGCCTCGTCGACTCCATCATGGCGGGCTACGGCACGCGGTGAGGGCAAGGGCGCGCGCCCGGCGCGGTCTCTCCCTTTCGCAGAGGAATCCTCCGAAGAGGGGGTACACCGTGGCGCATCCCCTTGCCAAGCGCGCCTGCCGCCGCTTCAATCCGGGCATGGACGGGGCAGCGACCGCAAGCGATCTGAAGATTGTGCCGATAGCGCCGGCGATCGGTGCGGAGATCCACGGCGTCGATCTGGCGGCCGACCTGCCCGACGCCACAATTGCGTCGATCCGGCAGGCCCTGCTCGACCATCTCGTCGTCTTTTTCCGCGACCAGGAAATTACCCCGGCGCAGCAGTTGGCCTTCGCGCGCCGGTTCGGGACGCCGGTGCCCTATCCCATGGTCGACGGCATCGGCGGCTTCCCGGAAATCGCGCCGGTCCTCAAGCTGGAGCATGAGCGGGTCAATTTCGGCGGCGTCTGGCATTCCGATACGACCTATACGGCAGAGCCGCCGATGGGCGCGATGCTGGCGGCGCGGGAGCTGCCGCCGGCCGGCGGCGATACCCTGTTCGCCAACCAGTATCTCGCCTGGGAAACGCTTTCCGATGGGTTGAAGGCGATGCTCCGGCCGCTGCGGGCGGTCAACAGCTCGGCCAAGGCCTCGGCCCAGATCACCCGCAGCCGCGGCGATGCAGACGGCCCCGGCGCGGACGCGAAGACGCTGAAGGAGGCCGTCCATCCGGTCGTGCGCACCCATCCGGAGACCGGCCGGCCGGCGCTCTACGTCAATGCCGGGCACACGACGCGCTTCGAGGG
This sequence comes from Defluviicoccus sp., assembly GCA_022823775.1. GTDB lineage: Bacteria > Pseudomonadota > Alphaproteobacteria > MPNO01 > MPNO01 > MPNO01. The sequence continues at coordinate 1,277 of JAJEHI010000152.1, read as the reverse complement.
CATGACCGAGGCCGAGAGCGCGCCGATCCTGGAGTATCTGTTTCGGCACCAGACCCAGGCGGAGTTCACCTGCCGCTTCGTCTGGACGCCGGGCGCGCTGGCCTTCTGGGACAACCGGGCCTCCCAGCACTATCCGCTCAACGACTATCACGGCCACCGGCGCCTGATGCACCGCATTTCCATCGCCGGCGACCGGCCGATTTGAGCCGGCCGATCTGAGCCGGCCGATCTGAGCCGGCCTGTCGGAGCGTCGGCCCGGCGGCGTCGACAGCGGCCGGGCGCTATTGGCCGCTTCCGCCGCGGCCCGGCTTCTGGCACCTATGCGCCCGCACCCCGTCTCGCCCCGATCCGCTCCCGCCCCGATCCGCCATGTCCGACGCCCCTTCCAGCGACAGCCCGCGCGATTTCATCCGCGAGATCGTCCGCGCCGACCTGGAGAGCGGCAGGGAAAGCACGGTCGTCACCCGCTTCCCGCCCGAGCCGAACGGCTATCTCCATATCGGCCACGCCAAGTCGATCTGCCTGAATTTCGGCGTCGCCGCGGAGTTCGGCGGGCGCTGCCACCTGCGCTTCGACGACACCAACCCGCTCAAGGAGGAACAGCTCTATATCGACGCCATCGAGGCCGACGTGCGCTGGCTCGGCTTCGATTGGGGCGAGCATCTGTTCCACGCCTCGGACCATTTCGACCGGCTCTACGAATGGGCCGAACATCTGGTCGAACGCGGCCTCGCCTATGTCGACGACCAGACGGCCGAAGAGGTGCGCGCGAGCCGAGGTACGCTGACCGAGCCGGGGACGGACAGCCCCTTCCGCGACCGCCCGCCGGCCGAAAGCCTGGACCTGCTGCGCCGCATGAAGGCCGGCGAATTCCCGGAAGGCGCCCGGGTGCTGCGCGCGAAGATCGACATGGCGAGCGGCAACATCAACCTGCGCGATCCCGTGCTCTACCGCATTCTGCACGCCGCCCATCCGCGCACCGGCGAGCGCTGGAAAATCTACCCGACCTACGATTTCGCCCACGGCCAGTCCGACGCCATCGAGCGTGTCACCCACTCGATCTGCACCATGGAGTTCGAGGACCACCGGCCGCTCTACGACTGGCTGGTCGAGCATCTGCCGGCGCCGTCGCGGCCTAGGCAGTACGAGTTCGCGCGGCTCAATCTCGGCCACACGGTGCTGTCGAAGCGCCGGCTGATCCGGCTGGTCGAAGACGGCCATGTCGCCGGCTGGGACGATCCGCGCCTGCCGACGCTCGCCGGCCTGCGCCGGCGCGG
>JAJEHI010000010.1 GCA_022823775.1 Defluviicoccus sp. | reverse complement strand
CCTTGAGCCGGGGTCCAGACTGTCGGACACCGCTCTCGCCCGGCTTCCCCCGGATCGGCGTCCGGGGCAGGCCTGGACCCCGGCTCAAGGCCGGGGTGACGACAGGGGGAGTGGAGACGGTCTCGCACACTCGCACATCGGCGCGGAGCCCGTCCCGAAGTTAAACCGGACAGCAGCGGCCTTCGACATGACCGCGGGGGACGAAAGCAAAAACGGTTCCATTCGATACGAACGGGCTCTGGCGGCGGCGTCCGAGCGTTACCGCGTGGGCGCGCGGCTGAATTCGTTGTTGGCGGCGACCAGGGCGGCGAGGCTCCGCATAAGCCGGGCTCGGTCGGCCTCGGTCAGCGGCGCGACGAGTCGTTCCTGGGCGCGCAGCATCGCGGCCTCCATCCGCTTCGTCAGCGCCTCGCCCTCGGGCGTCAGGTAGGCGAGCTTCACGCGGCGGTCGTCGGCGCCCTGCCTGCGCTCGATCAGCCCGCGCTGGGCCAGCCTCTTGAGCACATCGGCCGCGTTGGTGCGGTCGATCCCGGCGTCGCGCGCGAGCGTGATCTGATCGCGTCCGGGCGCGATCGAGAGCGCCGTCATCACCGCGTACTGCACCGGGGTGACGTCGAAGGATCGGCACTCCTCCAGGAACAGCGCGACATGGATCTGGTGCAGCCGGCGGATCAGGAAGCCCGGCCGGTCCCACAGCCGCGCCTCGATCTCCGAGGCCGGCGCCGCGCCGTCTTCCAGGCCTCCGCTCATCCCGCCTGGCCGGGAAGCAGCAGCCCGTTGTTCCCGCCGAGGATTCCTTCGCCCTCGTCGCCGAGCGCGCGGATGCCGTCGACGAAGGCCTTGACGGCGGCGGGCTTGCGGATCTCCTGCGGGTAGTCGCTCGCGAACACGATGCGCTCGGGCGGAAGCTCGACCAGCGAGGTTACGACCGAGCGCGCGTCGCCGCAGAATCCGGCGGTGTCGAATACCATGCGCTCCGCGAGATAGGAATCGAAGTTGCCGTCCGGGTTCCGGCCGTGCCGCTCGTTGCCGGCGGTGCCCCAGAATTCGCGGTCCTGGTAGCTCCTTATGCGTCCGAGCACCGATGCGATACCGCCGCCGAGATGGGCCATCTGGATCGTGAGATCGGGGTGGCGGTCGAACACGCCGCCGTTGATCAGCCGTACCGTCGCCTGAACCAGCGAGAACTCCCGCCCCACCGCGCGGGCGAGGTCGTAGGCGTCGAACTGGCGCGCATGGGTGAGCCTGAGCGCCGGATGGACGAACACGTAGAGCCCGAGCCGCGCGGCCTCCGCCCAGAACGGATCGAGCTCCGGCGCATCGAGGCCGATTCCGTCGAACTCGGACGTGATGACCACGCCCGGGAACCCGAGCTCGCCGGCGCAGCGGGCGAGCTCGCGCATGGCGTCCGGGCCGCCGAGCGGGTGGGCGTGCGCGGTGCCGACGAACCGGCCCGGATAGTCGCGCTCCGCCGCCCTGGCCGCGTCGTTGCAAAGAACCGACTTCTCCAGGCTCGAACACATCCCCTCGGCGCAGGAGAGCACCGCCGCGCCGATCCCGGCCGCGTCCATCATCTCGACATGCGCGTCGAGATCGACCAGCAGGTTGTGGAAGCTGTATGACGGCACGCCGTGCTCGTCATAGCGCGTGAACGGCGTGTCGCCCGCCCCTTCGGGCAGCAGCTCGCGGGGCAGGAAGTGATGCTGGAAATCGACGATCATTGCGCCACCGTGTCGAGCCCGACGATGCGGGCCGGGTTGAGGGTGGAGACCGCGCGGATCTCGTCCGCGTCGAGGCCGAACGCCTCCATGTACCCCCGGATCAGCCGGATGCACTCGACCGAATTGGGGAACAGCGGCTCGCCCGCGTCGGACGACAACGTGCAATGGGCGGGGCCGACCTCGCGGATCGCCTCGTACATCCGCGCCGGGTCGACGCCGAGCAGCGGCGAGAGCTCGTCGTAGGTGAAATTGAGCGTGATCCCGGCGGCGGCGAGCCTCTTCATGTGGTCGACCTCGAGGTCGATGAACGGGCTGAAGGGATGATCGATCACCGCCCGGTCGAAACCGAGCGCCGCGACCAGCTCGGCGAGGCGGTCGATCTCGGCATGGGTCGCGTGGCCGAAGAACAGCGCGACGCCCCGTTCGGCGCAGAGCCTCACGATGTCCGCGATCTCGTCCTTGAGGCTCCCGTCCTCCTCCAGCAGGTAGTGGCCCTTCGCGAGCGCCTCCTCCCAGGGAAGCGGGTCGGAGTGCGCGGACGGGTCGGCGTCCGGGTTCCACCAGATCTCGCGTCCGCCGACCTTGGCGTAGGTGTTGGCGTGGTTGAACACCGGCAGCCAGAGCGCGATCGCGCCCGACTCGATCTGCTCCTCGCACCAGCGGCGCGTCGGGGCCGAGCCGTCGAACCCCATCAGCGCGCCGGCCCAGCACTCGATCGGCCGGATGTCCTCCTCCTCCGCCTCGGCCCAGTCGTCGAGCGCGTCCCGGATGCGGGCGACCGCGTCCGCCGGGCGCGCGAAGTCGGTGATCGTCTTGAACAGGAGTCCCCGCATGCCCGAGACGGAGGCGAACTTGGCGAGCGCGAGCGCGTCCTGCTGCCCGCCATGGGCGTGGCAGTGGATGTCGATCGCGTCGGTCACGTTGGGGGCCTCGGGCGGGTAGAACGCTCCCGGCGCATAGCCGCGCCGCGCCGGGTACGAGGTGACGCAGCGCTCTTCGGTCGGAGTCGCGGGTGTGGTTCTTGCCATCGCCTGTCCTCGCCTGCGGATACGGATGCCGGCGCCAGACTACACCACAATGGCAAGCGCGCATGCAGGTGCGCCGTACGTCGCCCGGTTCGGGAGTCGGGTTGAGCGCAAGCGTACCCGGCTTGCGCCGGGACGGAATCTATGGGGAGGAAATTGAGGCGGGCGCGGGAAGCGCCCGCCCAGGCAAATCAGTCTAGGGCGACGAGGTTCTCCGCCGAAGCCCGGCCGTCACGACCGGGAACGAGTTCGTATTCGACCTTCTGGCCTTCGCGGAGGCCGTTGAGGCCCGCGCGCTCGACCGCTGAAATATGCACGAAGGCGTCTTTCGAACCGTCGCTCGGCTGAATGAAGCCGTAGCCCTTCGTCGCGTTGAACCATTTCACCGTACCGGTAGGCATCGCTACTCCTTTCGCGTTTCGCCGGACCGCGACGGGCACGATGCCGCGCGCAGCCGTTTTGAAGATGGTCAATTCCAGGAGCAGCTTGATAAACGCGGCAACGGCCTAACAAGATACGTCTGGGTAATTTGCGCCATCCCCTATCTTCATCGCACCGGTCGGCCCGAGTTGCAACCCCGCCGGTGCACGGTCCGGGCGGCCGGGTTCAGCCGCCGCCCGCCCGGGCCGCCGTCTCCGGGGTCCGCCGGGCGCCGAAGGAGCCCCGCCTGAGCTTGTCGACATAGAACGAATCGAAGTCGCATGGCGGGTAGCGGACCGGCTCGCCGTCGTCGGCGATGCAGCGGATTTCCGCGTCGTAGTTCGGGTTGTGGAAGAACACTATCGAGATCCGGTCGGGGCTGTCGGCGCCTTCCGGCAGGCCGACGCGGTGCAGCGTCGAGACCCAGCGGTGGTTGGTCCAGCGCATCATCGCGTCGCCGATGTTGCAGATGAATCCGCCTTCCGGCCGGACCACGTCGATCCAGTCGCCGTGGCGCAGCTTGACCTGGAGCCCGCCCGGCAGGTTGTCGCCGCGCAGGATGGTGAGCGATCCGTAGTCGTGATGCTCGCCCGCGCGGCGCTGACCCGGCTCGGCGCCTTCGGTGCGGCCCGGATACCGGATCAGCCGGAGGCTCGACGAATGGCGGTCGATCCGGTCGTCGAAATAGCCGTCCTCCTGTCCGAGCGCGCGGGCGAATATCCGCATCACCGTATGGGACAGATCTTCCATCGCCCGGTAGTAGCTCTCCATGGATCGGCGGAAACCCGGCCTGCCGTCGGGCCAGATATTGGGTGCGAAGAAGGCCCGCGCCCGCTCGCAGGTGTAGTAGGGCTCGTCCGGCACCGCGACCGGCCCCATCGCGAAGCTTTCCTGCAGGTCGGGCGGCGTATCCTTGCCGAGCGAGTAGGCGAGCGAGCGGTCGCGCAGCGCGTTCCAGCCGCGGCTGATTCGGTCCGCGGGGCGTTCCACGAGCCGCTTCTCGTCTTCGGGGAGCGCGAAGAAATCGACCGCCTCCCCGCGGAGTTTCTCGATCGCGGGTTCCGGCACGCCGTGTCCCGTGATCGCGAAGAAGCCGGTTTCCCCGCAGGCCCGGTCGACCGCGCGGGCCACGTCGTCGCGGTCGGACTCGCTTCCCGCGACATAGGGGCCGATGTCGATCGTCGGAACGGGATCCTGGGCCATCGTTTTCCCTCCGTCCTCGGAGGCGGCGCGCCAACTGTTTCGGCCCGCATAGTACCGCTAGAATTGGGGCGACGGCCACAACCGGGCTGCGGCGATGGAGCCTTACCAGAGGCGGAACCGGCATTTCGAGGATCTCGTCGCCCGGCGCGGGCTGATCTGGATGGGCCAGAACACCAACCACCTGCCCACCCACCCCGACGTCAAGCGCGCGATGATCGCGGCGATCGAGGACGAGGACTACCACGCCTACGCGCCGCCGACGGGGCTCGAGGAGCTTCGCCGTCTCATCCTCGCCGACTTCGGCGTCGACGATGCGGACGTGCTGATCACCGACGGCGCGATCGAGGGACTCTACCACGCCTGCCGGCAGCTGATCCGCCCTGGCGAGCGCATGATCGCCACCGATCCGGGCTGGCCGTGGCCGGAGGCGTTCTCCCGCCTCTCCGGCGCCGAGGTCGCGGCGCTGCCGATCTACCGGGCGGAGCAGGACTACAAGCTGACCGCCGGCCAGCTCGCGGCGGCGGTGGAGGAGGGCGGGGCCGGGCTGATCTACCTGATCGATCCGCTCAACCCGCTGGGCGTCGGCTATTCGGCGGACGAGATCGCCCGGTTCGCGCGCATCGCCCGCGACGCCGACGCCTGGCTGATCCACGACTGCACCTACCGGCACTTCGCGCACGACCACACGCTCGCCTACCGCTTCTATCCGGAAAAGACGATCACCACCTACAGCTTCTCCAAGTGGCTCGGGCTCGCCGGGCTTCGGGTCGGCGGGCTCATGGCGAGGCCGGCTTCGATCGAGATGCTGTCCGAGGGCCAGCCCAACGGCCTCGGTTCCAACCTCGTCTCGCAAAAGGGCGCGATCGCCGGGCTGCGGACGAAGGCGGAATGGTTTCCCGAGGTGAACCGGATCCAGCGCGCGAACCAGGCCTCGATCCACGACGCGGTCGCCCCGATCAACGGACTCGACATGCCGGTCTACCCGTCCAACGGCAATTTTGTCGTCATCGACACCAGCGCGGCCGGTATCGCGCCGGAGACGCTTTGCGAACTCTATCTGGAACGCGGCATCATGATCCGCCAGGCGGCATACCAGTCAAAACTTTTTGCCGACCGTTTCGTGAAGGTGTCGACAACCGTGCCGGCCGAAGATGCCGACCGGTTCTGCGAAATGCTGCCGGAGGTCGTCCGGGCCGCGCTCGACGGCGGCAGTTCCGGCCGGGCGTTGTACTAGGAGGGATCGGGGTGAGCATCGGCGTCCCGCTGATAGACATTTCCGGTTTCGCGCAAGGCGACATTGCCGCGCGCAAGGGCATCGCGCGCGAGGTCGCGGAAGCGGTCGAGACGATCGGCTTTTTGGCGATTTCCGGACACGGCGTGCCGGACGCGCTGATGCGCGAAACCCGGGACCGGCTGGCCGCGTTCTTCGACCTGCCCGATTCCGTGAAGGCGACATATGGCGGCACCGCCAACAGCAAGAACCGGGGCTACCTGCCCGTCGGACGCGACTTCGTATCCGCATCGGTCGGCGGGACGGCGCCGCCCGACTGGCGCGAAACCTTCGGCTTCGGCCGGTTCGACGTGCCGGGCGACGACCCCTATTTCGCCGATCCCGAGGCGGGGTATGCCTACCAGCCCAACATCCTGCCGACGGAGGTCGACGGGCTCGCCGACACCGCGCGGGAGTATTACGCGGCGCTCGAAGGGTTGAATGTCCTCCTGCTCGCCATCTTCGAATGCGCGCTGGACCTGGAGGAGGGGTTCCTGCAACGCCATTTCGACCGCCACGCATCGATTCTCCGCGCCATCAACTACCCGGAACAGGACGTTCCGCCCGCCGAGGGCCAGCTCCGCTGCGGCGCGCATACGGATTTCGGCTCCCATACGCTGCTGATGGTCGACGACGCGCCGGGCGGGCTCCAGGTCCGCGATCTCTCGGGCCGGTGGGTCGACGTCTCGCCGCCGCCCGGCACCTATGTGGTCAATATCGGCGACCTGTTGATGACCTGGACCAACGATCGCTGGCTCTCCAACTTCCACCGTGTGGTCAATCCGCCGCGGGACGCCGCGAGCGGCACGAGGCGCCAATCGGTGGCGTTCTTCGTGCAGCCCAATTACGACGCGGTCATCGAATGCATCGAAAGCTGCCGCGGTCCGGGCGAGCCGCCCAGGCACCCGCCGGTCGTCGCCTGGCAGTATCGCCGCGCAAAGCTCACCCGGACGACCTCGGGTCCCAACGCGCGGTAAATCGAGGGGAGGCGCCGATGCCGTTCGCCGACGCCGACGGGGCAAGGCTCTACTACGAGGAAACCGGGACCGGCGATCCGATCGTGTTCGTCCACGAGTTCGCCGGCGATTATCGAAGCTGGGAGCCGCAGGTGCGCCATTTCGCGCGGCGCTATCGCTGCGTCGCCTTCAACGCGCGCGGCTACCCGCCGTCGGACGTGCCGGAGGACCGGGCGCTTTATTCCCAGGACCTCGCGGCCGACGACATCGCGGCCGTCATGCGCGGCGCGGGAGTCGACAAGGCGCATGTCGTCGGAATGTCGATGGGCGGGTTCGCGGCGCTCCATTTCGGATTGCGATATGCCGACATGGCGCGGTCCATCGTCGTCGGCGCCTGCGGCTACGGCGCAAAGCCGGAGGAGAGCGAGCAATATGCGCGCGATTCCGAGGCGATCGCCGCCGAGTACGAGAATCGCGGCGCGGCCCAGGTGGCGGAGATCTACGCCAACGGCGCCTACCGCCTGCAGCTCAAGGAAAAGGATCCGCGCGGCTGGGCCGAGTTCCGCGACCAGCTCGCCGAGCACTCGACCGAGGGTTCCGCGCGGACCATGCGGGGCGTCCAGAAGCTCCGCCCCTCGCTCTGGCATCTGGAAGACGGGCTGAAGGACATGGCGGTGCCGGCGCTCGTCGTCGCCGGCGACGAGGACGACCACTGCCTTGAGCCCGGCATTTATCTCAAGCGCACCATCCCCACCGCCGCCCTCCTGATCGTGCCCAAGACCGGCCACGCGGTGAACCTGGAAGAGCCCGCGCTGTTCAACCGGGCGCTTGCCGATTTCTTCGCCACGGTGGAGGCCGGCCGGTGGACGGCGCGGCCTTTCGAGCAGGGGGCGTCGGCGCTGCTCTCCGGTTTCCAGGACGGACAAGCGGGTTCGTGAGCGTCTCGGACGCCCCCGCCGCGGTCGACGAAGCGCGGCTCTGGCGGCGCCACATGTCGCTCGCCGAGATCGGCGCGACCGCGAAGGGCGGCGTCGACCGGCAGGCGCTGAGCGAGGAGGAGGCGCGCGCCCGCGCGCTGCTCGCCGAATGGGCCTCCGAGCTCGGCTACGCCGTGTCCGTCGACGGCATCTCCAACCTGTTCATCCGGCGCGAGGGCACGGACCCGGCGCTTGCGCCGGTGCTCACCGGCTCGCATATCGACAGCCAGCCGACGGGCGGCAAGTTCGACGGCGCCTACGGGGTGCTCGCCGGGATCGAGGCCCTGCAGGCGCTCGACGAAGCCGGGATCGAAACCGCGCGGCCGATCGAAACGGTCGCCTGGCTCAACGAGGAGGGCTCGCGCTTCGCGCCCGGAATGATGGGGTCGGAGGCCTTCGCCGGTCTCCGCCCCTTCGACGAGATCGCGGCGGTCGCGGATCGCGGCGGAACCAGCGTCGCCGACGATCTGCCGCGAGCCTTCGCCGCGACGCCCGGTGCGGAACGCCGCGGCATCGGCTTTCCCGTCGCCGCCTTCGTCGAAGCGCATATCGAGCAGGGTCCGGCGCTCGAACGCGCGGGGATCCCCATCGGCGTCGTGACCGGCATCCAGGGGGTGCGCCGCATGCGCGTCCGCGTGACCGGCGAGGAGGCGCATGCCGGCACCACGCCGAAATCGGCGCGCCGCGACGCGCTGTGGGAAGCCGCGCGGATGGTCGATGCGCTCCAGCGAAGGATCCATCGCGACGACGAGCACCGCTTTACCGTCGGCATGATGGAGATCCGCCCGAACGTGCCCTCCGTGGTCGCGGCGGAGGTGCTGTTCTCCATCGACATCCGGCATCCCGACAGCGACACGCTCGCCCGCCTCGAAGCCGAGGTCGACGGAATCTGCCGGAACTCCCTGGTCGCGTGCGACGTCGAGACATGGACCATCGCGCAGGCGCCCTCGATATGGTTCGACGACGGCGTGGTCGACACGATCGAATCCGCCGCTGTCGATCTCGAGCTGGGCAACATGCGGCTGTTTTCCGGCGCCGGCCACGATGCGCGTCAGCTCAGCTTCGTCTGTCCCACGGGGATGATTTTCGTTCCCTGCGAGAAGGGGATCAGCCACAACGAGGCGGAGAACGCGTCGCCCGCCGACCTCGCCGACGGCGCCCGGGTGCTGGCCGAAACCCTGGTCAGGCTGGCGAACGGATGAGGCGGACCGGCGGCGATTGATCGGTTCCGCTTCCCTCCGCGGCGCGGCGTGGATGACGCTGGCGGCGCTGATGTACACCGTCACGGGCGCGGTCGTCCGCCACCTCGCCGATTCCTATTCGGTCTTCGAGGTCGGTTTTTTCCGCAGCGTCGTCGCGGTCGCCGTCCTGCTTCCCCTCGCCACCGGTTTCAGCCTGAAACGAGCGCGTGAAGCGCTGGCGACCGACCGTTTCTCGATCCATCTGCTGCGCAGCGTTCTCGCCTATGCGGGGATCATGTGCTGGTTCTACGGCGTCAGCCGCATCCCGCTGTCCGACTACTACGCGCTCCAGTTCCTGACCCCGCTATTCACCATGGCCGGCGCCGCCCTGCTGCTCGGAGAATCGACCCGGCCCGCCAACTGGCTCGCGGTTCTCGTGGGGTTCGGCGGCGCGATGGCGATTATCCGGCCCGGGCTGATCGAGGTGGGAACGGGCACGCTGGCCGCGCTCGGCGCCGCGCTCCTGTTCGCGTCCGTCAACAACACCGTGCGGGTGCTGTCGCGCACCGAGAGCGCGATGACGATCGTCGCTTACGGCAACCTGATCCTGATCCCGCTCTCCTTGATTCCCGCGATCCCCGAATGGATCACGCCCGGCTGGGACGATTTGCCGTGGCTCTGCTGCGTCGGCGTGACCGCGACCGTGGCGCAGTTCGCGATCACCCGCGCGGTCGCGACGGCGGAGGCAAGGATCATTCAGCCCCTGGATTTCGTCCGCCTGCCCTTCGCCGCCGCGCTCGGCTGGATCGCCTTCGGCGAGGGCTCCGATCTCTGGACCTGGGTCGGCGCGGCCATCATCTTCGCGGCGGCGTCCTACGTGCTCCGCATGGAGCGGAAATAGCCGCTTATACCGATGACTTGACGGGCGTCGGTCCGGTACGGACCGGCAACCGGACCGCCGCCGCCCCGCCGGGGCGGACATCCATCTCTGCCGCCGGCCCGGTCGCTCTGGACGGCACAAGGCCGGGGTGACAGCCTCGATCTTCGCGACGGTCGGGGGCTTCCGGTCGATACCGAACCCGCGCCCAATGTTTCACGTGAAACAAAGGTCAGCGGTGTTGACCTATGTTTCACGTGAAACATTGTCTCGATATGCGACTATTTTTCGCGTCCCCCGGGGACGCAACCGCTCTCCCGTGCATTCCGTCCGGGCGCCGGGCGGGGCGGCCGCGACGGCGAGTTTCCCCGCCGCGCCAGCGCCTTGGCGGGGATTGCTGCGGGATCGGTTCGGCAAACCGGGGCGAGCGCCCCGCGGGCGGCGTCGGATCGCCGGACCGTCAACTATGGTTCACACCACCCCCGCCATGATCGGGGCGACCGCCGCGAAGTCTCGACCGGACGGCAATGGAACGGGTCCGGCCCCGACGCCCCTCCTCATCCCGCGCAGCCCCCGCGGGGGGCGTATCGAGGAACGCCCGTCAGGCGGCGACGTAGCGGTCGCGCTTGACCCCTTCGAGGTTGATCCCCTCGATGCGGATCAGGCGTGTGGTGTCCTCGCGCCGCGGCGAATGGAGATCGCCCTCGTTGTAGCAGGCGGCCATGCCGGGCTCGAGATCGTAGACCCGGACGGCCTCGACCACGCCGGGCTCGTCGCCGTCGGGCGCCTTGATCTTGCGCCACTCGGTCATTTCGGTCACGCCTTCGGCCTGCCCGTAAATCGCCCAGGACGGGCCGTGGTCGTGCGGGTTGCTGCCCTTCGCGCCGCGATAGACGTGGGCAAGGATGCAGAACCCGTAGTCGGGATCTTCGTAGAGCACCTTGCGCGGCGAATCGTTGTCGGGCCCCAGATGGGCCGCGACGAAGTCCTTGTCCTTGAGCGCGCTCTCCAGATGCCGCCGCACCGTCTCGCGCCCGTCGGGGCCGTTGTCGGAATCGATCGCCGCGTGGCAGTCTGCGGCAAGCTGGTCGAGCGAGTAGGCCATGGCCGGGTCTCCGTAGTCATGGGGAATAATTCGTGCCGCCAGTATAGCCAGGCGACGAGGGATCGGAGAAGAGCGATGCAGGTAAGGCGGGTGGTCACGGGCCACGACGAAACCGGCCGGTCGGTCGCGATCATCGACGACATCGCGTCCAATGCGACATCGAGGCGCCACGGCCACGATTCGCGGCTGATCTGGACCACCGACGGCGAAACCCCGCCCAATTCGGGAAACGAGGATGCGGGCGCGCTGCGGGTCGGCCGCCCGCCGCCCGGCGGCGGGACCATCTTTCGCGTCCTCGAGCTCCAGCCCGACCAGGAGCTGGAGATGCACCGGACCGCGACCATCGACTACGTGGTCATGATCGAGGGCGAGATGAACCTCGTCCTGGAAGGCACCGAGATTCCGCTGCGCCCGGGCGATTGTCTCGTCCAGCGCGGCACCAACCACGCGTGGCGCAACACCGGCGACGGCCCCTGCCGTTTCGCCGCCGTTCTGGTCGACGCCGGCGGCTGAGCATTGGCCCTCGGCGCGTGGAGTGGCATCATGGCGGCGCGGCGCGGTCCGCCGCGGTGACGGGAGAGGTGCGTATGGCGGGCGCGAGTCGCGGCTATGCCGATTTGCAGGAACATCTGGAAGCGCTCGACGGAGCCGGGCTGCTGCTGACCGTCGACGAGCCGGTCAACAAGGACACCGAGATGGTGCCGCTGGTCCGCTGGCAGTTTCGCGGCGGGCTGGACGAGGACGAGCGCCGCGCTTTCCTGTTCCGCAACGTCACCGACAGCCTCGACCGGCGCTACGACATCCCGGTGGTGATCGGCGCGCTCGCCGCCAACCGCGCGGTCTACAGCGCGGGCATGCGGGCCGAGGTGGCGGAAATCCCGGCCAAATGGGACAGGGCGATCGCCAACCCGGTACCGCCGCGCCGGGTCAATACCGCGCCCTGCCAGGAGGTGGTGATCGAGGGCGACGCGCTCCTCGGCGAGGGAAACGGCCTCGATGCGTTGCCGATCCCGATTTCGACCCCCGGCTTCGACAGCGCGCCGACGCTGGCCGCGACCAACGTGATCACCCGCGATCCCGAAACCGGCGTTCAGAACATGGGGACTTACCGAGCCGCGCTGAAGGCGCCGGATCGGCTGGTGGTCCGCATGGCGACCCGGGTGGGCGGCGCGGGCGGCTACGTCCACTGGAAGAAGCACAAGGCGAAGGGCGAGGAGCTGCCCTGCGCGATCGTGCTGGGCTGCCCTCCGCTGGTCGCCTTCATGGGACCGCAGAAGCTTCAGATCGACATGGACGAGTTCGGCGTTGCCGGAGGCCTCGCGGGCGAGCCCATCAACGTGGTGCGCGGCAAGACGGTGGACCTCCTGGTACCGGCGGAGGCCGAGCTGGTGATCGAAGGCATGATCGACACCGACACGCTGGAGCCCGAGGGGCCGTTCGGCGAAAGCCATGGCCATGTCGCGCTCGAGGAGTTCAACATGCCGATGCGGGTTACCGCGATCACCCGCAAGGCGAACCCCGTCATCCCCTCCTATATCAGCCAGGTCGCGCCGTCCGAATCGAGCGTGATGAAGCGCGTCTCCTACGAGCCGCTGTTTCTCGGCCATCTCCGCGACACGCTGGGCATCAAGGCGGTCTCCTCGGTCTCGCTGCACGAGAAACTCACTGGGCTGCTGCGGGTGACGATCGTCACGCTGGAGCGCGGCACGCCGCGGACCGAGGTGTGGCGCGCCCTCTACGGCGCGGCGAGCTTCAAGGGCGATTGCAGCAAGATCTGCATCGCGGTCAACGACGACATCGACGGCGACAATGCCGACGCGATCCTCTGGGCGATGGCCTATCGCCACAACCCGGTCGACGATGTCGTTCTCCTGCCGCATCGCGGCCAGGGACACGGGCCGAAGCGGGAGCACAAGGGAGAGGAGGACTCGACCCTCCTGATCGATGCGACGATGAAGTCGCCGATGCCGCCCCTGGCGCTCCCGACCCGCGAATACATGGACGGCGCGAGGGCGCTCTGGGAACGGCTTGGCCTTCCCAGGCTGAAGCCCGAGTCGCCGTGGCACGGCTATTCGCTGGGCGACTGGTCGGACGACTGGGAAGAGGCGGCGCGGCGTGCCGCGGAGGGCCGCTACCTCGAGAACGGAAGGCGCACCCGGCAGCGGCAGCGGCCCGGGCTGGTGCCCGAGACGTCGGTGCGCGACGTGGAGCAGGATTGCTAGGGGGCTTGCATGGATAACTTGACAAGCGGGAGGTCCGCGACACTTCTTCCGTCATGCCCGGACTTGTTCCGGGCATCCACGTCTTGCGGCCCGACGGGATAAGCAGGGACCGGCGAGGCGGCGGAGCGACGTGGATGCCCGGAACAAGTCCGGGCATGACGGCATGGGGGGCAGGCGGGGCGGTATTTCCGCCGCCGATCCGCGCCGGCCGATGGCCCGTCAAGTTATCTGTATGAGCGCCATTGCTAGAGCCGAGGAGGATCCCATGGCACCGGATGGAAGCCAGCACGAGTCGCTGACCGAGAGGGCGGCCGCGATGGTGCCCGTGCTGGTGGACCGCCAGAAAGAGGCCGACGCCCTGCGCCGCATCCCCGATTCGACGCACCGGGATTTCCTGGAGGCCGGCTTCTACCGGATCTACCAGCCGAGGCGCTATGGCGGGCTCGAATGCGAGAACCGGGCGCTGATCGACATCGCCGGAGAGCTCGGCCGCGGTTGCGGGTCGAGCGCCTGGATCTTCACCAACCTGGTCGCCCAGAGCCTGGTGCTTTCGATGAACTGCGTCGAGGCGCAGGACGACGTGTGGGGCGAAAGTCCCGAGGCGCTCATCGCCTCGGGGCTTTCGGTCACCGGGGCGAAGACCGAGCCGGTCGAGGACGGAATCCTGCTCGACGGGCTCTGGAGTTTTTCGAGCGGCGTCGATTTCGCCGACTGGCTCCATCTCCAGGTCTTCGTGCCGCGGGAGGACGGACCGCCCGAGCCCCGATTCGCGCTGGTGCCGAAGGGCTCGTTCGAAATCGTCGACGACTGGAACGCGACCGGGCTGCTCGCGACCGGGAGCAAGTCGGTGCGGCTCAAAGAGGTATTCGTGCCCGATTACCGAACCGTGGCGGCGGGCGTTCTTTCCGGCGGCAAGGGGCTTAGCCGGGAGCTCAACTCGGCGCCGCTCTACCAGATCTCGATCTGGTCGGCGGGCACCCAGATCTTTTCCGCCCCCGCGGTGGGGATCGCGCGCGGCGCGCTCGATTACGTGGAGAACGAGTTCCGGGACAGGGTGGGCGTGGTCGGGGTCAAGCTTTCCGAGTTGCCGACCGCGCAGGCCCGCGTCGCCGAAGCCAACGCCGAGATCGACGCGGCGATGGCGCTGTTGCTCCAGGTGAGCGTCGAGGCGACCGATTTCGCCGAACGCGACATACACCCCGAACTGGAGCAACGCGCCCGCTGGCGGCTGAACAACGCCTACGCCACGCAGCTCTCGATCCGCGCGGTGGAACGTCTCTACCCGCTGCTCGGGGCGCGCGGTCTCGACGCGGCGAACCCCTTCATGCGCGCCTGGCGGGACGTGCATGCCGTGGGGCAACAGATCACCCAGGCCTGGGACATGCAGGCGACCAATGCCGGGCGGATCAGGTTCGGCCTGCCCTCGGTCGATCCCCGCCTGTAAGAGGCTGCCGATGCGCGCGCCGACCGCCTTCCTGGGCGCCTTTCTCTCGCTTGCCCTGGCGGTCCCGATCCAGGCGGCGGAGAAGTTCGTCTTCGGCACCAACTGGAAGGCGGAGGCCGAGCACGGCGGCTTCTACCAGGCTCTGGCCGAGGGCCGCTACGCGAAATACGGGCTCGACGTGACGATCCGCCAGGGCGGGCCGCAGGTGAACCACAACCAGCTGCTGGCGGCGGGCGTGCTCGACGCGGCGATGATCAGCAACAACGCCGAAGGGCTGAACTTTCTCAAGAACGACATCCCGATGGTCACGGTCGCGGCGTTCTTCCAGAAGGACCCGCAGGTCCTTCTCGCCCATCCCACGTCGTCCGTCCGCTCCATCCCGCAGATGAAGGGCCGGCCGATCATGATCTCGGCCGATGCCCGCGATACCTGGTGGCGCTTCTTCGAGCTTCGTTTCGGGTTCGAGGAGAGCCAGATCCGCCGCTACACCTTCAATCTCGCGCCTTTCCTGGTGAACGAGGACGCGATCCAGCAAGGCTACGTCACGTCCGAGCCCTTCATGGCGCTGCGGGAAGGCGTCAAAGCGAAGGTGTTCCTGATCGCCGACACCGGCTGGCCGGCCTATTCCACCCTGGTGACCGTTTCCAAAGAGCTTGCGGCGAGCAAGCCCTCGGTCGTGCAACGCTTCCTGAACGCGTCGATCGAGGGCTGGTACAGCTATCTTTACGGCGATCCCGGGCCCGGCAACCGCCTCATCAAGAAGACGAACCCCGAGATGCCCGACGCGCTGATCGCCTACGGGATCGCCAAGATGAAGGAGCACGGCATCGTCGATTCGGGCGACGCGCCGAAGCTCGGCATCGGCGCCATGACGATGGAAAGGCTTACGGCGTTCTTCGAGGCGATGGTTCGCGCCGGCGTCTACCCGGCGGAGATGGACCACCTGTCCGCGTTCGATCTCCGCTTCGTCAACAAGGGGCACGGGGTCGGTATGCGGCCGCGTTGACGCACGGCCGGATCGTCCCTAATTCTCCACGCTCCCTTCGGACGGAGGACCAGTACCGCGATGGCGTTGCAGCGTGCGATCACGGTCTCCTTGGCGGCGGCGCTCTCCTTGTCCCTCGCGGCATGCGGGAGCGCCGAGCGCGCCAAGCGCGAGAGGGTTCCCAACCTCGCGCTCGCCTGCCAGACGATGGCGTGCACCTGCTCGGCGGTAAGTGGCTCGCTGTTCGAGAAGACGAAGACGACCGAAATTCTCTGGCGCGCCAACGGCGACGCCTACTGTCCCGACGGGTTCGCGCTGGAACCCGTCAGGCGGACGCCGTAGGGCGTTTCCGTTCGGGCTCGAGCCGCGGCCGAAGCCGGGGCCCGCGACATTTCCTCCGTCATGCCCGGACTCGTTCCACTGCTGTCCGGTTCAATTCCGGCGGACGGGGCGCGAGACATGAGTACAAGCGGGTTTTCGACGGTTCGCGCGAGTCGGGACACGAATTTCGGCGCGCCGGCATCGCCCGTCGCTGTCACCCTCCTCCCCGCCGTCATGGCCGGACTTGTTCCGGCCATCCACGTCTCACCGCATCGCGGTGCGCGCCGGGAGGGAACGAGGCGGTGGCCCCACGTGGATGCCCGGAACAAGTCCGGGCATGACGACAAAGGGGGGATGCCGGAGGACAGCCGCACCGGCGGCCCGCGCCCCCCGTCGTTACGAAGGTCGTCCCGAAGTTAAACCGGACAGCAATGGCACAAGGCCGGGGTGACACCGGGGGGCGGAGAGGGTTTCGCCGCTACCCGGGCGGGGGTCATGGCGGCGAAGAAACGCGCCCTCCTCCCCGGCAAGCGTCCCCGTTCAGCCCGCCGTCTCGGGATCGACGATCTTTCCGGGGTTCATCAGGTTGGCGGGGTCGAGCGCCTGCTTGATCGCGCGCATGACGGAGACGCCCTCGCCGTGCTCGGCGGCGAGGTACTTCTTCTTGCCGTAGCCGACGCCGTGCTCGCCGGTACAGGTGCCGCCCATCGCGAGCGCGCGCTCGATCAGGCGCTCGTTGACCCGGGTCGCCGCCGCGAGTTCGGAGTCGTCGTCGGGATCGATCACGAAATCGATGTGGAAATTGCCGTCCCCGACATGGCCCACGATGGGCGCGAGCAGGTCCGTCGCGGCGATGTCCGCACGCGTCTCGGCGATGCACTCGGCGAGCCGGGAGATCGGCACGCAGACGTCGGTGGGCCAGGCGCGGCGGCCCGGTCGGAGACCCATATTGGCGTAATGCGCGTCGTGGCGCGCCTGCCAGAGGACGTTGCGGTCCTCCTGGCGGGTCGCCCACTCGAACCCGGTGCCGCCGTTGTCCGCGGCGATCGCCTGCGCGGTCTCGGCCTGCTCGGCGACCGAGGCCTCGCTGCCGTGGAACTCGAAGAAGAGCACCGGGCGGGCCGGCAGGTCGGTCTTGGACCAGAGGTTGATCGCCTTCATCTGCACCTCGTCGGCGAGCTCGATCCGCGCGACCGGCACGCCCGCCTGGATGATCGCGATGCAGGTCTCGACCGCGTCGCCGACGCTCGGGAAGGCGCAGACCGCGGCCGAGATCGCCTCCGGGATGCCGGAGAGCCGGAGGGTCACCTCGACGATCACGCCGAGCGTCCCTTCCGATCCGACGAAGAGCCGCGTCAGGTCGTAGCCCGCCGAGGACTTGCGCGCCCGCGTGCCGGTGCGGACGGTCCGCCCGTCGGCCAGCACGACGGTCAGCCCCAGCACGTTGTCGCGCATCGTGCCGTAGCGCACCGCGTTGGTCCCGGACGCGCGCGTGGCCGTCATGCCGCCGACGGTGGCGTCCGCCCCGGGGTCTATCGGGAAGAACAGCCCGGTGTCGCGGAGATGGGCGTTGAGCTGCTTGCGGGTGACGCCGGGCTCGACCCGGACGTCGAGGTCGGCGGCGTTGACCTCGATCACCCGGTTCATCCGCGACATGTCGATCGACACCCCGCCCTGGAGCGCGGCGACATGGCCTTCGAGCGAGGTGCCGACGCCGAACGGGATCATCGGCGTGCCGTGCTCGCGGCAGAGCCCGACGACGGCGACCACTTCCTCCACCGATTCGGGGAACGCCACGATGTCGGGCGGGAAGGGCCGGTGGTGCGATTCGTCGCGCCCGTGCCCCTCGCGCACGACGGCGGAGGTGGAGACCCGGTCTCCGAGGACTTCCCGGAGCCGGTCGGCGAGGCCGTCGATGGCGAGCGTCGTGGCCATTGGAGCTTCTCCCGTCAGACCCGGGTCGATTCCGCGGTGCGGTCGCCGACGAACATGCAGCCCGGCATGTGGGTGACGGCGAGCGAGGGCCGGGCGTTGAGGATCGCCTCCTGCGGCGTCACCCCGCAGGCCCAGAATACCGGGATCTGGTCGTCGTCCACGGTCACCGGCCTGCCGTATTCGGGCCGGGCGATGTCGCGGATGCCGATCGCCGCCGGATCGCCGCGATGGATCGGCCCGCCATGCGCCATCGGGTAGCGCCGGGTGATCTCTTCAGCGCGGTCGGCGTCCTCCGGCGTGAAGGGGCGCATCGAGACCACCATCGGGCCCTCGAAGGCGCCGACCGGAACGGTCTCGCGGTCGGTCCGGTACATCGAGACGTAGCCGGTCTCGGCGATGTGGCGGATCTCCAGCCCGGCGTTCTGCAGCGCCTCCTCGGCGATGAACGAGCAGCCGAGCAGGAAAGTCACCAGGTCGTCGCGCCAGACGCCGGTTATCTCCGTCGGCTCGTCGACGCATTCGCCGTTGCGGAACACGCGGTAGCGCGGCAGGTCGGTGCGGATGTCCGCGCCGGGCGCGGTCTTTCGCGGCACCGGATCGCCGCGGTCGAGGATCTCCAGCACCGGACAGGGGCGGGGGTTGTTCCTGCAATAGGCGGCGAAGTCCTCCGCCTCGGCCGCCGGCAGGATCACCATGTTGGCCTGCACGTACCCCGCCGCATGGCCCGAGGTCGGGCCGGAATACGCCCCCTCCCGGCACAGCCGTCTGAGCTCTTCCGGATCGGCGATCGTGTCGATGGTGTCGCTCAAGGCAAGCTGGCTCCGTCCGGTCCCCGGTCAGGATAGCCGCGCACCGCACGACGCGGAAGCGTCCCGGGGCAGCGAACGCGCGTCACACAACGCGATATGCCTCGTCGTGCGGCCCGACGGCGACTGGCACCGCATTGCCGTTCTCCCGGACCAGGAACACGAAACGGTATTGCCGGTTCAGCCTGACGGAGTGGAGATTTCTGCCGGTTCTCAGCTTTTCGTATCGCCGTCCGGGCGGCGGCGCGCCCGCCAGCAACTCGTCCACGACCTTTGCCAACTCCCGTTTCATCCGAGGGGGAAGTCGTTTCACCTGTTGCCGGAACGGCCCGGTCGGTTCTTCGAATGCCCGGATTCGCGGGGCGGATCCGTTCACCGGTTCAGGAGTCGGTCAACGAGGAAACCAATTCGGCGCCGCTCTCATGCATCCTCCCGGTCGTCGGCGACGCCACCCCGTCATGGACCATCACGGCCCAGCGGATTTCCTGACAGCACCGGACGATGCCGAAGAAGAGACGATCCAGACGCTCCAACTCGTCGAACACGCCCGGGCCGTACGCCGATTGTGCCCCCGATCCGTCGAGCGCCTTTCGGATATCCCGCAGCTCGCCACATTCGGCGCGGAAATACTCCTCCGCCTCTTCCAGCGCCTGGACCCCCGTTCCGTCGGGGTCGATCACGGTGTCCGCGGCGGCCGACTCGACCTCGACCCGGAGTTTTTCCGTCATCGCGGAGATGGCGGCATGAACCGAGTCGTGGCGCTCGCGAAGGTTGCGTTCGAGGGCAGCCACGGCGGTCCGGCTTTCGCCGTCCGGCGTCCCTGCGAGGTTGGCGGTTCCGAACCGTTCCCTGTCCGGCCGACCCGGCGAGCGGGCCAACCACGGCAACACCCGTCCCACGTTGCGTATCGCATCGCTGTTCAGCGGCACCTGTGCACCGGCGGCGGCCATGACCGAAACCTTTCCGTTCGCGTCCACCGTATACACGATGGCGGCGGAGACGCATTACTTTGCTTCGTTCCAGGCTGAAATCAAGCCGCTGCCCATGCCATAACCTGTACCCCATCTATCCGGTCTATTCCGTTACCTATCTATCCGGGCTGTACCCGCTCGCCCGGCCCTCCCCCGGCCCCTCCCGCAAGCGGGAGGGGAGAAGGTAAGAGGGACTCGGCGAGCGAGCCCCCTCTCCCCAGCGGGGAGAGGGCCGGGGTGAGGGCTCTCGGGCGGCAGCCGGCGCTGATCGTGCCCGGCCGAAAAATGCGTTAGATTGCCCGCGCTCGGCGGAGGAGGGCCGGATGGCCGGTATCTGGGGGAAGATCATCGGCGGCGCCGCCGGGTTCGCGCTGGGCGGGCCGATCGGCGCGCTGCTCGGCGCGGTGGCGGGGCACGCGGTCGACCGGATGCGGGCCTCCCCGGACTCCGGCGACGGGCGGGCCGCCACCCGCGAGATCGCCTTCACCATCGCGGTGATCGCGCTCTGCGCCAAGATGGCCAAGGCCGACGGAAGGGTGACGAAGGACGAGATCGCCGCCTTCCGCCGTGTCTTCCACGTGCCGCCCGAGGAGATGAAGAATGTCGGGCGGGTGTTCGACCAGGCGCGCAAGGACGCGCGCGGGTTCGAGCCCTACGCCCGCCAGGTCGCCGCGATGTTCGCCGCCAACCCGGCGGTGCTGGAAGAATTGCTCGACGCGCTGTTCTACATCGCCAACGCGGACGGCGTGCTGCACCCGGCCGAGCTCGACTATCTGGAGCGGGTGGCCGGGATCTTCGGCTTCGACGAGACCACCTACCGGCGGATCCGGGCGAACCACGAGAGCGACCGGAAGTCCGACCCCTATGCCGTGCTCGGCGTCGACCACGACGCCCCGGACGAAGACGTGCGCGCGGCGTGGCTCAAGCTCACCCGGGAGAACCACCCCGACCGGCTGACCGCGCAGGGCATGCCGGAGGATTTTGTGCAGATCGCCACCGAGCGCATGGCCGCGATCAACGCGGCCTGGGACACGATCCGGAAACAGCGCGGCCTCCGCTGACCCGACTCGCGCCTTGTCCGGGGAAGATAGTCGGGTATTGCCGACAGGGCATCCGGCGAAAAAAGTCTGAGCAACAACTTCTCAAACCGGTTGCGAGCGCCGGAACTCCTTGATCGGGGCTGAGGAATCGCTCCCGCCATCTGTGGGCAAGAGCGGGAAATCTGCTTCATCGAGCTTTTCCCGGAATGACAGTCTGCCGTATCGAAAGTACGCTGCTCCACGGGCAATGGAGGCTTTCGATGGACAACGGTCAAACCGAAAGGCCGACTCAACAGGAAGAGGTCGAGCGGAACTACCGCGCGTTCCGGAAGCGCCTGCCGGATATTCCAAGAGAACATCGCAACAAATTCGCGCTCATGCGGGACGCAGAGATAATCGATTTCTTCGATACGGGCCGGGATGCGTTCGTCGCAGGTTCCAACATGTACGCCGATGGGCGGTTCTCCATCCAGGAAGTGACCGATCAGCCCGTCGATCTCGGATATCTGTCTCACGCCGGTTCTCTCAGGCCGCTTTGAGTGGAACGCCGGGCCGATCCGCGCGGTTGGCATCCTTCCGGAAGGCGTCTCGGCAAAAAGCGTCGACCCCCATATGTGCCCCGCCTTGTTCGACACCGGGGCGCTGAGTTCCTGCATCCTTAAGCCGGTCGTCGACTATCTTCAGCTGGAGCCGCGGGGGCAAAGAACGCTGCAT
The DNA here is from genome assembly GCA_022823775.1 of Defluviicoccus sp. Classification (GTDB taxonomy): domain Bacteria; phylum Pseudomonadota; class Alphaproteobacteria; order MPNO01; family MPNO01; genus MPNO01. The sequence continues at coordinate 62,574 of JAJEHI010000010.1, read as the reverse complement.
ACCGTAGGCCCCGCCGTGGAAGTGTCCCTCTACCCGGTGCAATTCTTCTTCCTGCTGGATCAGGACAGCAAAGAGGATCTCATAGCATCGGAGAATTGGGATTTGGCCGGGTCGGTTCTCGCACCCGGCCTCAGCCCGGAAGGTGCCGGACGCAGCAGATATCAGGCCATCATTGGCCGCGACATCCTTCGGAAAGGCGCCTTTACGCTGTTGCCTGGCGGCCAATACGCATTCGGGTACTGACCGCGGGGCACTGTCCGACCAGCTTTCCCTTGCCCGCCCGTCATTTCGACCGAAGCGGAAAGGGCCGGGAACCGCCCAGGCGGGAAAACCCGCCACCGCACGCGACGGATAGGCTTTGACAAGGCTTGCCCGCCAAGCCGACAATCCCCCCAACAAGAAGAAGAGCCGAAGCCCGTTCCGATAACCGAAGGGGGAAACCCATCATGCGAATTGACCGTGTAACAGCGCGAGCGCCGATCGCCGTCGCGTGCGCGGCGGGGTTGCTGCTGGCAGCCGGCGCGGCGACAGGGGCCGAGTACGGGCCGGTGGCGCAGCGCGCCATCGACGGCGCGAAGGCCTATGTCAAGGCCAAGGGGCTGAAGAACCCGACGCTCGACATCCTTCTCAACTCGCTCTACCGCAACTCCTTCCCCGACTTCGCGAAGGAGTGGCAGGGGCTGACCGGTGTCGCGATCAAGGCCGAGCCGCTCGGTTACACCGACATCCCGAGCAAGGTAATGGGCGAGGCGGTCGCCAAGACCGGCGCCTTCGACATGTTCAACGACTTCCCCTACACCCAGCCCGACGCGGCGAGCGCCGGCGTGCTCAAGCCGCTCGACGAGTACGCGGCGAAGTACAAGCCCGATTTCTCCGGCGTGCCGGAGGCGTTCATCGCGCAGCAGTTCTACAACGGCAAGCAGTATTCCTTCGTGCTCGACGGCGACCACATCATCCTGGTGCTGCGCAAGGACATCGTCGAGAACCCCAAGGCGCGCGAGGAATTCAAGAAGGCCACGGGCAAGGATCTCGGCTGCCCCGCCAACATGGCGGACTGGGAGGAGCAGGCGAAGTTCTTCCACACCGAGGCCGGCCAGACGCGCTGGGGCGTCAAGTTCGACAAGCCGCTCTACGGCGCGATGGGCTACCGGTCGGTGAACTTCTCCCACCGCCACTTCCCGGCCTATTTCGGCGGACTCCTGTTCGACAAGGACATGAACCCGCGCATCGACTCGGCCCAGGGGAGCAAGGCGATCGCCGCGTTCTCCTCGATCGTCCAGTACATGCCCAAGGACATCCAGGGCTGGGGCACGCCGCAGATCTACCCGTTCTGGGGCTCGGGCCAGGCCTATTCGGTGATGTCGTTCCCGTCGATCTTCGGATACGGCAACGCCAACCCGAAGAGCGTCGTGAAGCAGAAGCAGCTTCCCTGCGTGATCCCGGCGACGAACGCGGGCGGCAAGCCGGTGCGCCGCGCCGCGGAAGCCGCCGGTACGAGCTACATGGTCAACGCCTACAGCGACCATCCCGAGCTCGCTTACCTGTTCATCCAGTGGCTGACCAGCCCGTCCGTCGGCAACCGGGCGATCGCCCATCCGAAGGGCTTCTGGGACCCGTTCCGCGAGGCCAACAAGGGCGACGCGGGGATCCTCAAGAAGTTCAGCCAAGAGTTCCTCGACGTGACTCTGGAGAACGCGCAATACACCACGTCGCTGCTCTACATCGAGGGCCACTACGAGTACATGAAGATCCTCGACAACAACCTCGCCGACGTGATGAACGGCAACATCAAGCCCGAAGAGGCCGCCAAGCGGATCGCGAAGGGCTGGAACGGCGTGACCGAGGATATCGGCCGCAAGGAGCAGATCGAGGCGTGGCGCAAGGGCGTCGCGGCCGGGCTCTACATAGACAAGCTCTAGCCCGGTTCTCGTCAAGCGGCGGCCCGGACGGCGGCAACCCGTCGTCCGGGCCACCGCCCGTCGAGGAAGCATAACCGACGATGACCGCGCTCAGCGGAGTAGAGGTACGCCCGCGCAACGGCCCGATCGCCCGGCTGGGCGCGTGGCTGTCGCAGGAACGCGTGTTCCGCTGGATCCCGTTCGTGCTCGTCGAGGGCACGTTCATCCTGGTCATCATCATCCCGTTCCTGCTGACCATCTACATCAGCTTCCTGCGCTGGCGCGCCAACCGGCCGTTCGAGCAGGCCTACCTGTCGGGCTTCCGGAACTACGAGGCGGTGCTGACCGACACCGGCTTCTGGGCGGCGCTCGGGCGGACCTTCTATTTCGCCGGCTTCGCCGTGGTGTTCGAGCTCGTCATCGGCTTCGTGCTCGCCATGCTGGTGCACCGGGTGGTGCGCGGGCGGCGGATCTACATCACCGTCTTCCTGATCCCGATGATGGTTGTGCCGGTGGTCGTCGGCTACAACTTTTCGATGATCTATATCGACCACGGGCCGCTCAACCAGCTGCTGCTGCCGCTCACGTCGATACTCGGCATCGACCCCCGCATCCGCTGGCTGTCCGACCCGCTGGCCGCGCAGTGGGCGATCATCCTCGCCGACGTCTGGCAGTGGACCTCGCTCACCTTCCTGATCTTCCTCTCCGGCTTCTCGGCGCTCCCGCCGCAGCTCATCAACGCCGCCCGGGTGATGGGCGCCTCGCGCTGGCAGACCTTCTGGTGGGTCGAGCTGCCCCTGCTCAAGCCGGTGATCGTGATCGCGGTGGTGGTGCGCTCGATGGAGGCGCTGAAGCTGTTCGACCCCGTGGTGCTGCTGACCTTCGGCGGTCCCGGCACCTCGACCCAGACGGTCGCCTATTACCTGTGGGAGCAGGTCTGGCAGTTCAACAAGTTCGCCTTCGGCGCCGCGGCGTCGATGCTGCTCCTGATCCTGTTCTCCACCCTGATCTTCACCGGCATCTGGCTGATGATGCGCGAGCGCACGCGGCTCGACCGGGAGCGCGGCTCGTGAACGGGGCCGGAAACCGGGAGGCGGCGGGCCGGCTGCGCCGGCGGCGGACCGTCTTGCGCCACGCCGCGCTGATCGGCTGGGGCGCGATCGTCATGTTCCCGATCTACTGGATGATCCAGACGTCGTTCAAGGATTCCGGCGAGTGGGTCACCTGGCCGCCCAACTGGCTGCCGCAGGACCCGACGCTCAAGAACTACGAGCAGGTCTTCACCTTCGACGTGCAGCAGGCGGGCGTGGCGCGCGAGGCGACCGAGCAGCCCTTCAACATCTGGGGCTCGCTGCTCGACTCCGTGCTGATCTGCTCGATCTCCTCGCTGATCGCGCTCTTCATGGGGACGTTCCTCGCCTACGCCATCTCGCGGTTCAACGTGGGCGGCTCGACCTTCCGCCACATGGTGCTGCTGGTGCGCATGATCCCGCCCATCGTCATCGCGATCCCGCTGCTGATGTACTACGCGATCATGGTGCCGTTCGCGACCGAGACGCTGCTGGACACGCGGATCAGCCTGTTCGACACGCGCACCGGGGTCAGCGCGCTCTACACCACGGTGACGCTCCCCTTCGTGATCTGGATGATGCTGAGCTTCATTGAAGAGGTGCCCTATACCCTCGAGCACGCCGCCCGGCTGATGGGAGCCGGGCGCATCTACACTCTGCGCAAGGTGGTGCTGCCGCTGGTCGCGTCGGGAATGGTGGTCACCTTCCTGTTCGTGTTCATCTTGAGCTGGGGGGAATTCCTGCTGGCCCTGACGCTCACCCATCCCGACGTGTCGACCCTGCCGGTGCTGCTCAACAAGTATCAGAGCGCGTCCGAAGGGCGGCTCTACGGCCCGCAGGCGGCGATCGGCACGGTGATCACCGTGCCGGTGGTGATCATGGGCATCCTGATCCAGAAGCATCTGGTGAAGGGGTTCAGCTTCGGCATGATGCGCCGCTGACGGCGCCGGGCGAGAAAGGAGCGACGCGTGGCGGGTATCGTGCTCAAGGATCTGGTCAAGGAATTCGGCAGCTTCGCCGCGGTCAAGGGCATCGACCTGGAGATCCGCGACGGCGAGTTCCTGATCCTCGTCGGCCCGTCGGGCTGCGGCAAGACGACGACGCTCAACATGATTTCGGGTCTGGTCGAGCCGAGCGGCGGCGACATCGTGATCGGCGACCGCGTCGTCACCCATACCGAGGCCGGCGAGCGCGGGCTCGGCATGGTGTTCCAGGACCTCGCGCTGTTCCCTCACATGACGGTGTTCGACAACATCGCCTTCGGCCTCAGGGTCAAGAACGTCGATCCCGGCGAGATTCGCCGCCGCGTGGAGGAGGCGGCCGAGGCGATGCACATAGCCCCGCTGCTCGGCAAGCGGCCCGGCGAGTGCTCGGGCGGCGAGGCGCAGCGCGTCGCGCTGGCGCGCACCATCGTCACCAACCCGTCCGTCTACCTGATGGACGAACCGCTCTCGAGCCTCGACGCCAAGCTGCGCGTCGACATGCGCACCGAGCTCAAGCACCTGCACGAGCAGCTCGGCGGGACCTTCGTCTATGTTACCCACGACCAGGCCGAGGCGATGACCATGGCGGACCGGATCGCGGTGATGAACGCCGGCCGGATCGAGCAGGTCGGCGAGCCGCTCGAGATCTACCGCCGGCCCGCCTCGCACTTCGTCGCGGGGTTCTTCGGGATACCGACCATGAACTTCCTCGACGGCACCGTGGAAGCGGCGGACGGCGCGACCGAGTTCCGCGGCGCCGGCCTGACGACCGCGCTCGACGCATCGGTCGACCCCGGCCTCGCCGGGCGGGAGGCGGTGCTCGGCGTCCGTTCGGAACATGTCGCGGTCGTCGACGCCGGCATGGAAGGCGCGACGCCCGCGACCGTCAGCCTGATCGAGCCGCTCGGCGACGCCACGCTGCTGTTCTTCGACCATGGAGGCCCGCGCCGGCTGGTCGCCAAGGTCGACCCCGACCTGCCGGTCTCGGCGGGCGATGCGATCCACATCGCGCTGGATACCGCCAACGTGCATTTGTTCGACGCCGAGCGGGGCGGCCGGCTCAACTGACGTCGCCGGCCGCCGGGCCGGTTTCCCCGGCCGGGTGCAACAAATTGACGCAGCCGGTTAGTATTCGGGCCGCGAATCTTGACGTTGGAAAGGGCCGACCATATCTATCGCGCGTTCCACTCTTAGGACACGCAAGAATGTCGGACCGATCCGAACTCGTCTCACTGTTGAGGGTGAGCAAGACGTCCCCTTACCGGACGTGCCAGTGGCCTTACGGCGAGCCGGGCACCGAGGACTTCCACTTTTGCGGCCGGAAGACCTCGGAAGGCTTCTCCTATTGCGCCGCCCACGTGAAGATGGCCTATCGCGAGCCCGAAAGCCGGCGCGACGCGGCACCGCGCCGCAGCGCCGCCTGATCGAGACAGCGTCCAGGAACCATCCCGGCGCGGGTTGCCCGCGCGCCGCTGGCGGCGCGCGGCGTTCGGTCGTGTCCGCGGCGGACCTTCCCGGGTGATCGAACGCCCGTCGCCCAATCACGGGCCGCGGCCGCGGGGCGTGCCGGTCGACCTCGTCGTCCTCCACTACACCGGAATGCCGACGGCCCGGGCGGCGCTGGCGCGGCTGTGCGACCCGGCCTCCCGGGTGAGCGCGCACTACCTGATCGACGAGGCGGGCGCGACCTGCCGCCTGGTCCCCGAGGAGCGGCGCGCGTGGCATGCCGGCGTTTCGTCCTGGACCGGGGACGCGGACGTGAACGGCCGCTCGGTCGGGATCGAGCTCGCCAATCCGGGGCACGAGTTCGGCTACGTGCTGTTTCCCGAAGCCCAGCTCGACGCGCTCGAAATCCTGCTCGCCGACATTTTCGAACGCCGGCATATCGATCCGGTCCGGGTCGTGGGGCATTCGGACGTGGCGCCGCTCCGCAAGCGGGATCCCGGCGAGCTCTTCCCCTGGCGGCGGCTCTGCGCGAAGGGGCTCGCCTACTGGCCCGGGGAGGGGGCGGGGACCGCCGAGCCCGACGCGGAACGGGCGCGCGCGGTTCTCACCCGCTTCGGCTACGGCTATTGCGAAGAGGCGGAAGGTTTCGAGGCCGTGCTCGCGGCGTTCCAGAGACGCTTCCGCCCGTCCCGCTGCGACGGGAGGCTCGACGGCGAGACCATGGCGCGGATCTCGGCGGTCGAACGCGAACTGGATTGACGACGCACCGTTCCGAACCCACGTTACGCGTCGTCAGGCGGCCGGATGGCCGCCTCCCGCTCCGCGGGGGGAGGAAAGTCCGGGCTCCACGGGAACACGGTGCCGGGTAACGCCCGGCGGGGGCGACCCCAGGGAAAGTGCCGCAGAAAGCAAACCGCCGGTCCGCTTCGCCGGCCGGCAAGGGTGAAAGGGTGCGGTAAGAGCGCACCGCCTCTCCGGCAACGGGGAGGGCATGGCAAACCCCACCGGGAGCAAGACCGAATAGGGGCGACACGGGGCTCCGGCCCCAGGCGGGTTTCCGCGCCGCCGCCCGGGTAGGTCGCGCGAGGCGTCCGGCGACGGGCGTCCCAGATGAATGGCCATCCCCCGCCCAGGCGGGGACAGAACCCGGCTTACAGGCCGCCTGACACCCGGGAGACCCCCCCCACCCCGCCCCTCTCCCCGCGGGGGTGAGGGGGATTCACGCGGCGCCGCTCGCGCCTTTCCTTCTCCCCTCCCGCTTGCGGGCGGGGCCGGGGGAGGGTGGGTCGGTTGGCTCCCAGCTCAGGGCAGCAGGGACTTGTCGAGGAAGAAGAGGCCGGTCAGGTAGGCGCGGACCGAGATCAGCCCGTTCGCGTTGTCGACCACCTCGGAGGAGATGTTGTCGCGCGCGAGCATCGACCGGAGGACGGACGACACGATCGCGGAGTCCGCCTTCAGGGCGGCCAGAACCGCCGCGGCCTCGTCGTCGGCGCCGGGCACCGTGTCAAGCTTGCCCACGATCGCGGTCGCGGCCTCCTCGAACTGGGTGAGAAACGTCCGAATGTGCGCGCCGTCCGGCCCGGCGCCTTCGTCGCCGCGGCCCTGGGCGGCATAGGCGAGCATGAATTCGTAGGCTTCCTCGATGCGTTCGATATGCGCCCGGATCGTCTCGCTCATGCGCCTCGTCTCCAGGTCTCGCGGCCCAGGACCATCGCGGCCAGAAGCCTTCGATGCTCGGGCAGAAACGCGAAATAGACGTGCAGAATAAAGAAGAAGATCAGCAACAGCGAAGCCGCCCCGTGGCAAACATAGACCACGCCCCAATCCCGATCGGACAGGATCGAGGGGTCGCGCCGCCAGAGCGGCGTGTCGATCTTGGCGAGCATGACGCAGCCCGTGACCGCGAGGACGAGGATCGTCGCCGCCACGGCCCAGTGGTAGAGCTTCTGGTTGAGGTCGTACTTGACCGCGCCGTCCTCCGGCGCCCGCCCGAGCGCGACCCGCAGGTCATGGCCCGTCGGCAACATGGGCCGGATGCCGTGCACCAGGAAAGCCCGGTAGAGGTGGAAGACGATCGCGGCCGTCAGCAGGACGCCCGATATCCAGTGGATCGGAACCCAGTCGAAACGAAGCCCCAGCACCGGCAGGAACGCGGTCCCCAGGAGGACGACGACCAGCACCGCCATCGTCCAGTGAAACGAACGGTCCGGCCACTTGTGCCGAATGTCGTCAGCCGCGCTTCCCGACATCGCCGCGAGGGTTACTCAGCTCCGGCGCGAGGTCAGCCGAAACAGTTGATGCGCCGCGATGCATGCGAGCGCCGCCGCGACCGGGACCCAGAGAAGGTCCCAGGACATGCCGAGCAGCATCTCCTGGCCCCAGACGTTCTTCGAGAAGCGAAAGACCTCCATGCACTCAGGCGAGCGAGCGCACCGCGCGCGCCGCGAGGTTGCCCATCAGCGGGATCTTGAAGTGGTTGTAGTTGAGCGCCTTGGCGCCTCGCGCGGCGACCCGCTGCGCGAGCTTTTCGAGCTCCGGGCCCGCCTTCTCCCCCTTCATCAGATCTTCGACCTCGGTCAGCCGCCGCGGCGTGCACTGAACTCCGCCGCACGCCACCCGCACGTCCTTCACCATGCCGCCGTCGGTCTTGGCCGCCATCGCGATATTGACCAGCGCGAAGTCCCAGGTCTCGCGGTCGGCGACTTTCTCGAAATAGAACTTCGCGCCGGCCCAGGCCTTGGGAAGCCTGATCTCGGTCAGGATGTCGCCCGCCTCCAGCACGGTCATGCGCGTGATGTCGACATCGGGGCCGATGAAGAACTTCTCGGCCGGCACCGTCCGTACCTTGCCGTCCCGCGAGATCGCCATCCGGGCGTCCAGCGCGACGAGAGCCGGCGCCGTGTCCGAAGGCGTCACCGCGACGCAGCGCGAGGCGTCGAACAGCGCATGCTCGCGGTTCATCGCCGTCGGCGTGTTGGCGTAGCAGGTATTGCCGCCCGCGCGGTAGCAGGGGAAGCCGTCCCTGTAATAGGTGCAGCGCGTGTCCTGCGAGACGTTGCCGCCGATGGTGCCCGAATTGCGGATCTGCGGGCTCGCCACCTTCGCGGCGGCCTGGACCAGCACCGGGAAATTGTCCCGCAGCAGCTTGCTCTCCTCGATCTCGGTCAGCGTGGTCGCCGCGCCGATCGAGATGTGGTCGCCCGCATCGCTGATGCCGCGGAGCTCCTTGAGCCCGCTGATGTCGACGACGGCCTTGGGCTGCTTGTGCCGGTCCTTGAACCAGTCGAAGCTGTCCTTGCCGCCCGCGACGATCCAGGCGTCCTTGCCGTGCTCGCCCAGGAGCTTTGCCGCGTCCTCCAGGCTGGCGGGCGCGTAGAGGTCGAATGCATGCATATAGTCGGTCATCGGTCTGCCTCCATTCCGCCCGTCACTGATTGTTGACCTGCAACGGTCTGTACGATTGCGGCTGTTTCGCCACCACGTTGACGATCATATCCGCGACCACCGGAACCCGGTTGAACATGTGCCCGTCCAGCGCATCGGAGACCGCGCTCAGCCAGGCCGATGACGCCGACCCCTGAACCGGCTCGCCGATGCCCTTGGCGCCGACCGGGTTCTGCTCGTCCACCGCCCCCTCGACGGCGAGCGAGCCGAGCTCGGCCGGAACGTCGAGATAGGTCGGCGGCTTTGCCTGATAGAAGCCGATGGCGTTGGGCCGCCCGTAAGCCGGGTCGTAGATGTAGCGCTCCATCGCCGCGAGGCCGAAGCCCATCACCGCGCCGCCGCGGATCTGGGCGTCGAGCCCCTGCGGGTGCAGCACCTGGCCGACATCCGCGACACCCATATAGTCGAGGATTTCGACCTTGCCGGTCTCCGGATCGAGCTCGATCTCGATGAACGCCGCGGCCAGCGCCGGAACGGTCCCGTTCTTGGGCAGCTTGTCCTTGGCGACGCCGATGAGGCCGGTGCCCTTGATCATCCCGACCGCCGCCTTGGTCAGCCCGTTCAGCTTCTCGTCGACTTCGTGGCCGGAATACTTGCCGCCGAGCTCGATCGCCTTTTTCGCCGCCTGGGCGAAGGTGATCGATCCCGAGCCGTTCTTGGCGACTACCCGCTCCTTGTCGAGCTTGTAGTCGTCGGCCTTGCCGCCCAGCATCGCCGCGCCGATTTCGAGCAGCTTCTGCTTGGCGTCCATCGCTCCGGCGTAGTTGGTCCGGGTCATCGTGAAGCAGGTGTTGGACCCGAACTGGCCGATATTGAACGGCATCGCCTTCAGCGTCCCGCCGCGTTCTATGACCGTGTTGTTCCAGTCATAGCCCAGCACCTCGGCCGCGACCCGCGAGGTCGCGCCGTAGGAGTAGGTGCCGAGATTGCCGACGCCGGTATGGATGTGGAGCTTGCCGTCCGGCGTGATGCGGACCATGCCGTCGAAGCCGTTATAGCCGGCGGCGTGATAGGCCTGGCCGATACCGACCGACCTGATCTTGCCGTTGGCCTGCTTGCCGGTCTTCTTGATCTTCTCGGCGTAGCCCCACTTCGCCGCCGCCTGCTCCAGCCCCTCCTTGAGGAAGGCGCTGGTGAGCGGAGCCTGCTTGGGTCCGATCTTGCCGTTCGGCCCGCCCCCCGGCGCGTTCGCCAGGCGCAGCGCCAGCCGGTCGATGCCGAGCTCGCGCGCCGCCTTGTCGAGGAGCGGCTCCAGGATGTTGGCGGTCTGGTTCTCGCCCGGGCCGCGCTGCGCGCCTTTCGGCGGGGTGTTGGTAAGCACCGGGATGCCGCGGAACCGCATCGCCACGGGCTGCAGGATCACCGACGACGCCATGCCGAAGTTCTGGAAGTCCCAGAACCCGGCGGTGGAGCCGTTGTCCTGCACAATATAGCTGTCGAGCGCCAGCACCCGTCCGTCGGCCCCGAAGCCGATCTTGACCCAGCCCTGGAACGCGGCCCGCGCCGAGCCGTTGATGAACTCGTCCGCGCGGCTTACCCGCATCAGCACCGGGCGTCCGTTGAGCTTCTTCGACATCAGCGCCGGCAGCGCCATCAACGGGTAGGAATAGGCCTTGCCGCCGAACCCGCCGCCGCAGAACTCGCTGACCAGATTGAGGTCGGTCGGCTTGATGCCGATATACTTGGCGAGGCTGGGCACCGCGAAGGACGAGGACTGGGTCGAGCCCCAGACATTGCACTTGCCGCCTTCCCAGTAGGCGGCGGCCGAGCGCGGCTCCATCGCGTGATGCGCGTTGGCCGCGCTGACGAAGGATTCCTCGACAATTACCTTGGACTTGGCGAAGCCGGCTTCGAGGTCGCCGAAGCTCCACTCGATCGCCGGCTTGCCCATCGGCAGGGTGTCGTCGCCGGCCCTGGCGAAATCCTTGCCGGTCCACTTGATCTGCTGCAGCTTGACGCCGCGCTGGTTGGCGACGTTGCCGCCGACCAGGGCGTTCGGCCCGTCCGGCTTGAGGCTCTCGAGCGGGTCGGTGACGAAGGGAAGCGGTTCGAGATCGACCTTGACCGCCTGGATCGCGTCCTCCGCCTGCTGTTCGGTCTTCGCCGCGACGGCGAGGATCGGCTGGCCCACGAACACCGGGTAGGAGGTCAGGATCGCGTGGCCCGCGTCCTTGGGCTGCTTGATCTCGCTCGGGAGCAGCACGCCCACCACGCCGGGCATCTTCTTGACGGCCTCGGCGTCGATCGCCTTGACCTTGGCGTGAGGCATAGGCGAGGGGTAGGTCTTGAGGAACACCATGCCGTCGGCACGAAAGTCCTCGGAGTACTTGGCAGCGCCGGTGACCTTGGCGTGGACGTCCGGCGGGGTGAAGTTCTTGCCGAGAAGCGTATAGGCCATGATCTATGCCCTCCCTGCCGCGCGCATGACGCCGGCGAGGTAATGTGGATAGGCGCCGCATCGGCAGAGATTGCCCGACATCGCGCGGCGCGCCTCGTCGACGGTGGGTTTCGGGTTCTTCTTGAGGAGCCCGACCGCCGCCATCACCTGGCCCGGCGTGCAGAAGCCGCATTGCGGTCCGAGCTCGTCGATGAACGCCTGCTGCACCGGATGCAGGGTGCCGTCGGGCGCGGCGACGCCTTCCACGGTGGTGATCTTGCTGCCGCGCGCCTGGTGGGTCAGGGTCGAGCAGGAATAGATCGGCGTGTCGTCGGCGAGAACGGTGCAGGCGCCGCATTCGGCACGGTTGCAGCCGATCTTGGTCCCCGTGAGCCCCAGCCGGTAGCGGATCGTCTGGGCCAGCGTCTCGCTGGGCGGCACGTCGACCCGGCGCGTCTTGCCGTTGACGTTGAGCGAGATCAGCCGTTCGACCCCGCGCACCGCCGCGCGCGCCTCGCCCGATTGCACGGTGAACATGTAGGCGGAAGCCGAGACGGCCACGCCCGAACAGACGACGCCGCGCAGGAACGCGCGGCGGCTCGTGCCGGCGGTCCGCCAATCCGCTTCCGGCGGTTCGGCGAGATTGCCCGCGACTTCGGGCGTCGCCGGAACCCATTCGAAATCGTCTGCCGGGTCCGGGGGGAATTCGAAGGCTTCGAACTCCAGCGCCTCGTCCTGACGGTTCTCGGTCATGACGTCTCCCTCAATAAAAGTCCCGCCCCATGCCACCGACGGGCCGGGCGTCGAGGGGAAATCGTATCGCTTGGGGACCCGCGCTGCCAAGGGAAAACGCGGCGGTCGGCGAATAATGCGCGGACGGGATCGGCAATTTCCCGACGTCGGAACAAACGTCGACGCCCTACCGGCGTTGCCACGGATAAAACGCCCCATAAAGAACATAATAAGAACACAATTGAGACAAACTATCAGGGCACCGTCGACCGGGACAGCAGAAATAATGGCTTTACCCTGTAAATTGTGTGTCTTATGTCGATTTTCTTATGTCGGCCGACAATAACGTTCTGCATTAAGTATTGCCTTTCTTCCCATTGACGCCCATCATATCCCATGCTAAGGCAGTTAGTCCCATTTCTGCCACGGTCCGGCAGATCGAGCGTGGGGCGCCGGTCGTGATCGGTACGGCGGCAGCGTCGACGGCTTGGAGGGAAGGGTTTGACCGCGTTTCTGTCGACATACGTGAACAAGGTCGACCGGAAAAAGCGCGTCTCGGTTCCGGCGCCCTTCCGCGCCGTGCTCGCGGGGTCGAGCTTCGCGGGACTGATCGTCTACCGCTCCCTGCGCGAACCCGCGATCGAGGCGTTCAGCCGCGACGTGCTGGATCGGCTCAACAGCCGGCGGCTCAGCCGGTCCCTGGAAGGCGACGATTTCGAGCAGGTCCTGCTCGGCGGCGGCGACAGCCAGATCGAGACGATCATGGCGATGGTTCACGAGCTGCCCTTCGACGGCGAAGGGCGCGTCGTTATTCCTCCCGCGCTCGCCGAACACGCCGACATCGCGGACCGGGCCGCTTTCGTCGGACGCGGCAACCGGTTCCAGATCTGGGCGCCGGAGAAATTCCAGGAGCATCAGGATCGGGCGATCGACGCGCTGCGCCGGCGCGTCGAAAACGGGGGGGGCGCATGACCGGAGCCGCCCACACGCCCGTGATGCTCGATCGGGTGCTCGCCGCGATCGCCCCGCGCGACGGAGCGATATATGTCGACGGCACGTTCGGGGCGGGCGGTTACAGCCGCGCGATCCTCGAAAGCGCCCGGTGCAGGGTCTGCGGCATCGATCGCGACCCGGCGACGGCGCCCGCGGCAGCCGCCCTCGGGCGACGCTACGCCGATCGCTTCCTGTTCGTCGCCGGGTGCTACGGCGACATGGTGCCGCTCCTCGCCGCGCGCGGGATCGAAGGCGTGGACGGCGTGGCCCTGGATGTCGGCGTCTCCTCGATGCAGCTCGATTCCGCGGATCGAGGCTTTTCGTTCCGCGCCGACGGGCCGCTCGACATGCGAATGTCCTCGGCCGGGCGGACCGCCGCCGACGTGGTCAACGAGGAGCCCGAGCGGAGCCTTGCGAGGATCATCCGGGACTACGGCGAGGAGCGCCGCGCCAGGCGGGTCGCCCGGGCCATCGTCGAGGCGCGCCGCGAGGCGCGGATCGAGCGGACCGGCGCGCTCGCCGCGATCGTGCGCCGGGCGGTGGGACCGGCGGGCGGCGGCCGCGAGGCGATCGACCCCGCCACCCGCACCTTCCAGGCCCTGCGCATCTACGTGAACGACGAGCTCGGGGAGCTCGCGCGCGGGCTGAGCGCGGCCGAAACCCTGCTGCGTCCCGGCGGGCGGCTCGCCGTGGTCACCTTCCACTCTCTTGAGGACCGCACGGTCAAGCGTTTCCTGGTGGAACGCTCGGATGCGCGCCCGCGGCCGTCCCGTCATGCGCCCGACGCCGACGCGGGCAAGCGTTCCGCGCGATTCCGCCTGCTCGGGCGTCGCGCGCTCCGCCCCGGCGCGGCCGAGGTCGGCGCAAACCCGCGTGCCCGTTCGGCGCGGCTGCGCGCGGCGGAGCGGATAGGAACCGGGATTGCCGGGGAGGGGGCGGGATGAGGAAAGGCTCGACCGTACTGCTCGCCGTCCTCGCCGTGGCGATGGGCGCGGCTTCCATCGTCATCGGGACCGAAGTTCACGACCTCGAGGACCGGCTCGCCGGCATCCACCGCGACATCGCGCGCGAGCAGGAGGCGCTGCACGTCCTCCGCGCGGAATGGAGTTACCTCAACCGGCCCGAACGGCTGGAAGATCTGGCTCGCCGGCATCTCGACCTGCGCGTCCCGGCGGCGGAGCAGACGATGCGGGTGTCCGATCTGCCCTTCGCCGCGCGTCCGGGGGGCGTGGTCATGGAACCGGACTGGCCTCCTCCTCCGCGGGACCCGCTGGAAATCTCCGCGAGCTCCGGGAGGGATGAGCGATGACCGAACGGGGACGCTACGAGGGCGTCAATATGCGGATCGACGGAGACCGCAAGCGGGCGCTCGAAGTCGGCCGCGGGCGGCTTCTCCTCACCGGCGCCGTTTTGTCCGCCGCCTTCGTCGCGATCGGCATCCGGCTGTTCGATGTCACGGTGCTCCAGGCGGGCGTCGAGCCCAGAGACCCGCCGCCGAGCCAGATCGCGCGCGGCGCGGCCGCGAAAACCGAGATCGTCGACCGCAACGGCGTCGTCCTGGCGGTCAGCCTCGGAACCGCCGCGCTCTACGCCAATACGGCGTGGATCGCCGACCCCGACGCGACCGTAAGGGCGCTGGCGACAGTCCTGCCCGACCTCGACCGCGAGAGGTTCGCCGAACGTCTGCGCGTTCCCAAGCGGTATGTCTCGCTGCGCCGGCATCTGACCCCCGACGAGCAATACGCCATCCTCCGCCTGGGAATCCCCGGCCTCGTGCTGGAGCCGGACCAGCGCCGGGTCTACCCGATGGGAAGGCTCGCGGCGCACGCGGTCGGGTTTTCCGACCCCGACGGGCGGGGGTTGGCCGGGATCGAGCGGCAATTCGACACCAAGCTCCGCGAAGGCAGCGGCGCGCTTTCGCTCAGCATCGACATTCGCGTCCAACACGTGCTGAGAAACGAGCTCTTCAGGGCGATGACCGAGCACAGCGCCGTCGGCGCGGCCGGCATCGTGCTCGACACCGAGAACGGCGAGCTGCTCGCGATGGTGTCGTTGCCCGACTTCGATCCCAACCGCGCGAACTCCGCGGAGGCCGAGCTTCGCTTCAACCGGGCGACGCTCGGCATTTACGAGATGGGCTCGACCTTCAAGATCCTGAGCACCGCGCTGGCGCTGGATGCCGGCGCCGTAACTCTTTCCGACCGGATCGACGCGACCCGGCCCATCCGCATATCCAGGTTCACGATCCGCGATTTCCACGCCAAGGCGCGCGTGCTGACGGTTCCCGAGGTCTTCATCTACTCGTCCAACATCGGCGCGGCCAAGCTGGGTCTGGCGGTCGGCGGCAAACGGATGCGGCATTTCCTCGCCGATCTCGGAATGTTCCGGAAGACGCCGATCGAGATCAGCGAGAACGGACGGCCCCTGTATCCCCGCCGCTGGCGCCCGATCAACACGATGACGGTGTCCTTCGGTCACGGCGTCGCCGTCTCCCCGCTCCATCTGACGAGCGCCGTCGCGGCGGTCGTGAACGGCGGAACGCTTCACGCACCGACCCTGCTCAAGCGCGAGTCGCGGGCGCGCCCCGAGGGCAAGCGGGTGCTGTCCCGCGCCACGTCGGACAAGATGCGTCGGCTGATGCGGCTTGTCGTGGTCGAGGGAACCGGTTCCAAGGCCGCGGCCGCCGGCTACCTGGTCGGCGGCAAGACGGGCACCGCCGAACAGGCGGGGAGGGGCGGCTACAGGAAGAAGCGCCTGCTGTCCTCCTTCGTCGCGGCGTTCCCGATGCACCGGCCGCGCTACGTCGTGCTCGCGCTGCTCGACCAGCCGCGCGGCACCCGCGACACCCACGGCTACGCCACCGGCGGTTGGGTCGCGGCGCCGGTGGTCGGGAAGACCGTCGCCCGCATCGGCCCGCTGCTCGGCGTCCGGCCCGTCGACGAAGAGTCGCTGCAGATCGAACGGCGTCTGCGGCTCGAAGTGGTGAAGGCCCAGCAAGGGAGCCGGAGGCTTGCGTCTCGTTGACCTTCTCGGCCCCGACATGCCCGGCTCGCCGCAGGCGGGCGATGTCGAGATCACGGGCGTCACCGGCGACTCGCGGGAAGTCCGGCCCGGATTCCTGTTCGCCGCGCTGCCCGGCCTGGCGACGGACGGCCGGTATTTCGTCGACGACGCGGTCGCGCGCGGCGCGGCCGCGGTCCTCGTGCCGGAGGCGACCGATATCGGCGCCGCCGAGGGCCGGGTGCGGGTCGTCGTGGACGCCGATCCGCGTCACCGCTTCGCGAAGATCTGCGCGCGCTTCTACCCCTCCCGGCCCGACGTCTGCGTCGCGGTTACCGGCACCAACGGCAAGACCTCCGCGGTCGTCTTCGCCCGGCAGATCTGGGGCGCCATCGGATTGCGGGCGGCCGCGGTCGGGACGCTCGGCGTCGTGGAACCGTCGGGCACCCGCGCCGGCGCGCTGACGACGCCCGACCCCGTCTCGCTGCACCGCGAGCTCGACGCGCTCGCCAGGGGAGGGGTCGAACGCGCGGCGCTCGAAGCCTCCAGCCACGGGCTAGCGCAGTCCCGCCTCGACGGTCTCCGGCTTGCCGCCGCCGGCTTCACCAACCTGTCCCGCGATCATCTCGACTACCACGTTTCGTTCGACGCCTATCGCGCAGCCAAGCTGAGACTGTTCGACGAGCTGCTCCCGCCCGGCGGCACCGCCGTGCTGAACGCCGACAGCCCCGAATACGGAATCTTCGAAGCGGCCTGCGGGGCGCGCGGCTGCCCGATTATCGACTACGGCCGCAACGCCCGGGAGCTGCGCCTGGTCTCGGTCGAGCCCGACGCGGACGGTCAGGTCGCCGAGCTCGTCGCGTTCGGCCAAACCCGACGGCAGCGTTTCGGGCTCATCGGAGAGTTCCAGATCGCCAACGCGCTCTGCGCCGCCGGTCTCGTCATCGGCGGAGGGGACGATCCGTATGCCGCCATCGACGCCCTCGGCACGCTCGAAGCGCCGCCCGGGCGAATGCAGCCGGTGGGCCGCAGCCCGACAGGGGCCGCGATCTTCGTCGACTACGCCCACACCCCGGTAGCTCTGGTCCACGCGTTGCAGGCGCTGAGGCCGCACACCGCGGGGGCGCTCGTCGTTGTGTTCGGCTGCGGCGGCGACCGCGATTCCGGCAAACGGCGGCTGATGGGCGAAGCGGCCGCCCGGTTTGCCGACCGGACGGTCGTGACCGACGACAACCCGCGCGGCGAAGACCCCGATGCGATCCGGCGCGAAGTCCTCGCCGGCTGTCCGAACGCCATCGAGATCGGCGATCGGGGCGAGGCGATCCGCGCCGCCATCGCCGGGCTGGCGGCGGACGACGTGCTGGTCATCGCGGGCAAGGGCCACGAGACCTCGCAGGTCGCGGGCGGTATCGCGCGCCCCTTCGACGATGCCGAGACGGCGCGCGAGGCGGTGCGGGCGCTTGGGGGAGTCGGAGCGTGAGCGGAATCCCCCTCTGGACAGCCGCGGAAGCGGCCGGGGTCGCTGGCGGCAGCGCTACCCGCGACTGGGCGGCGGAGGGCGTGTCGATCGACAGCCGGACCGCCGCGCCCGGCGACCTGTTCGTCGCCATAAAGGGTCCGGAGCACGACGGCCACGATTACGTCGGCGCCGCTTTCTCCGCGGGCGCGGTGGCCGCCGTCGTCCATCGCCGGCCCGCCGGCGTCGGCCCGGACGGGCCGCTGCTGCTGGTCGACGACACCCTCGCCGCGCTCACCGCGCTCGGCCGCGAAGGGCGGAACCGCGGCACGGCCCGCGTCGTGGCGGTCACCGGCAGCGCCGGCAAGACCGGCACCAAGGAAGCGCTGCGCCACGCGCTGGCCGGACAGGGCGCAATTTCCGCCAGCGCGGCCAGCTACAACAACCTCTGGGGAGTTCCCCTCTCGCTCGCGCGCATGCCGGCCCGCTCCGCCTTCGGCGCGTTCGAGGTCGGCATGAATCGCGCCGGCGAAATCGCGCCGCTCTCCCGCCTCATCCGGCCCCATGTCGCGGTCATCACCAATGTCGAGGCCGCCCATATCGCATTCTTTCCCTCCATGGAGGCCCTCGCCGACGCGAAAGCCGAGATTTTCGAGGGCATCGAGCCGAACGGGGCCGCGGTGCTCAACCGCGACAACGGATTCTTCGATCGTCTGCGCGCCTCGGCGGCCCGCCGGCCGGACCTTCGAACCGTTTCGTTCGGTCTTTCCGACGCCGACGTCACCGCCCGCGAGGTTTCGCTCGACGAGGAAGGCAGCGATGTCGCCGCCGACATCCACGGGCGGAGGATCTCATACCGCGTGGGGCTCCCGGGCCGGCACTGGGTGCTCAATTCGCTTGCCGTCCTTGCCGCGGTGGACGCTCTCGGGGCGGATGCCGGGGACGCCGCCGCCAGCCTCAGAACCCTCGCGCCGCTGCCGGGACGCGGCCAGCCGCACAGCGTCGCCTGCGCCGGCGGCACGTTCACGCTGATCGACGAGAGCTACAACGCAAACCCGGCCTCCATGCGGGCGGCGATCGAGACCCTGGGCAGGGTGCCGCCCCGCGGCGCCGGCCGCAGGATCGCCATCCTCGGCCCGATGCGCGAGCTCGGGCGCGAATCCGCCGCGTTTCACGAGGGCCTTGCCGACCCGCTGGTGGAAAACGGCATCGACACCGTCATGGCGGCGGGCGACATGCGGGCGGTGCTGAGCCGGCTGCCGGCAGGCATGCGGGGCGCGACGGCGGAGACCGGCGAGGCGCTCGCCGACACGGCCGCCGAGACGGTCGGTCCGGGCGACGTGGTGATGGTCAAGGGCTCGAACGCGAGCCGGATGGATGTCGTGGTCGCACGGCTGCTGCATGCCGCCGACGCGCTTCAACCCGTGACCGCGGGAAACTGAGGGGCGCCGCCGGTCATGCTGTACAACGCGCTCCTTCCCTTCGCCGACGACGGCGGTCTTCTCAACCTGGTCCGCTACATCACGCTCAGGACCGGGGGCGCCGCCGTCACCGCGCTGGCCCTGTCACTGATCCTGGGTCCTTCCCTCATCCGCTGGCTCAAGCTGCAACAGGGCGAGGGCCAGCCGATACGCGAGGACGGACCTCCGTCGCACCTTCTGACCAAGAAAGGCACGCCGACGATGGGCGGCGTGCTGATCCTGTCGACGATACTGATCGCGACGCTGCTGTGGGCCGATCTCGCCAACCAGTATGTGTGGATCGCGCTGTTCGTGACCCTGTGCTTCGGAGCGATCGGCTTCGTCGACGATTACCTCAAGGTGAGGCGGCGGTCGAGCGGCGGAATGTCCGCGCGCATGAAGCTGCTCGCCCAGATCGCGGTCGGGACGGCCGCCGCGTACTGGATGACCCAGGCCACGGCGGGGCCGCTCTCGATGGGGCTCACCGTGCCGTTCCTCAAGGAGGTGCTGGTTCCGCTCGGCTGGTTCTTCCTCCCCTGGGCGGTGCTGGTGCTGATCGGAACGTCCAACGCCGTCAATCTCACCGACGGTCTCGACGGTCTCGCGATCATGCCGGCGCTGATCGCCGCGGCGTGCTTCG
Source organism: Defluviicoccus sp. (assembly GCA_022823775.1). Classification (GTDB taxonomy): domain Bacteria; phylum Pseudomonadota; class Alphaproteobacteria; order MPNO01; family MPNO01; genus MPNO01. Next base: position 43,075 of record JAJEHI010000010.1, on the reverse strand, counting down.
CGATGATCGCCTATCTCGTCGGCAATGCGGTGTTCTCCAACTATCTGCAAATCCATTACGTGCGGGGCGCCGGCGAGCTCGCGGTGTTCTGCGGCGCGCTGGTCGGCGCGGGGCTCGGTTTCCTGTGGTTCAACGCGCCGCCCGCGATGGTGTTCATGGGCGATACCGGGGCGCTTTCCGTGGGCGGCGCGCTCGCCGCGGTAAGCCTGATCACCAAGCATGAGCTCGTGCTCGTCATTATCGGCGGGCTGTTCGTGCTCGAAGCGGTGTCGGTCATCGTCCAGGTGGTCTCGTTCAAGCTAACCGGGCGCCGGATCTTCCGCATGGCGCCGCTGCACCACCATTTCGAACAAAAAGGCTGGGCGGAATCGACCGTCGTCATACGGTTCTGGATCATCGCGGCGGTGCTCGCGCTGGCCGGGCTGTCCACCCTCAAGCTGCGCTGATCCGATGCGAATACCCACGCGCAGCGATCGGACTCTCGCCCTCTTCGGCCTCGGCAGCTCCGGGCTGGCCGCGGCGGGCGCTCTCAGGGACAGCGGCGCGGCGGTGGTGGCGTGGGACGACGAGGCGGCTTCGCGCCAGGCCGCGGCGGCGGCCGGAATCGACTTGCGCGAACCGGCGGCCTGGGAGTGGCCCGGTCTCGACGCGCTGGTGCTGAGCCCGGGCGTTCCGCTGACCCATCCCGAGCCGCATCCCGTGGTCCGCGGCGCCCGGCGGGCCGGCTGCCCGGTCATCGGCGATATCGAACTGCTGGGCGAGGCGGCGCCCGACGCGCGAATGGTCGGCGTCACCGGAACCAATGGAAAATCGACCACCACCGCGCTGCTCGGGCACCTGCTCGCCGAAGCCGGCCGCACGGTCGCGGTCGGCGGAAATCTCGGTCCGCCCGCCCTTTCGCTTCCCGCTTTGGGGAAGGAAGGCATCTACGTGATCGAATGCTCGTCCTACCAGCTCGACCTGATCGACCGGATGCGCTTCGACACCGCCGTTCTCCTCAACATCAGCCCCGACCATCTCGACCGGCACGGCGATCTGGCGGGCTATGTCGCGGCGAAACGGCGGATCTTCCGCGACAGGCCGCGAGGGGGGCAGGTCGCGATCGTCGGGACCGGCGACGCGGCAAGCCGCGCCGTGCTCGCCGAGCTGGAGGCGCGCGCCGGCTGGAGCCTCGTGCCCGTTGCCGTGGGGCGCCCCGTCGACGGCGGCGTCTCCGTCCTTGGCGGCACGCTTCACGAGCACGATACCCCGGTCGCCGATCTCTCCGGCATCGATACCCTGCCCGGCGCCCACAACCACCAGAACGCCGCCGCCGCCTTCGCGGCGGCCCGCTCGCTGGGGCTTTCCCGTGCGGAAGCCGCCGCCGCGCTCGCAACCTATCCCGGCCTGCCGCACCGCCAGGAGACCGTCGCCGTCATCGACGGGGTCCGCTATGTCAACGATTCCAAGGCCACCAACGGAGAAGCGGCCCGCAACGCCCTGGTGTGCTACCCCGTGATCTACTGGATCGCGGGCGGGCGGCCCAAGGCGGACGGGCTCGAGGCGGTTCTGCCCGAACTGCGTCGCGTCCGCCGGGCCTATCTGATCGGCGAGGCCGAGGAGGCGTTCGCTGAAGAGATCGGCGGCCGTGTGCCGGTCGAGCGTTGCGGCGAGCTCGCGCGCGCGCTCGAAGCCGCGCATCGCGACGCACAACAAGAGCGGACCGCCGGGGCCACCGTCCTGCTCTCGCCAGCCTGCGCTTCCTTCGACCAGTGGCCGTCCTTCGCCGCGCGCGGCGACGCGTTCCGCTCCGCCGCCGAGGCGCTGGGGGAACGCGCGCAATGACGGTGTTCGCCCGAAACGACACATCCGTTCTCGGCCGCTGGTGGTGGACCGTGGACCGCTGGACCGTGACGGCTCTCTCTTTGCTGCTCGCGATCGGAGTGCTTCTCGTGCTCGCGGCGAGCCCGCCGGTGGCCGAACGCCTCCAACTCGATCCGTATCACCTCGTCTGGCGCCACATCGTCTATCTGCCGTTGGCCGTCGCGGTCCTGCTGGGGGTTTCCCTCCTGTCACTGGGCCCCACCCGCTGGCTCTCCGCCGCGGTCCTCGCGGTCGCCGTGGCGGGCGTCGTCGCAACGCTCCTCCTCGGCGCCGAAACCAAGGGCGCGCAACGGTGGATCGATCTCGGTCCGGTCTCGGTCCAGCCCTCCGAGCTGGTAAAGCCGTCCTGCGCGGTCGTGGTCGCCTGGCTGCTCGCGCGGTATCGCGAGACCGGCAGCGCGTGGATGGGGCTCACGGCCGCGGCTCTGGTCGTTTTCGTCCTCGGCCTCCTCTTCCTCCAACCGGACATCGGCATGGCGAGCGTGATCCTCGTCGCCTGGTACGTGCAACTCCTGGTCGCCGGATTGTCGCTGCCCTGGGCCGTCGCGCTCACCGCGGGCGCCGGGGGAGTGGCGGTCGCCGCCTATGCGTGGCTTCCGCACGTGACCAGCCGGGTCAACCGCTTCCTCGATCCCAGCTCGGGCGACAACTACCAGGTCGATACCTCGCTTCAGGCCTTCATGAACGGCGGTTTCCTCGGCCGCGGGCCCGGCCAGGGCACGATCAAAAGCGTGCTGCCGGACGGTCACGCGGACTTCATCTTCGCCGTGGCGGGCGAGGAGTTCGGTCTCGTCGCCTGCCTGTTGATCCTGGGGTTGTTCGCCTTCGTGGTGCTGCGGGGACTCTCGCACGCGCTCCACGAAACCAATCTCTTCGTGATGGTTGCCGTCGCCGGGCTCGCGGTCCAGTTCGGCCTGCAGGCGGTGGTGCACATGGGCTCCTCGCTCAGGCTTCTGCCGGCCAAGGGGATGACGCTCCCCTTCATTTCCTATGGCGGATCGTCATTGATCGCGGTGGCTTTCGCGATGGGTCTTCTGCTCGCCCTCACCAGGCGGCGTATCGGGGACGAACGGCCATGAACGAGGGTCCAGTGGTTCTGGCCGCCGGGGGAACCGGAGGCCACATGTTCCCCGCCGCGGCGCTCGCCTTCGAGCTCGGACGCCACGGTCACAACGTGGCGATCGTCACCGATGGCCGGGGCGCCGGGTTCGACGCGGGAGCCGGCGCCGTCGTCCATTGCATCGCCGCCCGTCAGTTGAGCGGCGGCATTCGCGGCACCGCGCGCGGTGTGATGACGCTGTGCTACGGGTGGCTGCAGGCGCGTCGGCTGCTCGCGCGGATACAACCGAGGGCCGCCGTCGGTTTCGGCGGCTATCCTACCCTGCCCACCATGTTCGCCGCGCTCCGGGCGGGCATTCCCAGCATGATCCACGAGCAGAACGCCATGCTCGGGCGGGCGAACGCGGCGCTAGCGCCGAGAGTATCCGCCATCGCCACGGCGTTCGACGAAGTCCACGGCGTCCGGGTCGAGGATCTGCCCAAGCTCGTCAGGACCGGCAACCCCGTTCGCGAGGCGGTCGCCGCCCTCGCCGGGGCCCCCTATCCCGATCCCGCGGCCGCCAACGGCCCGATCTTCCTGTTGGTGGTCGGCGGTAGCCAGGGCGCGCGAATCCTCTCCGATCTGGTGCCTCCCGCGATCGCCGCGGTCGACGGCGGGCTGCGGAGCCGTCTCCGCATCGTCCAGCAGGCACGGCCGGAGGACGTGGAACGGGTAACCGCCGCCTATCGTCGGCTCGACGTTCCCGCCGACGTCCGATCGTTCTTCGCCGATCTGCCCGAGCGCATGGCCGATGCGTCGCTGGTGATATCGCGCGCCGGCGCATCGACGATCGCCGAGCTCGCGACGATCGGGCGTCCCGCGCTTCTCATACCCTATCTGCGCGCGGCGGGCGGGCATCAGCATCGCAACGCGCGCGAGATCGAGCGCTACGGCGCCGCCTGGGTGATGAGCGAGTTGGATCTGGCGGCCGAGACCCTGGCCGGCCGGATCGAGACCCTGCTGACGACTCCCGGCATGCTCGCCGACGCCTCCGAGGCGGCGCTTCGCTGGGCGATACCCAATTCCGCCGCGCGCCTTGCCGACCGGGTGCACGCGCTGGCCCGGGCCAATGGCGGGGCGCCCAGGTGGGCGGCATGAGAACCCTCCCGCTCTCGGTGGGAACGATCCACTTCGTCGGCATCGGCGGCATCGGCATGAGCGGCATCGCCGAGGTTCTGCACAATCTCGGATACCGGATCCGGGGCAGCGACGTCGCCGACAGCGCGAACGTGCTCAGGCTGCGGTCGCTGGGGATCGACATCCGGATCGGCCACGACGCGGGAAATCTCGGCGATGCGACGGTCGTGGTCGCGAGCTCGGCCATCGCCCCCGACAATCCCGAAGTCGCGGCAGCGCGCGCCCGGATGATCCCCGTCGTCCGCCGGGCCGAAATGCTTGCCGAGATCATGCGCCTCAAATGGTCGATCGCGGTCGGAGGGACGCACGGCAAGACGACGACGACATCCATCGTCGCCGCCGTGCTCGAAGCCGCCGACCTCGATCCGACCGTCATCAACGGCGGAATCATCAACGCCTACGGCACCAACGCCCGCCTCGGCGAGGGAGAATGGATCGTCGTCGAGGCCGACGAATCGGACGGGTCCTTCGTCAAGCTTCCCGCCACCGTCGCGGTCGTGACCAATATCGATCCGGAGCATCTCGACTTTTACGGCTCCTTCGCCGATTTGCGCCGGGCGTTCGAATCGTTCGTCGCGAACATCCCGTTCTACGGTTTCGCCGCGCTCTGCATCGACCACCCGGAGGTGCAGGGGCTGATCGGCGATGTCCCGGACCGCCGCCTGGTGACCTATGGCGTCAGCCCGCAAGCCGATATCCGGGCCACCGCGATCGAAATCGCGCCGGACGGTTCGCGTTTCGATGTCGAGGTCGCGGAGAGGACGAGCGGGCGCCACCGGACAATCCCCGGCCTCGTGCTGCCCATGGTGGGGACCTACAACGTTCTCAACGCGCTCGCGGCGATCGCGGTCGCGATCGAAATGGAGATCGCGGACGAGACCATCCGCAGCGCGCTGGCGGCGTTCGGCGGGGTCAAGCGGCGCTTCACCACGACCGGAGAGGTCGCCGGGATAACGGTGGTCGACGATTACGGCCACCATCCCGTCGAGATCGCGGCCGTGCTCGGCGCCGCGCGGGCCAGCCGTCGCGGCAATGTCATAGCCGTGGTCCAACCTCACCGATATTCCCGGCTCGCGAATCTGTTCGAAGAGTTCTGTACCTGTTTCAACGACGCCGACACCGTCATCGTCGCGGACGTTTATCCGGCCGGCGAGGAACCGATCCGGGGAGCGGACCGCGACGCGCTGGCCGCCGGACTCCAGGCGCGCGGGCACCGCGACGTGCGAACGCTGGAATCGCCCGACGCGCTTGCCCCGCTGATCGCCGGGCTCGCCGGGCCGGGCGACATGGTCGTCTGTCTCGGCGCCGGCAACATCACGTCATGGGCCAACGCCCTGCCCGAGCGCCTGTCCGCCATCCTGGCGGAGGCGCCCGCCGCCGCGGCCGCGGAAAACACGGGAGCGGTCGGTGATTGACGCGGCCGCCACGGTTCGGGAATTCGACCGTCTGCCGGCGGTGCGCGGCACGCTGCGCGGCAACGTGCCCCTGGCCAGGATGCTGTGGTTCCGCGTCGGCGGCCCCGCGGAAGTCCTGTTCGAGCCGGCGGACCGCGAGGACCTGGCGCGGTTTCTGGAGGCGTTGCCGCCCGATATGGCGGTGACCGTGATCGGAGTCGGCTCGAACCTGCTGGTTCGCGACGGCGGAATTCCGGGGGTGACGATTCGTCTTGGCCGGCCATTCTCGACGATCGCGTGCAGCGGAACGCAGATACGGGCGGGCGGCGCGGCGATGGACGTGTCGGTGGCGCGCGAGGGGCGCGACGCCGGCATCGCGGGCCTCGAGTTCCTGAGCGGTATCCCGGGCACGATCGGCGGCGCGCTCCGCATGAACGCGGGCGCGTACGGCCGCGAGATCGGCGACGTCGTCGTCTCGGCCGAAGCGATCGACAGGGCGGGCGAGACTCATCGGCTCGACGCGGCGGCGCTCGGTCTGGGCTACCGCACCTGCGCGGTGCCGGAGGGGTGGATCTTCGTCGAGGCGGTGCTGAGGGGCGAACCCGGAACCCGCGCAGCGATAGCCGCCCGGATGGCGGAGATCTCCGGCGCCCGCAACCAGGACCAGCCGGTCCGCGAACGCACCGGCGGGAGCACGTTCAGGAACCCGACGGGGAGGAGCGCCTGGGAATTGATCGAAGAGGCGGGCTGCCGGGGTCTGACCCGCGGCGGCGCGCAGGTCTCGCCGCTCCATTGCAACTTCCTGATCAACACCGGCGGAGCCACCGCGGCCGATCTCGAGGATCTCGGCGAGGAGGTTCGCGCGAAGGTGGAAGCCGCCACCGGCATCCGGCTGGAATGGGAAATTCGCCGTGTCGGCGTCGCGCGGGAGCCCGACCGTGGCTAAATCCGTAGCGGTGCTCATGGGCGGATGGTCGGGCGAGCGCGAGGTTTCGCTGGTCAGCGGTCGGACCGTGGCGTCGGCGCTCGAGGAGGCCGGGTACGACGTGCGCACCGTCGATGTCGGACGCGACATCCGCGGAATCGCCGACGCCCTCGATCCGCGCCCCGACGCCGTGTTCAACGCACTTCACGGTCCCTTCGGAGAAGACGGGAGGGTGCAGGGGATTCTGGATCTGCTGGCGATCCCCTACACCCATTCCGGCGTGCTGGCCTCGGCGCTCGCGATGGACAAGCCCATGGCGAAACGCCTGTTCGGTTGCGCCGGCATCCGCTGTGCCGAGCATGTCATCGTCAGCCGGTCCGAGGCGATCTCGCGGGATGTCCTGCCTCGCCCCTACGTGGTCAAGCCGCTCCGGGAAGGATCGAGCCTCGGGGTGCGCGTGGTTGCCGAGGGGTCCGATCCCTGTTTCGCCGCCGATCGGTGGGCGTTCGGCGACACCGTGATGGTGGAGCGCTACGTGCCCGGACGCGAAATCACGGTGGCGGTCATGGGCGAGCGCGCTCTGGGCGTCACGGAGATACGCCCGCTCGCCGGTTTCTACGACTACCGCGCCAAGTACACCGAGGGGGCCACCGAACATCTGGTCCCCGCGCCGCTCCCCGCCGACGCCTACGACACCGCGATGCGTTTCTCGGTGGATGCCCACAAGGCTCTCGGCTGCCGGGGCGTTTCGCGCGCCGACCTCAGATACGACGAGGCGGTGGGCGGTGCCGAGGGGGTCTATCTGCTCGAGGTCAACACCCAGCCCGGAATGACTCCCATGTCGCTCGTGCCCGAGCTCGCGGCCCATGCCGGAATCGATTTCGCCTCGTTGGTGAGCTGGATGGTGGAGCACGCCGCATGCGACGCCTAGACCGCAACGCGGCCAGACGGGCGCCGGCCAGGCGCTCGTTCCCGGCGCGCGCCCGGACCGTCGTTCTCGTGGCGATCGTTCCGGCGATCGTCCTGTGCGCCGCGGGCTGGATGTGGCGGACCGGGTCGCTCGGCGACGTGGCGGAGCGTGTCAGGACAGCGGCGGTCGAGGCGTCGGCGCCTCTCGGATTCAGGCTTCGCGAAGTTCTGCTCGTCGGACGCGAGCGGGTGTCGCGGGAAACCGTGCTCGCCGCCTCCGCGCTCGAATTGGGAAGCCCCACGCTCGGGCTCGATACCGACCTGATCCGCGCCAGGCTCGAGCGCAACCGCTGGATCAAGCGCGCGCGCGTGACCGCCCGTCTTCCCGACACGGTGTTCATCGAGATCGAGGAACGCCGTCCCTTCGCCATCTGGCAGCGCGACGGCCGCTTCCGGCTGATCGACGACGAGGGCGCGGTGATCACCGACCGGGCCCTGCATCGATACGCCGATTTGCCGCTGGTCGTGGCGCGGTCGGAGCCCGCGCGTGCCAGGCCCATCCTCCAGATGCTCGGGCGCGAGCCGGACCTGGGGCGCCGGGTGCGCGCATTGATCGAGGTCGGCGGCAGGCGATGGAACGTACGCATCGACAACGGTATCGACGTGCGCCTGCCGGAGGCGGAGCCCGCCGCGGCGTGGAGCGAGCTTGCCCAGCTCGACCGGCGCCACGCGCTGCTCGCCCGTCGCATCTCCGCCATCGACCTGCGCATTCCCAGCCGCGTCGTCGTGACCCCGATCCGGGATCCCGACGGAAAAGAGGAGGGGCGCTGATGGCGAAGCCCAGAAGCGGCATGCTGACGGCGCTCGATATCGGCACCAGCAAGATCGCCTGCCTGGTGGCGGAGTCGGGCGCGCCTGGAGACGTAAGGGTGCTGGGAGTCGGGCATCACGCTTCGCGCGGGGTTCGCGGAGGCGCGATCGTCAACATGGATGCGGCCGAATCCGCGATCCTGACCGCCGTCAGCGCCGCCGAGGAGCGTGTCGGCGAGCGGCTGCACGGCGTCGTGATCAACGTATCCGCCGGCCGGCCGAACTCCAGAAACCTCAGCGTCGAAGTGGAAATCGACGGACATGAGGTCGGGGACGCCGACCTCCGCCGGATCTACGGGCAGGGGCTGGAGCACAACGGCCACGCCGAGCGCGAGCTGATCCACTGCATCCCGGTCGGCCACCACATCGACGGCAGCAGCGGCATCAAGGACCCGCGCGGGATGTATGGCCAGCGTCTCAGCGTCGACATGCATCTCGTGAGCGCCGAGGCCGCCGCGCTTCGCAACATGATTACCTGCGTCGCGCGGTGCCACCTCGACGTCGAGGACGTCGTCGTCTCGCCCTATGCGGCCGGCCTCGCATGCCTGGTCGAGGACGAAATCGATCTCGGCGCGACCGTGGTCGACATGGGCGGCGGCACGACCAACGTCGCGGTATTCTACGGCGGCCAGGTGGTCCATGCGGAAGTCGTTCAGCTCGGCGGCGACCACGTCACGCGAGATATCGCGCGGGGTTTGACCACGTCGCTGCTTCACGCGGAGCGCATCAAGGTTCTTTACGGCTCCGCGCTCCCTTCCCCGTCGGACGAACACGCGCTGATCGACGTTCCGCTGGTGGGCGAGGAAGACCGCAACCAGCCCAACCATGTGCCGAAGTCGTTGATCGTCGGAATCATCCGACCCCGGCTGGAGGAAATCTTCGAGCGGGTGAAGGACTGTCTCGACGCGAGCCCGATGGGAAAGCTCGCCGGGCAGCGCATGGTGCTTACGGGCGGCGCCAGCCAGCTCGCCGGAGCGCCCGAAGTCGCGGCTCTGACCTTGAGCAAGAAGGTCCGGCTCGGCCGCCCCATCTCGATCAACGGGCTCGCCGACGCGGTGAGCGGGCCGGCCTTTTCCACCGCGGCCGGACTCCTGCGTTTCGCCGCGCAGCGCCGCGGCGAGTCCGATATCGCCATTCGCGGAAACGCGGAACGAACGGGTCGGCTGGGCCGGCTGGGGCAATGGCTGAAGGAGAGCATCTGAGCCGCGAACCACATCCAAACCCGGCCGAGGCACGGACGGGAACGGCCGATTCGAACGCAACAGTCGGGACACTGCGTCCCGGGAGGAAGGAGACACCCATGACGATCAATCTTTCGGTACCCGAAATCGACTCCACCCTGAAACCGAAGATCATGGTCGTCGGCGTGGGCGGCGCCGGCGGCAACGCGGTCAACAACATGATCGATGCGAAGCTCTCCGGCGTCGAGTTCCTGGTGGCCAACACGGATTCCCAGTCGCTCGTGCAGTCCCTCGCGGAACGCAAGCTCCAACTCGGCCAAAACATCACGCACGGGCTTGGGGCCGGATCGAGGCCGGAGATCGGTCGGGCGGCGGCCGAGGAGACGATCGACGAGATCGCGGAGCATCTGGCGGGCGCCAACATGATGTTCGTTACCGCCGGAATGGGCGGCGGCACCGGCACCGGAGCCGCGCCGGTGATCGCGCGCCTGGCCCGCGAACAGGGGGTTCTTGCGATCGGCGTCGTCACCAAGCCCTTTCAGTTCGAGGGGAGCAAGCGCGCCCGGGTGGCCGAGGCGGGCATCGAGGAGCTGCAGAAGCACGTCGATACGCTGATCGTGATCCCCAACCAGAACCTGTTCCGCGTGGCGAACGAGAAAACCACGTTCGCCGATGCGTTTGCCCAGGCGGACGAGGTGCTGCACTGCGGCGTGCGGGGGATCACCGACCTGATGGTCGTGCCCGGCCTCATCAATCTCGATTTCGCCGACATCCGCACGGTAATGGGCGAAATGGGCAAGGCTATGATGGGAACCGGCGAAGCGGAGGGCGAGAACCGGGCGATGGATGCCGCCGAAGCGGCGATTTCCAACCCCCTGCTCGACGAAGTGTCGATGAAGGGCGCGCGCGGTGTGCTGATCAACATTACCGGCGGTCCCGACATGACCCTGTTCGAGGTGGACCTGGTCGCCAACCGGATCGGCGACGAGGTCGATCCCGAGGCCCACATCATCTTCGGTTCCACCCTCGATCCGGTGCTCGAAGGCACGATGAGGGTGTCCGTGGTCGCCACCGGGATCGATACGGAGGGGAGCGTCCAGGCGCGCCCCGTTCTGACCGTGGTGCCCGACGGCGATACCGGGCTCCCGCCGGTGCCGGCGTCCGAACCGGCTCCGAACGTCCAGCCGGAGCCGGCGTTGTCGTCGCCTGCGTTAGAGGCGCAGCTTCCGGCGGCTTCGATCGACACGCCGGATGACGAGGACGCCGTGGCGATGGAGCGGATGGACGCCCTCGAGGCGGAAGTCGAAATCGCGGCGGCCCAGGAGAGCTTCTTCGAAAGCGCCGAAGAGGCGGCCGCCGAGGAAGAGCCGGTCGACACCTCCCTGACGGCGGACTCCAGCATGCGTGCCGCCGCCGAGAGCTCGGTTGAGAAGCCGCAGCGGTCGCCGCAACTGCGCCGCCGTCCCAGCCTGTTGGAAAGGATGGCGGGCGTCGGCCAGTCCCGGAGGCAGCAAAACCCCGAAACCGCAAGCCCCCCGCCCGCCGAGGTTCCCGTCCGCGAACCGGCGGCGGCGCCGAAACCGGCTCCTCGGGAGGATGCCTCGGCGGCGCGATCCGCCCCGCCGCGACAGCCGGAATTCGAAGGGGTGGAGCCCGAGGCGGCGAAGCCCGGCGCGGTAAGCGACGAGGATCTGCTCGACATTCCCGCGTTTCTGAGACGTCAGGCAAACTGAAGGAGATCGGGCCTGGTTCAACCCCCAGTAGGGCTCGCCATGCGGAATTCCATCCGTGGGGCGGTAACATTCTGCAACAATTGTTGATTTGCACCGGGAGGCCTTTGGCAGGTAAAGAGGCGTCGTCCGACGGGCTGGGCGGGCAACGCCGGATTGCAACCGTGAATGGCGCTCGCCTCGGCGCGGTAAACCGTCCGACGTTGCCCCGATGGGGAACGACGGAACGGCTTGAAGAGGAGGGAGTGCGTGCGGGCAAGCCAGGCGACGGTCGAGCGTGCGGTCCATTGTAGCGGCATCGGTCTGCATAGCGGCGTCGACGTTGCCATGTCCCTTCAACCGGCGCCTCCCGGGCACGGAATCCGGGTTCGACGAACCGACGTGGCGCCGGGAACGGGCGAGGTTCCCTGCGATCTTGCGCATGTCGTGAACGATCGGTTGTCGACCGTCGTGGGCAATAGCCACGGCGTCACGGTCGCGACGGTCGAGCATTTGATGGCCGCTCTCGCCGGCATGGGTATCGACAACGCGTTGGCGATGCTGGACGGACCGGAGATTCCGGCGATGGACGGCAGCGCGGCGCCGTTCGTGGAGCTCATCGAGCGGGCCGGCATCGAGGAGCAGGATACGCCGAGGCGCGCGATCCGTCTGCGCAAGCCGGTTACCGTGCGCCGGGGCGAGGCGTGCATCTCCATGACGCCCGCCGACGCCTTTTCCATCGATTTCCGGATCGAGTTCGATTCGCCCGTAATCGCCCGCCAGGAAATGTCGATCGCATTCGCGAACGGTGCTTTTGTCGACGATATCGCGCCCGCGCGGACATTCGGATTCATCGACGAGGTCGACCGGTTGCGCGAAGCCGGTTTCGCGCTCGGTGCGTCGGAGGACAATGCCATCGGCATCGACCGCCAGCGTGTCGTGAACCGCGACGGCCTGCGGTTCGACGACGAGTTCGTGCGCCACAAGATACTGGACTGCGTCGGCGATCTTTACCTTGCGGGCGCGCCGATCCTGGCCAGGATCGTCGCGGCGAGATCGGGACACGCCGCCAACCACGACCTTCTCCGTGCCATGTTCGCCGATGAGGACAGCTGGGCGTGGTACGAAATTCCGCGCGGGGAGAACGGCGCGGGCGCTCTCACGGCTGTCGCCGCGGCCGGCTGAGAGCGGTTCCCGGCGGCCGCTCGCGTGCCGGCGGTCCGGGTCGACAGCACGCGAAAATGCTCTAGACTGCGCGCCCGTCGCGCACGATGCGCGGCCCAGAACGAGGGTTGGCGGCCGTCAATGTCGCTCTCATCCAATCGCCTAGCCCGGATTGTCGCGACGCTGCTCGCAGCCGTGGCCATTTCGGCCTGCGCGGGCGATGGCGACGGGGATTCGGAGCGCTTCGTCGAGCGGCCGGTGCAGGAGCTCTACCACGAAGCCGTCGACGCGCTCCGAGCCGAGGAGTACACCCGCGCCGCCGAGCGTTTCGACGATGTCGAGCGGCAGCATCCCTACTCGGTGTGGGCCGTCAAGGCGTCGTTGATGGCGGCATTCTCGCACTATCAGGCGACAGATTACGAACAGGCGGTTCTCGCGCTCGACCGCTTCATCCAGCTCCATCCCGGCAATTCCGACATCGCCTATGCCTACTACCTGCGCGCTCTTTGCTACTACGAGCGGATTTCGGACGTCGTGCGCGACCAGTTCAACACGGAAAAGGCGCTGACCGCGCTGCGGGAAGTAGTGCGCCGCTTCCCCGACACCGACTACGCCCGCGACGCGCGGCTGAAGATCGACCTGACGCGGGACCACCTTGCCGGCAAGGAGATGGATATCGGGCGGTACTATCTGACGCGCGGCCACTATCTCGCCGCCGTCCGGCGCTTCCGCCGTGTCGTCGACATCTATGAAACGACGACCCACATTCCCGAGGCGTTGCACCGCCTGACCGAGGCCTACCTGGCCCTGGGTCTCAAGAACGAGGCAACGAAGGCGGCGGCCGTGCTGGGGCACAACTACCCGGGCAGCGAGTGGTACTCAGACAGCTACGCCCTCGTCGGCGGAGGTTCGCTGCCGGTGCCCGAAGAGCGCGGTTTTCTGAAGCGGGCCTTCGACTGGGTGTTCTAGGCGACGATGCTGCTGACGCTCTCGATTCGGAACGTCGTCCTGATCGAGCGGCTGGACCTTTCCTTCAAGCCGGGGCTTTGCGTCCTTACCGGCGAGACCGGCGCGGGAAAATCGATCCTGCTCGACGCGCTCGGCCTCGCCCTCGGCGCGCGGGTCGATCCCGCGTTGATTCGCGGCGGGCCGGCCGATGAGGCCGCCGCCGTTTCCGCCGCTTTCGAGATCCCGCCCCACCATGACGCCATCTCGGTGATGGAAGACCACGGCCTCGCGCCCCCGGGAGCCGGCGAGCCGCTGATCCTCCGCCGCACCGTGGGGACGGACGGGCGCAGCCGCGGGTTCGTCAACGAACAACCGGCCAATGCCCAGCTGCTTCGGTCGATCGGCGAAACGCTGGTCGAGATCGTCGGACAGTTCGCGAGCCACGACCTGGCCGAAAAGGCGATACATCGTTCGGTGCTCGACCGGTATGGAGGGCTGGATGAGGAGCGTAACCGGGTGTCGGGCGCCTGGCGCGCCTGGCGCGCCGCCGAGACGGCGCTTGCCCAGGCCCTCGCCGAAGCCGAGGCGGCCGCCCGGGAAGAAGAGTCGCTGCGCCATACGCTGGAAGAGCTCGACACGTTCGGACCGCGGGAAGGCGAAGAGGACTCTCTGGCGACGGCCCGCCACCGGCTGCGGCATGCCGAACGTCTCGGCGAGACGCTTTCCGAGGCCCTGGCCGAGATGACGGGCAACAAGGGGGTCGAGCCCGGTCTTGCCCGGGCGCACCGTGTGCTGGCGCGGCGCACCGACATCGCCGGCGGCATGTTCGACGACACGCTCGAAGCGCTCGACCGCGCGGCGGCGGAGGCGGCCGAGGCCCGCGCCGCCATAGAACAATGCGCCGGCGAACTCCAGGCCGACCCGGGAAGGCTCGACAGCGTGGAGGAGCGCCTTTTCGCGCTGCGCGCGCTGGCGCGCAAGCACGGGGTCGCCCCCGACGCATTGACCGGGTTCCGGGAGGAAACGGCGCGCAAGCTCGCGGCGATCGAAGAGACGGAGAACTCCCTGTCCGAGCTTCGCGCCCGGACGGAAGCAGCGCGCGTCGAATACGAAGGCGCCGCGGCCGCGCTCGCCGCCGCCCGCCGCGCCGCGGCCAAGCGTCTGGACGCGGCGGTGAACGCCGAGCTGGAACCGCTCCGACTCGGGACGGCACGGTTCGAGACGGAGGTCGATCCGCTCGACGAGCGGGATTGGGGACCCAGCGGAACCGAGCGCGTGACCTTCGTCGCCAGCACCAACCCCGATACGCCCGCCGGCCCCATCTCGAGGATCGCGTCCGGCGGAGAGCTGTCGCGCTTCATGCTCGCTCTGAAAGTAGTGCTGGCGGGCGCGAGCCCCGTGCCGACCCTGGTGTTCGATGAGGTCGACGCGGGAATCGGCGGCGCTACGTCCACCGCGGTCGGCCAGAGGCTGCGCCGCCTCGGCGAGGCGCTGCAGGTGCTGGTCGTCACCCATTCGCCGCAGGTCGCCGCCCTCGGCGGCGCTCACTGGCGGGTGCGCAAGCGCGAGATGCGGAACCGGGGCGGGAAGGAGACGAGGACCGTCGTCGACGAACTCGACCGCGACACCCGCCGCGAGGAGATCGCCCGGATGCTGGCGGGCATGACCGTGACCGACGAAGCCCGGGCGGCGGCCGATAGCCTCATCGCCGGGGAAATCCCGTGAACGGGTCGAAAGAGGCGGAGACCCTGACCCGCGCCGAGGCGGAGGCGGAACTCGAGCGTCTGGCGCGGGAGATCGCCTACCACGACGAGCGCTATCACGGGCGCGACGCACCCGAGGTCACGGACGCCGAATACGACGCGCTGCGCCGCCGCAACGACGCGATAGAGGCCCGTTTCCCCGACCTGGTGCGCGACGACAGCCCTTCGCGCCGGGTCGGCGCCGCGCCCTCGACCGGTTTTGCGAAGGTCGCCCACGCCGCGCCGATGCTTTCGCTGGGCAACGCGTTCGACGCCGGGGACGTCGTGGATTTCTATGCGCGCGTGCGCCGTTTCCTCGGCCTTGACGCGGGCGAAGCCGTAGAGGTCGTGGCGGAGCCCAAGATCGACGGGCTGTCGATTTCCCTGCGCTACGAGGATGGCGCCTTCGTTCTCGGCGCGACGCGGGGCGACGGCACCGTGGGCGAGAACGTGACCCGGAACCTCGGAACGATGGACGACGTGCCCGACCGGCTCACCGGCGACGCGCCCTCCGTCCTGGAGGTGCGGGGCGAGGTCTATATGCGCAAGGCGGACTTTCTCGCGCTCAACCGGGGACGCGAGGAGGCGGGCGAGCCCCCCTTCGCGAACCCGCGCAACGCCGCCGCCGGTTCCCTGCGGCAGCTCGACCCGACGATAACGGCCGGCCGGCCGCTCCGGCTGTTCGCATACGGGCTCGGCGAGTTCGACGGCGTCGTGGGCGAGACCCATTGGGACTACCTCCGGAACCTCCGGACCTGGGGTTTCACGGTGAACCCGGCGGCCGAGCTGTGCGGGAGCCCGGAAGAAGCGATAGACCTGTACCGGCGCGTCTCCGAATCGCGCGCCGACCTCGACCATGACATCGACGGCGTCGTCTACAAGGTCAACCGGTTCGACTGGCAGCGGCGGCTCGGCAACGTCAGCCGCGCGCCGCGCTGGGCCGTCGCCCACAAGTTTCCCGCCGAGCGGGCCGAAACCGTGCTCGAATCGATCTCGATTCAGGTCGGCCGTACCGGCGCGCTCACACCGGTGGCCAGCCTGCGCCCCGTCACGGTCGGCGGCGTCGTGGTCGGCAGGGCGACGCTCCACAACGAGGACGAGATCGCCCGCAAGGACGTCCGAGAGGGCGATACGGTCGTCGTCCAGCGCGCCGGCGACGTGATCCCCCAGGTCGTCGCGGCGGTCGAGGAGAAGCGTCCTCCAGCCGCGCGGCCCTTCGTCTTTCCCGAAAAATGCCCCGAATGCGGCAGTCTGGCGCTGCGCGAGGAAGGCGAGGCCGTCCGCCGCTGTACCGGCGGGCTGATCTGTCCGGCGCAAGCCGTCGAGCGGCTCAAGCACTTCGTTTCGCGCGACGCTTTCGACATAGAAGGCCTTGGCGCCAGACATATCGAGGCGTTCTGGAGCGAAGGGCTGATCGCCCGGCCCGGCGACATCTTCCGTCTGGCGGACCGCCGGACCGCGCTGGTCGACCGCGAGGGATGGGCCGAGCGCTCCGTCGCCAACCTCCTGGCGGCCGTCGAGGAACGGCGGACCGTTCCCTTCGAGCGTCTGATCTACGCCCTCGGCATCCGCCAGGTCGGGCAGGCGACGGCCCGCCTGATCGCCCGCCAGTACCAGACCCTTCCGAACTGGCGGGAAGCGATGGCCGCGGCACAGGACCGCGAGGGGGAGGCCTGGCGGGAATTGACGGATATCGACGGCATCGGCCCGTCGGTCGCCGCCGATGTCCTCGATTTCTTCCGCGAGCCGCACAACCTCGAGGTCGTCGCGGATCTCGAGGCGCAGCTCCGGATTTCGGCGCCCGAGGCGGTGGCGGCGGAGAGCCCGGTCAGCGGCAAGACGGTGGTCTTTACCGGGACCCTGGAAACGATGACGAGGGCCGAGGCAAAAGCGACGGCGGAATCGCTCGGCGCGAAGGTGGCCGGCTCGGTGTCGCGCAAGACCGACTATGTCGTGGTCGGCAGCGACGCGGGCTCGAAGGCGAGAAAGGCGGAAGAGCTCGGCGTCGCGATTCTTGCCGAGGTCGACTGGCGGGAACTCATCGGCCGGTGAGCGGCGCGCAGGCGGCTTCCAGCCACCGCCCGGTGTCCCCGTCCAGCGAATCGATATACGCGTCCCCGACGCGGCGGTGATAGGCGTCGAGCCAGGCAGTCTCCTCCGCCGTCAACAGCGACGGCTCGATCAGGTTCCGGTCGATCGGCGCGAGCGTGATGGTCTCGAACCCGTGCAGAGGGCGTTCGGCGCCTTCCGGCGCCTCGCGTTCGACCACCAGCACCAGGTTTTCGATCCGGATGCCGTAGGCTCCCGCCTTGTAGTACCCGGGCTCGTTGGAAAGGATCATGCCCGGTGCGAGGGCGACGTCGGAGGGGGTCTTCGAGATCCTCGCCGGGCCTTCATGGACCCCGAGGAAGCTACCGACGCCGTGTCCGGTCCCGTGGTCGTAGTCCAGCCCCGCCTCCCACAGGGTCTTCCGGGCCAGCATGTCGAGCTGGCTCCCGGTCACCCCGCGCGGGAATATCGCGGTCGCGAGCGCGATATGGCCCTTGAGCACGCGCGTGAAGCGGTCCCGCACCTCCTCGGGCGCCGGGCTGCCGTCGGGATCCCGGATATGGACGGTCCGGGTGACGTCGGTCGTTCCGTCGAGATACTGCGCGCCCGAATCGAGCAGGAAAACCGAGCCCGGCTCCAACCGCCGGTTGGAATTTGCGTCGACCCGGTAGTGCACGATCGCGCCGTTGGGTCCGGCGCCGGCGATCGTGTCGAAGCTGAGACCCCGGAAGCGCTCTCCTTCGGCGCGGATGGAGCGGAGCCGGGCGACGGCGTCCATTTCCGTGACGCGCCCCGCGGGGGCCTCCCCGTCGAGCCAGGCGAGAAACCGGATCAGCGCGCGGCCGTCGCGAACATGGGCCGCGCGCGCGCCCTCGATCTCCGCTCCGTTCTTGCACGCCTTCGGGAGGGTGCAGGGGTCGGGGCCGCGAAGCGGCTCGGATCCCGCGGCCCGAAGCCGTTGCGCGATCCAGGCGGGGGCGGATCGCGGATCGATCGACACCTTGCGCCCGTCCCCGGCGAGCCTGTCGAGCGCCGGACCCAACGCGTCCGGCTCCGCGACGGAAACTTCATCCTCGAGAGCGGCGGCGAGTTCGGCGGTGACCTTGCGCCCGTCGATGAACAGGGAAGCGCCGCCGCCGGTTTCCACGATGGCGAAACCGAGCGCCACCGGCGTGTTGGGGATATCCGCTCCGCGCATGTTGAAGAGCCAGGCGATCGAATCGGGCGCGGTCAGGACGGCAGCATCCGCTCCGCCCTTCCCGAGCGTTTCGGCGATCGCCGCGAGCTTGGCGCTTGAGGAGAGCCCGGCATATTCCGGCGGGTGGGGTACCGCCGGAGAAATCGGCGGCGCGGGTTGATCGGCCCATACCGCGTCGATCGGGTTGTCGTCGACCGCGACCAGCCGTCCGCCCGCCCTGGCGCACGCGGTTTCCAGGCGCGCCGCGCCGTCCGGCGTATGCAGCCAGGGGTCGTAGCCGAGCTTTCCGTCGGCGGGCAAACGGCTCGCGATCCAGTCGTGGGGCGGCCGGTCGGTCAGGTGGTGCGGCGAAAATCGGTCCGCATCGACTTCCCGTTCGACCTGCAGCGTGTAACGCCCGTCGACGAAGATCGCGGCTTCCTCGGCGAGGACGATCGCGAGACCCGCCGAACCGGTAAATCCGGTCAGCCAGGCGAGGCGCCGCGCCCGTGGCGCCACGAACTCTCCCTGATGCTCGTCCGCCAGCGGCACGACGAAACCGTCCAACCCGCGCCGCGAGAGCTCTTCGCGGAGCGCATCCAGCCTTTCGGCGGGTGCCGGGCTCCGGCCCAGCCCGTCGTCGCTCGAAGCGCGCAGCGCCGCCGCCCGCCCGGTCCAGCGGACGACATCCTCCTCGCCCGGCGCGTCCACGATCAGGCGCACCCATTCGGCGGGATCGACCGGTTCCGGGGCCGCTACGATCCCGCGCAGGAACGCCTCTTCGTCCGCCCGGAGCCGGTCCGTTTCAGCCATGCCGGCCCCGGTTGAGGGATCGCCCTCTGCCTGCGCCCATCGTCGCGTCCCCGCTCGTCTCGCAGCCGAAGGCTATGCGCCGTTGCCGCGGCGAATGCAACGCCAAGATTACCCGTGCCCCACGACCAGTGTCGTCCATGTATCGATCGGATGCCGGTCGCGGATCGAAAGTCCCACCGATCCGTAGGCGGCCGCGACTCTCGCCTCCTGATCCTCCAGCAGGCCCGAGAGGATCGCGCGCCCGTCGCGATGGAGATAACGCGCGATGGCGGGCGCGAGCCGGATCAGCGGGTCCGCCAGGATATTGGCAAGGATCAGCGCGTAGGGCGCCCGCGCGCGCAGCCGCGGGTTCGAAAAGCCCTGGCTTCGACGCGTTTCCGTCAGCGTCTCCACGGCGTTGAGACCCGCATTCTCCCGGGCCGTTGCGACCGATACGGGGTCGATGTCCGCCGCGAGAACCGGGCGCCGCCACAGTTTCGCGGCGGCGATGGCGAGGATGCCGGAGCCCGTCCCAAGATCGAGAATCCGCCCATCTCCCGGCGGCGCCATGGCGTCGAGGGCGATCAGGCACCCGCGGGTGCTCTCGTGCGATCCGGTGCCGAACGCCCGCCCCGCGTCCAGCACGATCTCGATGCATCCCCGGGGAGCTTCTTCCGCCACATGGCTCCCGCGGACGAAAAACCGGCCGACCCGGATCGGCGGACTCCGGCGATTTACCTCGGCGATCCAGTCCATCTCGGGGAGCGGCAAAACCGACAGCGACGAGGCCTGCATGCCGGTGACGGCCGCGGCGACGGCGAGACGGGAGCGAAGCTCGCTCTCGTCCGGCCGGGATACCCGCACCGAGCGGAACCTCCAACCGCGCGCCTCTCGGTCCCGGAAGCAGGAAACCGTCACGCTCTCCGCCGGATCGTCCAAAGCGGACTCGAAGGGGCCCAGCCCATCCGCGTCGTCCCCCCCGGCCTCGACGACGAACTCGACGCTCCAACCCCGCGTCCCCGACTCAGGCCGGCTCGACAAAGCTCTCCATCACCTTCTTGCGGCCGGCTTTCTCGAATTCTATGTGGAGTTTGCCGGCATCCGCCGAAAGCACCTTGCCGTAGCCGAATTTCTGGTGAAATACGCGGACGCCGATCTCGAACGCGGATGCCGGCCCGTCGACGCGCCGCGCCTTGCCCTCGATCTGCATTCCCGGCGCGGATCGCGGAGCCCGCCGGAGGCGCGCGAAGCCCGGTCCCCGTCCCACGGTTTCCACGGCGTCGCCGCCGCCGAAATCCGCGTCCGCGGAGGCGACCGGATCACGGGACAGGCCCAGCTCCGTCACTATGTCCAGCTGTTCGCGGGGCAGTTCGTCGACGAAGCGGGACGGAACCGGCGCGACCCATTGGTTGAAGACCCGGCGGCTCGCGACGAAGCTGACGGTGACCGATTTCCGCGCGCGGGTGAGGCCCACATAGGCGAGCCGTCGTTCCTCCTCCAGGGACGCCGTACCCCCCTCGTCGACCGCCCGCCGGTTGGGGAAGACGTCCTCTTCCCACGCGGGCAGGAAGACATGGTCGAACTCGAGGCCCTTGGCGGCATGCAGGGTCATCAGGCTGACCATGTCGCCGGCGGCGAAATCGTCGCGGTCCATGACCAGGCCGATATGTTCCAGGAACCCGCCCAGATTCTCGAACTCGCCGAGCGCCGCGACCAGCTCCTTCAGGTTCTCCAGCCGGCCCGGCCCGTCCGGGGTGCGGACGTTGCGCCACATCTCGGTGTAGCCGGATTCGTCGAGCACGGTTTCGGCCAGCCGGACATGATCCTCGAACCGTACCGTCCGCCAGCGGTCCAGGTCCGAGAGGAACCGCGCGAGAGCGTTGCGCGACCGGGCGTTGAGCTCGTCGGAGGCAATCGTGCGCCGCGCCGCCTCGGTCAAAGACACATCGTCGGCGCGGGCAAGCCCGTGCAGCGTCTGGACCGTGGACGCGCCGATGCCGCGCCTCGGCAGGTTGACGATCCGCTCGAAGGCGAGATCGTCGTCGGGCTGATGGACGAGGCGCAGATAGGCGATGGCGTCCCGAATCTCCTGGCGCTCGTAAAAGCGGGGGCCGCCCACCACGCGATAGGGCAGGCCGATCGAAATAAAGCGTTCCTCGAACGCGCGCATCAGCGCGCTCGTGCGGACCAGCACGGCTATCTCGCCCAGCGCGGTGCCCGCGCGTTGCAGCGCCTCGACCTCGTCGCTGACGAGCAGGGCTTCGGCCTCCCCGTCCCAGACGCCCCGGACGCGGATCGGCGCGCCGGAACCGCTCCCCGTCCAGAGCGTCTTGCCGAGGCGGCCCCGGTTCCTGGCGATCAGCGCGGACGCGCCGGCGAGGATCTCGGGCGTCGAGCGGTAATTCTGTTCCAGCCGCACGATTCGGGCGCCCGGGAAGTCCTTCTCGAAACGCAGGATGTTGTCGACCTCGGCGCCCCGCCAGCTGTAGATCGACTGGTCGTCGTCGCCCACGCAGCAGATGTTGTGCTTCTTCTGGGCCAGAAGCCTGAGCCATAGATACTGCGCGACGTTGGTGTCCTGGTATTCGTCGACCAGGATGTAGCGAAAGCGCTCGCGATAAATATCGAGGATGTCCGCGTGGGCGGTGAAGATGTCGATGCAATGCAGCAGGAGATCGCCGAAATCGCACGCGTTGGCCGTCTTCAGACGGTCCCGGTACCTGGCATAGAGCGCACCGATCTTTCCGTCCGCGATACGCTCCGCGTCTTCCCGCGAAACCCTCTCCGGGCCGAGCCCGCGATCCTTGAAACGCTGGATCTCGGCATGCAGCGACCGCGCGGGCCAACGGTTCGAATCGATGTTCGCATCTTCGGCCAGCGACTTGACCAGGCGGATCTGGTCGTCGGCGTCGAGAATGGTGAAGTCGGAGCGGAGCCCGGCCGCCTCCGCGTGGCGCCTGAGGATGCGCGCCCCCAGCGCGTGAAAGGTGCCGATCCACAGCCCGTCCACGGCATCGCCGATCAGCTCCGCGACCCGGTCGCGCATCTCGCGCGCCGCCTTGTTGGTAAAGGTCACCGCGAGGATCTGGCTGGGCCAGGCCCGGCCGGATACCGCGATGTGGGCGAGCCTCGTCGTCAAGACGCGGGTCTTGCCCGTTCCGGCCCCCGCCAGCACGAGGAGCGGCCCTTCCGTCGCCTCCACGGCTTCGCGCTGCCTGTCGTTGAGGGCGTCGAGATAGGGTGCGGAAGCGGCGGCCGCAATCGGGTTTCCGAGCATGGCTCATCATACCATCCCGGCCTGCCCGGATCGGGGCCGATTCGCGACCGTCGGCGGCGTTGCCCCGGTCGGAATCCCTTCCCATATATCGGGGGCGAGCCGCAGAACGGAGTTGCCGCCATGATCCGAAGACGCGCTCTGTACCCTCTCGGGAATTTTCTGGCCTGCGTCCTGTTCGCCGCGACGGCGGCGGGACAGGTCTCCGCGGCGGAGCCGCCGGCCGCCTCGAACCCGCTGGAGGCCGTGATAGGGCTGGAAAGCAAGGTTCCCGCCGAGGCGCGCACCGCCGCGGCGCTCGGGACGAAACGCCAGGGCAGCGGCGTCGTCATCGACGACGCGGGTCTGGTTCTGACCATCGGCTACCTGATCCTGGAGGCCGAATCGATCGAGCTGAGCGTTGGCGGGTCGCGGCGCGTATCCGCGGATGTCCTCGCCTACGATCACGAAACCGGGCTCGGGCTGGTCCGGGCGTCCCGTCCGCTGGATGTCGAACCCATCCCCATCGGTTCGTCCGGTCCGCTGGTCCGCGGCCGCCAGGTCGTGGTGGCGAGCGCCGGCGGGCTCCGCGCGGCGATCGGCGCCTATGTCGTTTCTCGGCGGGACTTCGCGGGCTGGTGGGAATATTTGCTGGAAAAGGCGATTTTCACCGCGCCCGCGCACCCGCATTTCGGCGGTGCCGCGCTGATCGACGGGGACGGAAGGCTGGTCGGGGTGGGCTCGCTGATGGTGCCCGACGCGGCGGAGGAAAACGAGCCGCTCACCGGCAACATGTTCGTGCCGATCGACGCGCTCAAGCCGATCCTCGCCGACCTGATCGCCGAGGGGCGCGCCGCCCGGCCTTCGCGGCCATGGCTCGGCCTCTACCCGCAGGAGATCCACGGCAGGTTGTTCGTCACCCGCGTTCCGCGCGGCGGTCCCGCCGACCGGGCCGGGCTCAAGCCCGGCGACCTCGTGCTCGGCGTGGCCGGCAAGGCGGTCTCGACCCTGCCCGGCTATTACCGGGCCCTGTGGGGGCTGGGGCCCGCCGGGGTCGAAGTGCCGCTCAGCGTGCTGCGCGGCAACCGGCCCACCGATATCAAGATCCGCTCGATCGACCGCATGAACTGGTTCACGAAGCCGCCCACCTATTGAACCCGTTCAGCCTTCGCCGCGTTCCTCTCGCCGGACCTCCATGAGCGCGCGGTTGTAGGCGAGCGTCACGTCCACCTCGTGAACCACGCCCACCAGCCGGCCGCCGTCGCCGTCTTCCAGCACCCCGACATGTTCCTCGCCGGTCTCGAGCATCTGGGCGAGCGCCTTTTCGATGGTTTCCGCCGCGCGGATTATCGGCGGGTTGGGCCGCGCGACCTCGCCGGCGGTAAGGTGGTCGTCGTCCGATGTGTCGAAGGCGTAGCTCGATAGATCGGCGAGGGTGATGGTTCCTTCCGGCCGGCCTTCGCCGTCGACCACGAAGAGCTGCCCGTGCGGCGCCCGCAGCAGTCGCTCCCGCACCTGCGCCATGTCCGCGCCCGACCGCACGGTGAGGAACCGCTCGGTCATCAGGTCGCTGACATGAATGGCATCGAGCAGGCCCCGCTCGCGCCCGCCCTTGATGGCGATCCCGCGGGTCAGGAGCTGCCATTCGAAGAACGACCGCCCGTGCAGCGCCTGGGTCAGGGCCGAAGCGACGGCGACCCCGACCATGACGGCGATGGTGATCGCGTAGTCCCCGGTGAGCTCGAACACGATCAGCGTCGTCGAGATCGGCGCGCCGAGCACGCAGCCCGCGACCGCGCCCATGCCGACCAGGGTGTAAACGCCGTGACCCGAGGACAGCTCGGGGAACACGCTCGCGGCGACGATTCCGAATGCGCCGCCCAGCATCGCGCCCATGAAGAGCGACGGGCTGAACACCCCGCCGCCGAACCCGGAGCCGAGCGAGATCGCGGTTGCCGCCGTCTTGGCGATCAGCAGGGCGACGAGGGTCCAGAACGGGATGAGTTCGCGCAGCGCCGCGTCGGTGGTGCCGTAGCCGACGCCCAGCACGTTCGGAAAGGCGAGCGCGATCAGCCCGACGATCAGCCCGCCCGCCGCGGGCTTCGTCCAGACCGGCAACGGAATCTTCGCGACGACGTCTCGCGTGAGCTCGACGCTGCGAAAGAAGGCGATCGCGGCAAGCGCGCTGGCGAGCCCGAGCAGCAGGAAGGCCGGGAACTCGAGGAACGAGACGATCGCGCGGTCCGGGATGATGAAGGCCGGAAAGTCGCCGAAATGGATGCGGGCGACGATCGCTCCGGTGACCGACGCAATGACGATCGGCGCGAAGGCGCTCAGCGCGTAATGCCCTATCACCACTTCGAGCGCGAAGAACACGCCCGCGATCGGCGC
Organism: Defluviicoccus sp.; assembly: GCA_022823775.1. Classification (GTDB taxonomy): domain Bacteria; phylum Pseudomonadota; class Alphaproteobacteria; order MPNO01; family MPNO01; genus MPNO01. The sequence continues at coordinate 18,472 of JAJEHI010000010.1, read as the reverse complement.
GTTGAACGACGCCGAGATCGCCGCCGCCACCCCGCAGCCGAGAAGGGTCACCATCTGCGACCGCGACAGGGCAAGCCGCCCGCCGACGAACGAGGCGAGGCTCGCGCCCAAATGGATGACCGGTCCCTCACGTCCGACGGACGCCCCGGTTCCGATCGACGCGGCGCTGCCGACGGCGGCGCCGAGGCCCGTCTTCCAGTCCATCCTGCCGGAGTGGAACGCGGCCGACTCCATGACATCGGCCACGCCCTGGGGCCGCTTGCCCGGCATGACGAAGCGATAGAACAGCCCTACGACAAGTCCGCCGGCGGTCGGCGCGGCGACGATCTGCCACGCCGGGAGACCGCCGATCTCCGCGATCAGCGCGTCCGCGTCGGTGCCGAACGCAATCGTCTGGAAGGCGAGATAGAGTTCCTGGAACCCGATCGCGCAATAGGCCCCGGCGAAACCGATCAGGGCGGCGAGAACGAGGGAAAGGAACGGTTCGGCCCGCAGCCACCGCGCGAGCCGCCGGATCGGGCGAATCGCCCTCGCCTCTGCCGGCGTCGCGGCCGGTTCCGGATCGGATGCAGCCCGCTCTGACATCGATCCGTCGCGGTCACCCGTCCGCCGCGCCTATTGGCATTTGCCGATCGACCCTTCCGCGCAGATCCTCTTGCCGTCGACCCATGTCGCTCCGGTGAAGTCCGCGTTCAGCAGATCCGCGCCGCGCAGCTTCGCGCCGCTCAGGTCGGCGTTCCTGAGAACCGCCCGGAACAGCCGCGCCCGCCTGAGGTCCGCCTTGCGAAGCGACGCGCCGGTGAGATCGGCCTTGGTGAAATCCGCCTCGACCAGCCGGGCGCCGTCGAAGGTGGCGGCGGTCAGCGACGCGCTCAGGAATTTCGCCCGGTAGGCGTCCGCCCCCGCCATGCTGGTCTTGTCGAGAAATCCGCGGTTGAAGGACGCATCGCGAAGCTTGGCCTTCGCGAGGTCCAGCCCGCGCAGGTCCTGGCGGTCGAGAATGCAGCGCCGCCAGTCGACCCCGGGCTCGCCCGGGTCCGCGCACTCCGCCCGTGCCGTCCCGGCGCCGGCGGCGCCCGCGACAACGCAAAGCGTGACAAGGCACCTTGCGAACATGCCCGAACATGTAGCCCGCCAGCCTGAATGCCGCAAATCCCTATTTTCTCACGGGGTTGCCGAGATACATGACACGGCCGGCCTGAGGGGGGCGTTCCAGCGCGGCGTGCGCGACGAAAATCTCGCCCAGCCGGCTCTGGATGTCGTCCGGCATCGGGGCGACTTTCCGCAGACCGAGATCGACGTGGACGGCCATCAGCTCCATGGTCGCCGCCAGAACGCCGTCCTCCGTCCGGTACATGCGGTGGAAATAGTGCATGCGTTTCTCATCGAACCCCAGGAGCTGCGTCGTGCAGCGGACGACAGCGGCCTCGAGCAGCTCGGCGAGATAGGCGGTGTGGCTCTCGACCGCGAAGGTCGAGCGGCCGGTGCGCTTGCAGTAGTCCTCGCCGAGCCCGAATTCGGAATAGAAGCGGTCCGTCGCCAGATCGAACATGAGCACGAAATAGGCGAGATTCATGTGTCCGTTGTAATCGGTCCACTCCGGCCGGACGGTCTCGCGCAGGGTTTCCATCGGGGTCTCGATCCCGGTCATCGCGTCGGGTCTCCGTCATCGGCGCGCCCGCATCGGGGTTCGTAGCCCAGGTTGGGCGCGAGCAGGCGCTCGGCTTCGTCGAGGGGGATGCCGCGGCGGAGGGCGTAATCCTCCACCTGGTCGCGCCCGATCCTGCCGACCCCGAAATAACGGGCCTCCGGATGGGCGAAGTAGTAGCCGGCGACGGAGGCGGCGGGCGTCATCGCAAGGCTCTCGGTAAGCGCGATGCCGACGCTCTCGGTCGCGCCGAGCAGCCGGAACAGGGTTTCCTTCCCGGAATGGTCCGGGCAGGCGGGATAGCCCGGCGCCGGGCGGATGCCGCGATAGTCTTCGCGGATCAGCGCGTCGTTGTCGAGATCCTCGGCCGGATCGTAGCCCCAGAATTCCTTGCGCACCCGCTCGTGCATGCGCTCGGCGAAGGCCTCCGCGAGCCGGTCGGCGAGCGCGCGCAGCATGATCGCGCCGTAATCGTCGTTCTCGGCCTCGAACCGTTCGATGTGGGGCTCGATGCCGAGACCCGCGGTCACGGCGAAGGCCCCGATATGATCCCGGACCCCGGTTTCGGCGGGGGCGAGGAAATCGGCGAGGGCGAGGTTGGGCCGCGATCCCCGGCGCTTCATCTGCTGGCGAAGCGTACGAATCGTGGCGAGGATCGAGCCCGACCCGGTTTCGGCATAGACCGCGATATCGTCGTCGCCGACACGGTTCGCCGGGAACATCCCGATCGTCCCCGCCGCCCGGAGCCAGCGTTCCCCGACGATCCGGTCGAGCATTTTCTGGGCATCGTCGAACAGGCTTCGCGCCGCCTCTCCCACCGCCGCGTCCTCGAGAACGCGCGGATAGACGCCGGCGATTTCCCAGGTGCGGAAGAACGGCGTCCAGTCGATCCGGTTCCGCAGGTCGGCGAGCGGATAATCGTCGAAGACCCGCGTGCCCAGAAGACGGGGCCGGGGCGGTACGGCGTCGGTCCAGTCGAGCGAGAGACGGTTGGCGCGCGCCTCGGCGACGGTCGCTAGGCCGCTGTCTTCGACCCGGCGCTCGAAGCCCGCGCGAAGGGCCGCGTAATCCTCGTCCACGGATGCGACATAGGCGTCGCGGGTGCCGTCGTTGAGCACGCCGGCGGCGACGCCGACGGCGCGGGATGCGTCCGTCACGTGGATCGTCGGCGCGTCGTATTGCGGGGCGATCCTGACGGCGGTGTGCACCTTCGACGTGGTGGCGCCGCCGATCAGGAGGGGCACGGACATTCCCGTGCGCTGCAATTCGCCGGCGACATGGACCATCTCGTCGAGCGACGGCGTGATCAGACCGCTCAGCCCGATCAGGTCCGCGTTTTCCTCCCGCGCGGCGGCGAGGATCCGGTCCGCGGGAACCATCACGCCCAGATCGACGACCTTGAAATTGTTGCACTCCAGAACCACGCCCACGATGTTCTTTCCGATGTCGTGCACGTCGCCCTTGACCGTCGCCATGACGATCCTGCCCTTGGCCGAAGCCCTGTCTTCCACCGATTTTTCCGCCTCGATGAAGGGAATCAGGTGGGCCACCGCCTGCTTCATCACCCGCGCGCTCTTGACGACCTGGGGCAGGAACATCTTTCCCTCGCCGAACAGGTCGCCCACGATGTTCATCCCGTCCATCAGCGGCCCTTCGATCACGTGGAGCGGGTGCCGGGCGGCGATCCGGGCCTCTTCGGCGTCCTCCACCACGAACGCGTTGATGCCGTTGACCAGGGCGTGAACCAGGCGCGCCTCCACGGGCTCGTCGCGCCATTCGTCCCCGTCCCCGGACGCGGTCTTCGCCTTGGCGGAATCGGCGATCGCGAGCAGCCGTTCGGTCGCATCGTCGCGCCGCGCGAGCACCACGTCCTCGATGCGCTCGCGGAGCTCGGGCTCTATGTCTTCGTAGATGCCGAGCTGGCCCGCATTGACGATTCCCATGTCCATTCCGGCGCGGACCGCGTGGTACAGGAAGACCGAGTGCATCGCCTCGCGGAGCGGGTTGTTGCCGCGGAACGAGAACGAGACGTTGGAAACGCCGCCGCTTACGAGCGCGTGCGGCAGGGTCTTCTTGATGCCCTCGACCGCCTCGATGAAGTCGAGCGCGTACCGGGCGTGCTCCTCGATCCCGGTGGCCACCGCGAAGATGTTGGGGTCGAAGACGATGTCCTCCGGCGGGAAGCCCACCCGGTCGACGAGGATTCGGTATGCGCGGGTGCAGATCTCGAGCTTGCGAGCGGCGGTGTCGGCCTGGCCCCGCTCGTCGAAGGCCATGACGACCGCCGCCGCGCCGTAGCGTCGGATCGACCGCGCCTGCGCGACGAACGCCTCTTCGCCTTCCTTGAGGCTGATCGAATTGACGACGCCCTTGCCCTGGATGCATTTGAGCCCGGCCTCGATGACCGACCAGTCGGATGAGTCGATCATCACGGGCACCCGGCATATGTCGGGCTCGGCGGCGATAAGGTTGAGGAACCGGACCATCGCCGCCTTCGAATCCAGCAGCCCCTCGTCCATGTTGACGTCGACGATCTGGGCTCCGTTCTCGACCTGCTGGCGCGCGATGTCGAGCGCCGTCTCGAAGTCGCCCTCCTTGATGAGCCTGGCGAACCGGGCGGAGCCGGTGACGTTGGTCCGTTCGCCCACGTTGACGAACAGGGAGCCGGGCTCGATCGCGAGGGGTTCCAGGCCGCTCAGGCGGCAGACCGGAGCGCGGCGCGCGGGCGTGCGGGCGGGTACGCCGGCGACCGCGTCGGCGATCGCTTCGATATGCGCCGGCGTGGTCCCGCAGCAGCCGCCCACCAGGTTGACGAAGCCCGAGTCGGCGAACTCCTTGAGCACCGCCCGCATTTCCTCCGGCGTCTGGTCGTATCCGCCGAAGGCGTTGGGAAGGCCGGCGTTGGGATGGCAACCCACGAAGGCCTCGCTGCAGCGCGCGATTTCCTCGATGTGAGGCCGCAGCTGCGCCGCGCCGAGCGCGCAGTTGAGCCCGACGACCAGGGGCTCGGCGTGGGCGATCGAATTGACGAACGCTTCCGGGGTCTGGCCGGTGAGAGTCCGTCCGCTGGCGTCGGTAATCGTGCCGGAAACCATGATCGGGAGACGTACGCCGCGCTCGTCGAACGCCGATTGGGCGGCGAAGATCGCGGCCTTGCAGTTGAGGACGTCGAATACCGTCTCGATCAACAGGAAATCGGCGCCGCCATCGACCAGCCCCGACGCGGCCTCGCGATATGCGGCGGCCAGCGCGTCGAAATCGGCGTTCCGGAACCCGGGATCGTTGACGTCGGGCGAGATGGACGCGGTCCGGTTCGTCGGCCCCAGGACGCCCGCGACGAAGCGCGGCCGCGCGGGCGTGAGCGCGGCCTGTGCGTCGGCGGCCTCGCGCGCGATCCGGGCGGACGCGAGGTTCAGGTCGTAGACCGCGTCCTCCATCAGGTAGTCCGCCATCGCGATCGCGGTCGAGTTGAAGGTGTTGGTCTCGACGATGTCGGCGCCCGCCGCGAGATACGCCGCATGAATGTCGCGGACGATGTCCGGCTGGGTCAGGGACAGGAGGTCGTTATTGCCCTTTTGCGGCGCCGCGTGGTCGGCGAAGCGGGCGCCCCGATAGTCCGCCTCGGCGAGACGATAATCCTGGATCATCGTGCCCATGGCGCCGTCGAGCACGAGAATGCGGGAGGCCAGCGCCCGCTTCAGCGCGTCCACGCGGCCGGCGCGGGCGCGCTCGTCGGGCCGTTCCTCCACCGTACCGGCGCTCGCGGGGCCCGCCATCGCCGCCGCTCAATCCGCCGCCGCCTCGGGCGCGGAATCGTCCGAGCGCGGACGCAGGCCGAGGATACGGGCGATCGCGTAGGTCAGGTTCGCCCGGTTGAGGGTATAGAAGTGGAACTCGTTCACGCCGTTCGCCTGAAGCACCCGGCACTGCTCGGCGGCGATGGACGCGGCGACCAGTTTCCGGGTTTCGGGATCCTCGTCGAGCCCTTCGAAGAGGTCCGCCATCCAGCCCGGCACCGTCGCGCCGCACATCGCGCTGAAACGCTTGACCTGGGCGAAGTTGGTCACCGGCAGGATGCCCGGCACCACCGGCACGTCGATTCCCGCCGCGAGGACCCGCTCGAGGTAGCGGAGATAGGTCTCGACCTCGAAGAAATACTGGGTGATCGCGCGCGTCGCTCCGGCGTCGAGCTTGCGTTTCAGGTTGTCGAGGTCCGCGGCGGCATCCCGGGCTTCCGGATGCACCTCCGGATAGGCCGCGACGCTGATCTCGAATTCGGCGACACGCTTCAGCCCCGCCACGAGGTCGGCGGCGAATTCATACCCGTCCGGGTGGGGCGTATAGCGTTCGGCGTCCTTCGGCGGATCGCCCCGCAGCGCGACGACGTGCCGGATGCCGGCGTCCCAGTAACGGCGCGCGACCGCATCGACCTCCGCGCGGGTCGCCGCGACGCAGGTCAGGTGCGCGGCGGCGCGGAGCCCCGTGTCGCGCTCGATACGGGTCACCGTGGCGTGGGTCCGGTCGCGCGTGGCGCCCCCGGCGCCGTAGGTGACCGAGACGAAGCGCGGTCCCAGCGGGGCCAGCCGCCTCACGGTCGACCAGAGCGCGGCCTCCATCTCCGCTGTCCTGGGCGGAAAGAATTCGAAGGACACTCGCGGCGCGCCGCGCGCCGTACTCCAAGACAATTCCAACACCTGCTCGCCGTCCCCGCTCCCTCGCTCGCGCACTATGGATGGGGGCTTATATACGACTTGGCGGGCGGAAAGCCCGCGGCAATTCCCCCGTCATGCCCGGACTCGTTCCACTGCTGTCCGGTTTGGATTTTCGCCGCGCGCTCCAGGCTCCATCGTCATGCCCGGACTCGTTCCGGGCATCCACGTGGGGCCGCCGCCCGGTTCCCTCCCGGCCTGCACCGCGATGCCGCGAGACGTGGATGCCCGGAACGAGTCCGGGCATGACGCCGGGAGGAAGGCGCCGCGTCGACCGTGACGGGCGTTGCGAGAGATGCACGTCCGCCCCGGCGCGACGACGTTCCGGTTGCCGATCCGCGCCAGCCCTCCGCCCGTCGAGTAACCAATATAGGTCCTTATGGATATACACCGCGATTCGCCGGCTGCGGAAAACCGGCACGTATAGTGATATTTGTGCAACATGGCCGCGAAAGCATCCGCCAAGGGGTCGGGCGCACTGGAAATCGTCGTTGCTCCGAATTAACTTCGGCGCGCTTCGGGGGAAGCGGTGTCCGGCGCCGGTCGTCCGGTTGCCGGCGGACCCGATCGACGGCCGAGCCCCGGGCCGGCATATCTTTGCTCCAAGGCGAACGCTCGGATGGCGTTATTCTCAGGTTCCGGAAGTCGCGTGCAGCCGACAAGAACGTTCGATCTCCGAAGAGCGCCCGCGCGGGCCCTGATCGCCCTGCTCTGCCTGACCGGGCTGGGGCCCGTGGGCTGCGCGACCTCTCCGCCGGCCGACGATCCGGAAGCGCTGGAGAGCTTCCGGCAGACCAACGATCCGCTCGAGCCGCTCAACCGGGTCGTCTTCGCGGTCAATGTCGAGACGGACCGGTATATCCTCAAGCCGGTGGCCTACGTCTACAAGGAAGCCGTCCCCGAACCGGTCCAGGACGCGATCGGCAATTTCCTCCAAAACCTGAGCAGCCCCGCGGTCTTCCTGAACGCCGCGCTGCAGGGCGATGCGGACCATGCCGGCGCGACGTTGCTGCGGTTCGCGATCAACAGCACCGTCGGCCTCGCCGGCACGGTCGATATCGCCGGCGAGATGGGGATCGTCCGGCGCGACGAGGATTTCGGCCAGACGCTGGCGGTCTGGGGAGCCGACGAAGGGCCCTATATCGTGCTGCCGTTCCTGGGCCCCTCCAACGCGCGCGATGCGCTCGGCATCGCGGTCGACTATTTCGCCGATCCGTGGACCTATCTCCGCTACGAGAAATTCAACTATTCCCGGTTCGGTGCCGAAATCGTCGATGCCCGGGCACGAAATTTTGACTTGTTGAACGACCTGGAAAAGACTTCGATCGACTATTATGCGGCCGTTCGGAGTCTTTACCGGCAGGACCGCCGCGACGCGATCGCCAACGGAGCCGAAGCGGCGTTGCCCCCGCTCCCCGATATTCCCGACGACGAGGAAGATCTTGAGGACGAAGAGAGAGAACCCGCCCGCCGACCGGCAAAGTAGGAACGTGCGCCGCCCCTGGGCCGCGCTGCTGGTCGCGGCCGTGCTGCTGGTCCCGTTCATCCGGCCGGCGGTCGCCGGCGGGGCCGAGGCCTTCATCCAGAGCACCGCCGACAAGGTCTTCACGTCCTACACGGGCGAGATCACCGACGAGCAGCGGGCGAAGGCGTTTCGCGAGATCCTTACCGCGACCTTCGAGCTCGGGACCATCGCCCGGTTCACGCTGGGGCGCTACTGGCGCGCCGCCTCTTCCGACCAGCGCAAGGAATACCGGCGCCTGTTCGAGGATTTTCTCGTTCTCGCCTACGCCAACCGATTCCGGGATCTCGGCGGCGTCAAACTGCGCATCGCCAGCGTGCGGGCGATCAACAAGCGCGATCAGCTGGTCCAGTCCGAGGTGGACCCGGGCGGCGGGCGGCCGCCGATCCGGATCGGCTGGCGGGTGCGGGAGACCGGGCAAGGGCTCCGGATCGTCGATGTGATCGTCGACGGGATCAGCATGAGCATCACGCAGCGGGACCAGTTCGCGGCCGCGATTCGTTCGTCCGGCGGCAAGATCGCCGGGTTGCTGGCCATGCTGCGCGACAAGACCGGCCCGCGGCAATAGCGCCGGCGTCCGGCTCGACTCGGGGACGGGCTCCCCGCCGACGGGCGAGGCCGTCGGCAAGCCTGAACCGGCGGCAGCGGAACGAGCCCGGGCCATGACGGGAGAAATGTCGCGGGCCTCCCGCCGATCGCGTTATCCCTATAAAAGGGCTTACCCCGAAAGATTGACGGGCGGGCGGAACGCCGCCCCGCGGGGGCGGACGAGCATTCCTCCCACCGCGCGTCACGGTCGACACGCCGCCCGCCCCCCGTCGTCATGCCCGGCCTCGTTCCATTGCTGTCCGGTTCAGACTCAGGCGCCGACTCCGCCCCCCCGCCGTCATGGCCGGACTCGTTCCGGCCATCCACGTCTTACCGCATCGCGGTGCGCGCCGGGAGGGAACCGGGCGGCGGTCCCACGTGGATGCCCGGAACAAGTCCGGGCATGACGATACGGGAGCGGTGGCGGAGGACGCCCACGCCGCCCGCCCATACCCCCTGTCGTCACCCCGGCCTTGAGCCGGGGTCCAGCCTGTCGGGCGCCGCTCTCGCCCGGCTTCCCCCGGATCGGCGTCCGGGCCAGGCCTGGACCCCGGCTCAAGGCCACTGCTGTCCGGTTTAATTTGATGGAGGGGGTGTAAGGCATTGGTGTGGATAGGTTTTCGACGCATCCGACGGATCGGGACACGGAACGGGGCACCTTCCCCGCCGTCGTTGTCCCCCGTCGTCCCGTTCCCCCACACTGTCACCCCGGACTTGTTCCGGGGTCCAGGCCTGCCCCGGACCCCGATCCGGGGCCTGCCCCGGACCCCGATCCGGGGACCACGTGCTCAGGCGTCGGGACGGACGCTCTGGACCCCGGAACAAGTCCGGGGTGACATCGGGGGGCTGAGACGGTCCCGCCCATGGGCGCGGAAATCGCCCCGAAAATCTAAACCGGACAGCAATGGAACAAGTCCGGGGTGACAGCGGAGGGAGCGGAGACGGTCTCGCACACTTGTCGATGGCAAACGAAAGTCCGACGGTTTTGGCGTGAACTGGTGCCCCCAGCCCCGGTGCCGGGGTGTTGGTCTCGGTGGAGCTGTGGTAACCGGTCCGCCGCAGCGACCGGCACCGACCGTGACGGCGGCGGGCGAAAGCAAGACCGGTTCCAACAGGAACGGATAGACTCTAAACCGGATAGCGGTGCCGCGAGAGAGTCACCCGCGTGCCAGCGGCTTGTATCTGAAGCGGCGCGGCCGTTCCGCCTCCTCGCCGAGGCGGCGCCGGCGATCCGCCTCGTAGTCCTCGTAATTGCCCTCGAACCAGACCGCCCTGCCGTCGCCCTCGAACGCCAGCATGTGGGTGGCGATGCGGTCGAGGAACCACCGGTCGTGGCTGATCACGACGGCGCATCCGGCGAAAGAGGCCAGCGCATCCTCGAGCGCCCGGAGCGTGTCGACGTCGAGGTCGTTGGTGGGCTCGTCGAGGAGGAGCAGGTTGGCGCCCGACTTCAGCAGCTTGGCGAGGTGGACCCGGTTGCGTTCGCCCCCGGAGAGTTGGCCGACCTTTTTCTGCTGATCCGGCCCCCGGAAGTTGAACGCCCCGACATAGGCGCGCGAAGCCATCTTGCGGGCGCCCATCGTCACTTCCGCCTCGCCTTCCGCGATCTCTTCCCACACCGATTTGTCGGGATCGAGACTGTCGCGCGACTGGTCGACATGGCCGAGCGTCACGGTTTCGCCGATCCGCAGCGTTCCCGAATCCGGGGTCTCGTCGCCCGCGATCATGCGGAACAGCGTCGTCTTGCCCGCGCCGTTCGCCCCGATCACGCCGACGATGCCTCCGGCCGGGAGCCTGAAGTCCAGCCCGTCGATCAGGACCCGGTCGCCGTATCCCTTGGTCAGGCCGCGCGCCTCGATGACGAGGTCTCCCAGCCGGGGTCCGGGGGGTATGACGATCTGGGCGGTCTCGGGCGCCCTGTCGTTGGCTTCCGCGAGCAGCGTCTCGTATGCGGCGATGCGCGCCTTGCTCTTCGCCTGGCGCGCCCGCGGCGTGGCGCGTATCCATTCGAGCTCGCGGGCCAGGGTCCGCCGGCGCGCCGATTCACTCTTTTCCTCCCGGGCCAGGCGGGTCTCCTTCTGTTCCAGCCAGGAGGAATAGTTTCCCTGCCAGGGGATGCCCCGCCCGCGGTCGAGCTCGAGGATCCAGCCGGCGACGTTGTCGAGGAAGTAACGGTCGTGGGTGATCGCGACGACCGTGCCCGGATAGTCGTGCAGGAAGCGTTCGAGCCACGCGACCGATTCGGCGTCGAGATGATTGGTCGGCTCGTCGAGCAACAAGAGGTCCGGCGCGCCCAGCAGCAGCCGGCACAGCGCCACCCGGCGCCGCTCGCCGCCCGACAGCGTCGCGACGTCGGTCTCCCCCGGCGGGCAGCGCAGAGCGTCCATCGCGATCTCGACCTTGCGATCGATATCCCAGGCGTCCGCCGCGTCGATCCGTTCCTGGAGCGCGCTCTGTTCCTCTATCAGGGCGTTCATCGCCTCGTCGTCGAGCGGTTCGGCGAAGCGCGCGCTCACCGCCTCGAAACGGGCCAGCAGGTCCCGCGTTTCGGCCACGCCCTCCATGACGTTCTCGAGCACGTTCCTGGAGGGGTCGAGCTCGGGTTCCTGCGCGAGATGGCCGATGCGGATCGAATCGGCGGCCCACGCCTCGCCCCGATACTCCGTTTCGAGCCCGGCCATGATCCGCAGCAGGGTGGACTTGCCCGCGCCGTTGAGACCGAGCACGCCGATCTTGGCGCCCGGCAGGAAGGCCAGCGAAATATCGTTCAGCACGTCCCGCCCGCCGGCGTAGCTCATGCCGAGCCGGCGCATGACGTAGACATATTGCGGGCCGCTCACGGCACGGACCGCCGGTTTCGGACCGGGCGGGCGGCGTATCCCGCCCGGCGCGTTCCCCTATGCACCGGAGACGGTCCGCCAGTCGGCCGCGATCCGCTCCGGAACCGCGCGGTCCCGGAACGCGATGCGGACCTCGCGCCATTTGTGGCCGATCGAGGTGGAGACGACCTGGCGGTCCAGCTTCTTGAATTGCTCGACGACGGGCGCGTATCGAACCAGGTCCGCCGGGCTGAGGGCGAAGGCCGCGTTGCCGGCCGCGGCCTCGAACCAGTCCGTCTCGCGGAGTCTCCGGTCGAACCGGCTTCGGGCGTCCGGGGGAATCTTCCGGCCGTCCACGTCGGCCAGCCCGTCGAGCATCCCCCGATCGAAGCATTGCCGCGCCATCGCCTCGGAGTCGGAAGGCGGCAGTCGCTGACCGTCCGCCACCACCGCGACGACATGGACCGTCAGGTCCGACAGGCTGGACACGAAGACCTTCACCGACGAATCGTGGATCGCCCGCGAGAACTCGTCGTCCATGAAATATTCGCGGAACTGCGTCCCCATTCGCGCCTTGAGATATTCGAAGAGGGCGGTCTGGGCCACGTAAGACGCACGGGTGCGGGCGAACCGGTTGAGGCGCTCGACCGAGTCGATGGGCGTCCTGTCGAAACGCTCCGCGATGCTCTTGAACGGGCCCTGGAGGCGGGCGAGCAGCGACAACATCAGGGGGCCGCCCGGCGGGTCGTCCGATAGCGCCGCATGTCTTTATCTTGACACATTTCCCGAGCGTTGCGAAAGTTCCCGGTGCTATGCGCCCGGTCTTCCGAGAAGGCTGGGTTTCTAATGAGGGGAACGCTTAACCGCAGACGCAAAAAGGATGGTGTCGCATGTCCGACTCGTCAGGCCAGCGGGCCCGCCACTGGGAGAGGACCAGAAACCTCACGATCATCGTGCTGGTGATCTGGTTCGTCTTCTCCCTCCTGGTGCACTGGTTCGCCAAGAGCCTTAACGGGGTGTCCTTCATCGGATTCCCGCTGGGCTACTATCTCGCAGTCCAAGGCTCTCTGATCATTTTCGTTCTGCTGATCTTCTACCAGAACTGGCAGCAGGACAAGATCGACTCCGACGCCGGTCTCTCCGGCGACGAGACAGAGGGCTAGGAGAGATCGCCATGTTCAAGGGGAACTTCATCCAGAATCTGCCCAAGATCTACGGCTTGTACACCGGCGGATTCGTGGTTTTTATCATCCTGATGGCGATTCTGGAGCAGATGGGGGTCGGCGCCGACACCATCGGCATCCTGTTCGTCATCTTCACCGTCGTCATTTACGCGGGCATCGGCTGGCTCTCGCGCACCATGCAGGTGTCGGCCTATTACGTGGCCGGGCGCGAAGTGCCCCCTGTGTTCAACGGGATGGCGACCGCGGCCGACTGGATGTCCGGCGCCTCCTTCGTGGCGCTTGCGGGCGGCATTTATTTCGGCGGGCACGGCTATCTCGCCTTCGTGGTCGGCTGGACCGGCGGCTATGTGCTGGTGAACTCGCTGCTCGCGCCCTATCTGCGCAAGTTCGGCTGCTACACGGTGCCCGACTTCATCGGGACGCGGTACGGCGGAAACACGGCGCGGTTCGTGGCCGTCATCATCCTCGTGGTCACCTCCTTCACCTATGTGACGGCGCAGATCAACGCCACCGGGACGATCGCGGCGCGCGCGCTGCACATCCCGTTCGAGGTCGGCGTCTGGTTCGGTCTGCTGGGCATCCTGCTCTGCTCGATGCTCGGCGGGATGCGGGCGGTGACCTGGACGCAGGTGGCGCAGTACATCGTGCTGATCATCGCCTACCTCGTGCCGGTCATCTGGATGTCGAACGCGCAGGGCTTCGGCGTGATTCCGCACTTCACCTACGGCGAGGCCGTGGCGCGGATCACCGAACTCGAGCCGTTGCTCGGCGTCGGCGCGGCCGCGGTGGAATCGGTGCCCGGGGTGAAAATCGTCACCAGCCTGCACAACGGACCGGCGGACAGCGCGCTCTATAACTGGAAGTTCGTCACCCTGGCGCTCTCCATGATGGCGGGCACGGCATCGCTGCCGCACATCCTGATGCGCTACTTCACCACGCCGACGGTTCGCGCGGCGCGTCGTTCCGTGTCGTGGTCGCTGTTCTTCATCTTCCTGCTGTACTTCACGGCGCCGGCGCTCGCCACGCTGACCAAGCTGCAGCTGTTCGATCCGAACCTCGCGACCGCCGTCATCGGCAAGTCCATCGAGCACGTGCAAAACCTCGAATGGATCAAGCAGTGGACATCCGTGGGCATGCTCGCGGTGACCGACGGCAACAAGGACGGCATTCTGCAGATCAACGAGTTCTTCATGCGGCCCGACATCGTCGTGCTGGCCACGCCCGAGATCGCGGGGCTGCCGTATGTGATCTCCGGTCTGGTCGCGGCCGGCGGCATGGCGGCCGCCATGTCGACGGCGGACGGTCTGCTGCTCGCCATCGCCAACGCGCTGAGCCACGATCTGTACTACAAGATCATCGATCCGAAGGCCGACACCGCGCGGCGTCTGATCGTCGCGCGCGTGTTGCTGATCGTGATCGGCGCTCTCGGCGCCGCGGTCGCCAGCCTGCAGCTCACCGGTATTCTGGGAGCCGTCGCCTGGGCGTTCTGTTTCGCCTGCTCTGGCCTGTTCTTCCCGCTCGTCCTGGGCGTGTGGTGGAAACGGGCAACGACGGCGGGCGCGATCGCGGGCATGGTGCTGGGCTTCGCGGCCGGGTCGATCTACCTCTGGTGGACCTACACCACCGGCGAGACGTGGATCGGTCTGGACCATCTCCGGTTCGGCATCGTCGGCATGCCGGTCAGCCTGGTGGCCATGGTGGTCGTCAGCCTGATGACGCCGGCGCCCGACGAGGAGATCCAGCAGATGGTCGACAACACCCGCGATCCCAGCGGGTCGACCATTCTGGAGGCGTCGCACTAGCGTAAACCGACGCGTGACTCTTGCCGGGGGCGGAACGAGGTTCCGCCCCCGGTTTCTTTTATCCAGCGCGCGACGCGCGGCGAGAGGCGGCAGATGAGCGGGGCGTTTCCGGTCTGGGCGGTCGTCCAGGATTACGTTCTGGGCGCGATCATGTGGACGCTGATCGGCCGTTTCGGGATGAACATCTTCCTGCCGACGAATTCGCCGTTCTTTTTCATGCGGGTCTTCGTGCGGATGACGGATCCGATCATCCGCCTGTTCCGTCCGATCACGCCCGGCTTCCTGATCGAGCCGATGGTTCCGCTCTATGTCGCCTGGTTTTTCTACATGATCCGGTTCTATCTGATGCCCTGGCTGCTCGGCTATTCGGTGCTCGGCATGCTGTCCTTCCCCCTGGAGGGCGAGATCGCCGCCTGGCTGTACCGCACCTTCGGCCCCTAGCCGGCTGGACATCCGGGTTTCCGGGCGGGGATAATCCCGCCGCATTTCAACCGGCGGAGCGGGCATGAAAGACGGATTCGACAGCGCAAATCTGCTCAGCGTCCGGGACCGGACGATAATCGTCACCGGCGGCGGCAAGGGGATCGGCCGGGTCTATTGCGAGCGCATGGCCGAGGCCGGCGCCAGGATCGTGGTCGCCGACATCGACGCCGAGGCCAACGACGACACGGTGGCGGCGATCCGGACCGCCGGCGGCGAGGCGGTTGCGTGCGCGACCGACGTGAGCGACGCCGGTCAGGCCGAGCGCATGGCCCGGACCGCGATCGACAGCTTCGGGCGGATCGACGGGCTGCTCAACAACGCCTCGCTGATGAGCGTGCTGCCGCGCGGCGACTGGATGGAGATCGACGTCGAGCGCTGGGATCGCGTGATGGAAGTCAATCTGCGCGGCATCTTCGTCTGCTGCCGCGCGGTGGTCCCGCAAATGCGGGAGCAGGGCGGCGGCAAGATCGTCAACATCTCGTCCGGCCGGTTCTGGATGGGCGCGCCCAACCGGCTCGACTACTCGACCTCCAAGGCCGGGGTGATCGGGCTCACCCGCTCGCTCGCGACCGAGGTCGGCCCCTACAATATCTGCGTCAACGCGATCACCCCGGGCTTCACGCTGAGCGATACCCAGGTCGCCTCCTCCGGCGACTACGCCCAGAAGAACGAACCCCCGCCCGGACGCATCATCCGCCGCCACCAGTATCCCGACGATCTGGTCGGCGCGGTCATGTTCCTGATGTCGGCGGGGTCCGACTTCATCACCGGCCAGACCGTCAACGTCGACGGCGGCCAGTCGATGCACTGAAACCCGCGCGGGGGCAGGCATGGAAATTCCCGGGCCCGGCGGAGCGGCCGGCCTCGCCGCCGAGACCTTTCACACCGGCGATCATCTCGCCAACGCGCGCCGCCGGGCGGAGGCCGGCATCGACGGCATGCTGGTGGTCGACGCCGATGCGCATGTCTACGAGAAAGAGTCGATCGTCGAGATCATTCCGCTGATCGAGGACCCGATCGTCCGCCAGCTCGCGCGGAGCGCGCAGGGCGCGGCCCGGCAGGCGGCGCGGTTCCCGCTCGACCGCGTCGCCTATCACGAGGTCGGCGGGAGGATCACGCGCGACATCCTGCGCCGCCTCGAAACCACCCCCGGCGACGGCACCCACCGGGCGGCCGAGCTCGCGCTCCGCGCGATGGACGCGATGGGGGTCGACGTGGCCGCGCTGTCGCCGTTCGGCCTCCAGATCATGGGCCTCCACCCCCAGCCGGAGGTCGAGGCCGGGGTTCTCGGCGCCTACAACCGCTGGCTGACCGAGCGGGTCCTGCCGGTATCGCCGCGGCTGCTCGGCTGGATCATGCTTCCGTTCAACGCGCCGCGCGACGCTCTCCGGACGGTGGAAGCCTATGCGGACCGTCCCGGTATCGCCGGGTTCCAGGTCACGTCGCTGCGCGAGAAACCGGTGCACGACAACGCCTACATGCCGGTCTACTCGGCGATCGAGGAGGCCGGCCTGCCGATCGCCTTCCACGGCGGAACCGACTGGGAAGACCCGCTGTTCCGCACCGTCAGCAAGTTCATGGCCGTCAAGGCGCTGTCGCAGCAATGGTACAACATCGTCCACTGCACCAACTGGATCGTGAACGGCATGCCGGAGCGGTTTCCCCGCATGAACGTGATCTGGATGGATTCGGGTATCTCCTGGGTGCCGTGGCTGACGATGCGGCTCGACAACGAATACCGCATGCGGAGCTCCGAGTGCCCGACGCTGAAGCGCCTTCCGGGCGAATACATGCGGGAGATGTACTACACCTCGAATCCGGTCGAGGTGCCGGACAGGGAAGACGCGCTGGCGGCGGCCTACCGGGCGATCGACGCGCCCAACAGCCTGATCTACGCCTCCAACTATCCCGCATCCGACATGGACCTGCCGGGCGCGGTCGGCGACCTGGCGATCCTGAGCGAGGCCGACAAGCGCCGCATACTGGGCGGGACGGCACGGCGCCTGTTCCGCCTGCCGGAGACCGTCGCCGCCGGCTACCGCTCGAAAGGCCCCCCCTCACCCTGACCCTCTCCCCGGTGGGGAGAGGGGACCCGCCCGCCGTCTCCCTGCCTACCTTCTCCCCTCCCGCTTGCGGGAGGGGCCGGGGGAGGGCGGCACCCGTCCCCCCGCCCCCGCCGTCATGCTCGGCCTCCGCCGACCATGACGGGTGAAAGAAGCGGGTGGCGGCCGTCCCTCGATACGGCGCTAGCGCGCCTACTCGGGATGAGGGAGGCTTTCACGGGGGAACCCTCACCCTTGAGCAACCGGGCACATAGGTAACAGTTCTGACCGGGGGCATGGGTAACAGTTTTCTTGTTTTGTTCAGGTCTGATTTCAATCGGGTTTTTGCTGCCGGGCCGGTGGGGTTGTGGGTAACCCGCTTGGGTTATCCACAACTCCACGGGCCGTCCGTTTCGGTTGTCGCAGGCGGGCGCCGCGACGGTCGATGAGGCCGAGCTCGATAGGGCCGTAGCGGACCCGCCAGAGGCCTTCCTCGTCCTCGATCAGCGCGACGGGCTCGCCGGCGAGCGCCTGGTTGATGTAGATGAGGTTGCCGTTCCACCTGATCTCGCCGTTGCGGCGCACGCGGCGGCGCTCGGCGTCGTCCGGAGAGGGCGGCTCGCGGAGGATGCCGTCCCAGCTGCGCCCGCCGGGCCGGTAGCGCTCGGCCGGGGTGTTGTGATCGAGCGCGGCATGGGGGCGCTCGAAGTTGTACAGCCGCTGGAAGGCGCGGAACCGCTCGGCCTGCCGGCGCAGGCTCGCGGCCGGCGGGCTCGCGGTCTCCTGCTTGAGCGTCAGATGCAGACGCTCGTGGCGGCCGTTCTGCTGCGGCTTGGCCGGCGCGATGCGCTCGGGCCGCACCCCCGCCTTGATCGCCAGAACCGAGAGCCGCGACAGCCCGCCCGCCCCGGTCGAGGCGAACGGCGCCCCGTTGTCCGAGCGCAGCGCCAGCGGCAACCCATGCTCGCGGAAGGCGGCGTCCAGGATCGGCCAGACATGGGCGGCATCGGCGCGCGCCACCGCCTGGCAGCGCAGAAGGTAGCGGCTGTGCGCATCCGACAGGGTCAACGGCTCGCAGCGCGCCCCGTCGCCGGTCCGGAACCAGCCCTTGAAGTCGATGCACCACACGTCGTTGGCCGCCGCGCACGCCGCAAACGGCACGGTCCGCGGCGCCGCGCGGCGCCGCAAGCGGCGCTTCACCGTCAAACCCTCGCGGTCGAACAGAGCCCCGATCGTGCTCGCCGCCGGCCACACCACCCCCGGATCGCGACGCTCGAGCCACGCCCGAACCTTCACAGGACCCCAGCGCGGATGCGCACGCCGAACCGCCAGGCACGCAGCCGCGATCTCGTCGGACAAAGCGTGCGGACGCCGCCCAGGCGCGCGCGAGCGGTCCGATAACCCCGAAACCCCCTCCAGCCGATAGCGCGCATACCACTTGTAACCGACACGACGGCTCACACCGAAGCGACGGCAGAGCGCCGCAAACGTCTCCTCTCCCGCCTCAACCGCCAGCACAAAACGCAGCCGTTCTTCCACAACACAGGTCTCCTTCCAAACCATCGGCAAGGCCCTCCCCGCCGATCACAAGACCTGTTACCCATGTCCCCGGTCTATTCCGTTACCTATGTACCCGGTCTGGACCCCCTAACCCTCTCCCCGCGGGGGAGAGGGG